>JAPLDG010000224.1:0-6798 GCA_026391845.1 Bacteroidota bacterium | reverse complement strand
CAAAGGAACGATCACTGCGTTTTTTTCTGAATTCCACAATGCCTTCTATCAGGGCAAACAAGGTATGATCCTTGCCGATGCCTACATTCAGTCCGGGATTATGCACCGTTCCGCGCTGGCGTAAAATGATCGAGCCCGGTTTCGCATACTGGCCACCATAAATTTTAACCCCTAAACGTTTGCTATGTGATTCGCGGCCGTTGCTTGAACTACCGGCTCCTTTTTTGTGTGCCATATTTGTTTTTATTAAAAATTAAAAAATCAAAAATTATCGTAATTGGTAATTTTTAATTTGATGTCATTTCCTATTCTTCTGTGAATGTCTTCTCTTCGCTTACTTTCGTCGCTTTGGTTGCGCCTTTAACACTGATATTTTCAATCAGTACCTTGCTGAAATCCTGGCGGTGACCTGATTCCTTCTCATACCCTTTACGACGCTTCTTTTTAAAGACTACAACTTTATCTCCGCGCACATGATCCACGATCGTGCCACTGATGCTGCTGCCTTCAACCAAAGGCTTTCCAACACTGATCTTGCCGTCATTATCAAGCAGCAATACCTGGTCGAATTCAATTTTGGTTCCAGGGTCACCTTCGAGCCGGTGAACAAAGATTTGGTCGTTCTGTTCCACCTTGAACTGCTGACCGGCTATTTCAACGATTGCGTACATGTTTTATGAATTGATGTTCTTAATTTTGGGAGTGCAAAGTTATAAATATTTTCTAATTATTAATCCAATGCTTTAAAAAAATGCATAAATTGTTTAAGTTTGTAACATAATTAGTGATTTCACCGTTCAAACAGACGAATGAATACAGGTAACGACCTATGGGTTTTATTTATCCGGGGGGCTAAGGCAGCATGCTTTTTGCTACCCTTGGTTCTCCTGATTCCCATACAGGTATGCTCCCAGTCAAGCCCGTCAACACCGGCATTTTTGCAGGGGATTGTTTCCAACGGAGCCAGCGGAGCTCCTGTTGTCGGTGCAAAAGTTGTTGTCAACGGGCAATCGACGCGCTCTGCTGCACTTGGCGTTTATACCCTGGCGATTGATCCGGCAGGAACATTTCCTGTGTCATCCATGAAAGCTGGTTTCGATAACTACACCTCACCTCCTGTAGTTTTCCAGCCGGGGGTGACCACACTCCTCAACATTCAACTGTGGGAAAATCTCAGCCCGCCCACCAGCGTGTCAGTTTTCCTTGATACGATTCCTCACCTGGTGCCTGTTTCCTGGAGCGCCCCTGTCGGAACCTATGAATAGCTTTATGACGATGGGATCCAGGATAAGTTTACTTTATGGGCTGCACAGGGAAATATGAATGCCATGAAGTTTACCGCTGCCGGTTATCCGGTAAAAGTGACCGGGGGGGTAATCCACCTTGGCACTGTGGGAAACTATCCGGCAGGGAGCAACCCCCTGGCGCCGTTTCAGATCAGAATTTATGATGCCACAGGGGCAGGAGGAACACCTGGGAACAGCCTTACCGACCCGCTGGAAATAATTCCGGCAGCATTGGGTTGGGTTGAATTTGCACTTCCGGCACCGGTTAATATCAGCAACGGAGCTTTCTTCATCGTAATGGTGCAGGGGGGAAATGCCCCCAATGCCGCTGGCATTGCGATAGATGAAACCAACCCACAGCTCAGGAGCTATTCAAGGTTTGTCAGTGGCGGAGGTGCGTGGACACCCGCAGGGGGTAATTTTATGATACGGGCGATCTGCCAGGGATCTGGCGGACCGGTTTCATTTACAGATGAAGGTCTGGCAACCGGCCTTTATCAGGTTTTCCGGTTGCGCCAGGGAGAAGAACAAAATCCTTCGGTGTGGAACTCCGTCGGGTCAACAACCAGTACAACCATCATCGATAATAATTGGCTTTCGCTGCCCTGTGGCCCATACAGATGGGGAGTAAAATCACAATACACTGGCAACAGGTGGTCACCGGCCGCATTCTCAAACATTCTCGGCAAATGCTGGAAGACATCGGTGAAAATTCAGCTCGAAGTAAGTTGCGACAGCGCCAGTCCTGCCGGAACATCAATAAATATGGTCAACATTGCCTATCCGGATACCGGATATTCAGCCTTCAGCGATNNNNGATACTGGCGGAATGGTGCATTTTCCGGCAGTATGGAAGGGAATCTACCGGCTCACTGCTGTTAAATTCGGGTATGATACAATTGTACGTTCCATCCCGGTGGCTGCTCCGGTTCTTTTGAATTATACCCTCATGCAGGTGAAAATACCTCCGGCAAATCTTACGGTAAATGACAGGAGCCTTCTTGCACGATGGGATGTCCCTCATCAGGAAAAACAAATTTTCATGGAAAATTGGACCAGTGGCTCTTTTAATACCAATTCATGGTCGTTTGACGGAAGCGCAAACTGGTCCATATCCCCGACCCTTGGCAATCCTTCGCCTTCTGCCATGTTTACCTCTGAACCCTGGCAGTCCAACTATTCACAATCCCTGATCAGCAGAACCATTTTCGGCCAGCACTCCACCCTGTTGAAACTCAAATACGATCTTTCGTTGAATAATGTCAGCAGTGGAACCATCAACCAGATGACTGTTGAAATTTGGGATGGTGTTGCATGGCAGATGTTGAAAAATTACTCAAATACCGGCGGAAATATTCCATGGACCACACAAAACCTTGATATCTCCGGATATTCCAACCTGGATTTCAAGATCAGATTTCATGCCTCCGGGGAAAATTCGGCGGATATCGACCATTGGAATATTGATAATATTGAAGTGATCGCATCAGAACCAGCCCAGGAGCAAGCCAATTGCATCCTCGGATATTATTTTTACCTTGGCAATGTCATCAGCGGATATACAACCCAAAATGCATATTCCATCCCCGGAAACCAGGTTCAGTACGGGCAAACCTATGATGCCTGTGTAAGGGCCCTCTATGGCAGCAGTTATTCCGATTTTTCCTGCACACCATTTACATCTTTTTTCCTATATCCGGTTCTGAATCTCCAGGGATATTCAGTTGAAAATAAGGCTCATATAACCTGGGAAAAGCCGGTGGTGTCCAGGAATGGCCTTTCCGACACTCCTCCCGGACTGATTGGATACTCCATTTTTCGTAACGACAGCATCATTGCGGTTCTTGACCACCCTGATTCCTTGTCATTTGCCGATTCCGGACTCGAGCCTGAATATTACCGGTATGGTGTTTCAGCCAGATATGACCTCACGGCCTATGGCTTTCCGGGGGAGTTTGACGAAAGTTTCCCTGCCGGTCCGCTGCAAATTGTGATCAATTGGGGCCTCCAGATCCCTTTCAATGAATCATGGAACGAGGGTTCATTCACCTCGAACGACTGGAGATTTACCCCCTCTCAAGGAAACTGGACCATCGATCAAAATGAGGGAAACCCTCCGCCCGCCGCCAACTTTAAATGGCAGCCTCCATTGATTGACTACAATAACTCACTCGAAAGCCCACCGGTCAATGGATTGCCTTTCAATTGTTCAGCCATCTGGCTTGATTTTGATCTTAAACTGGATGACCGTAATTTTACCGGCACAGAAGAGATGAATGTTGAAGTGTTTTATAACAACAGCTGGCATAAGAAAGCAGGAATAAAAAACACAGGGAGCTTTTCCTGGACCAATTACCATACGGATATCAGTCCTGCTCATGGAAAGGGATTCCGGGTGCGTTTCAGGGCCTCTGGCCAGAACTCTTCAGAAATTCTGAACTGGTATGTCGATAATGTTCGTATTTATTCAGCATGTTACCCGGCGGCAAACCTTGAAGGGGAGGCTATGGGAAACAATGTCATGCTTACCTGGAGCCCTCCTGCATGCTACGGGGGCAACCTTTTATATGAAGGCTTTGAGGAGAGCTATTTTCCACCGGAACAATGGACACAGCAAATATCAAATCCTGCTGCCACGTGGTACCATGCTTCGGAAACATCAACCATGGGAGTCCATAACGGAAATTTTTCAGCAGGACTGAACTGGGATTACAACCATCAGGATGAATGGCTCATTGCCAATGATATATTTGTAAATGGTGATCTTACTTTTTGGAGTTATGCTTTCCAGGGATCACTGCATCATGACCATTATTATATAAAGGTATCCACCGACCATGGGACTACCTGGAATGTGCTGATGGATATGTCGGCGCTGCCCGCCTATCCCGGATCCACAGGAATCAATGATTGGATCACCCCGTATCATCTTGATCTTTCGCTCTATGATGGAGAAACCATTGATATTGCGTGGCATGCAGTAGATGGCGATGGCAATGGCTTGTGGTACCCCTGGGCAATTGACGATTGTTCAATCGGCACAAAAAACATCAGTCAGACCATTATCGGATATGATGTTTACCGGAAAGGGTATGGAGCGCCTGGGTTTGAAAAAATCAACCCGGGTATCGTTACCGATACATCCTGGCTGGATGTAGAACTTCCCATGAACCAATACCAGTATTATGTGAAGGCTTTGTTCGATGCATGTGAAAATACTTCAAATTCCGACACAATTTCCGTTGATGTGATCACCGGGATTAGCGCCCGTCACTTCTCAAGTGTTTACGTTGTTCCGAATCCCGTCAGAGACTATTTTACGGTTACAGGTTCTACAAAACTTGGGAAAATTGAATTGTACGATGCAACCGGACGGATCGCAGGAACCTGGATTCCGGAAGATATGTTCAAAATGACTGTCGGGACAAGAGGTCTTCGCCCCGGATTTTATTTGCTGAGGGTACGAACAGGTGCGGAGGTGAATAGTTTTAAAATTTGTTTACTCAACAACACCGATGAATGATGCCCTGATTAAAACCGAGACCATGTACCATGCAGTAAAATTGCTGAAAACACTAATTTGTTTTTTAGGATCTGTGTTTATCATGGTTCCTTTTGGGTTTGCACAGCAAACGCTGCTTTTAACAGAGAGTTTCGAATCGGCTATGATCCCGCCCGGGACAATCCCCCCGGATGGATGGGCTATCGAGTTGATTTCAGGCGCTTCCCCGGGAGTGTACTTTGTTACATCCAGCACCGATCCTACGATTGAAACTGCCTATGATGGAACTAACTTTGTGCAGTACAACTCGTATGTCATTCCCATCGGATCAACACGTCTGATGAGTACCACTGCTTTGTCAACCATAAATAAATCCAATATTCTGGTTGATTTTGCCTGGTTCGAAGATCCCGGATATACCACCAGCGCCGATATCGTCGAAGTACAGTGGTCAACCAATGGCATTGACTGGAATACTGCGGCTACTTTCAGCAGATACAACGCTGTTGCCGCATGGAAAGTCAAAAATGTCCTTCTCCCCATTGGAGCCGGCAATCAGGATACGCTCTATATCGCTTTCCAGTTTACAACCGCCTATGGCAACAACTGCGCCATCGACATGATCACCGTTACGGCAGGTCCGCTATCGCCTCCTTCATTTGCCACCATTGGAAATGGTACAACCGAGGTGGGGTGGCCCTATTATACATTATACCAGGGATCGAGAACACAGATGCTCTACACCGCTGCTCAACTGACCGCAGCAGGCGCTTCAGCCTGCAATCTGACCAGCATCGGTTTTAATGTTGCATCCAATTCTGCCCAGTTGATGACCAGCTTTGAAATTAAATTAGGACTGACCAATATTCCTAGCCTCACCGGGTGGGTAAACTCAGGCATGAATACTGTCTATCAGGAGAACTACGTGGTTCCGGGCACCGGCTGGAGAGATATCACCCTCACCAATCCCTTTCCATGGGATGGCATCAGCAACGTGATCGTGGAAATTTGTTTCGGCGACAATGGTTCCTGGATCAGCAACTCACCCGTGATGGGTACGGTTTCTTCGGGCACAACATGGCACTATCACGACGATTTTTATGCCGGTTGCAGCGGTACTGCCGCAGGCACTGCGCAAACAGTCACGCCCGACATCCGATTCGGAATCCCTCCGGTAACCCTGGCCGCTTTGATGGGTTATGTGAAGGATGTGAATACCATGGCTCCTGTCGCCGGAGCTATCGTTCAGGTTGGCTCGGCAAGGGATACCTCCCGGGCCAACGGGTTCTTTATTATCTATAACCTGACTGAAGGCCTGATTACCGCGACTACTTCCGCTGCAGGTTATGTTACAGGATCAGAAGACATAAATGTTGTGTCAGGTACCGCAACCTTCATCGATATCATGATGAACCCCGGACCCTTCGTCGCTGGCATGGTTACCGACTCATTAACCGGCATGCCGGTCATGGGGGCATCCGTTACGGTAGGTACAGGCGCTGATGCTGTTACCACGCTTACCGTTGAGGGGGGTACTTACCAGTCTCCGGCACTCAGCGTTACAGGGGCTCAGCCCATCTTGATCGGGAAGACCGGTTATATTGACTTTTCGGGAACAGTAGCCCTGGTTCCCAACACGGTTACAGTTCAGGATGCTGCCTTACTGCCCTCTGCCGTTCAGCCTGGCATTTTCACCGCTGCTTTAAACAATCCTGTCACACCAACGGAAGTAAACCTTACATGGGGAGTTCCTCAGGGGATGTACCAGATCATTTATGACGATGGTATTCAGGACGATATTGCCATTTGGGCCGAAGCAACAAATCTGAATGCGATGAAGTTCACCCCGCTGGCATGGCCGGTAAAACTGGTTGGCGGGAAAGTGAACCTGGGCGTATCAGCCGATTACCCGGCCGATGCCCTACCGTTAACCCCTTTCATGATGCTGGCCTGCAAAGCCGATGGTGCCGGAGGATTACCGGGGACCCTGATCGACAGTGTGGAAGTTAC
>JAPLDG010000343.1 GCA_026391845.1 Bacteroidota bacterium | reverse complement strand
GTTTCCCTCAGAAATGTCCGCAGTGTGCGTAAGAAATATATTTTTCTTGACTCCATTAAAATTCCAATCGGCGACACCTATGCCGACGCTGTACATTCTTGGCTTTCAGGAGTTTAAATTTACATATGAAATTCCTGTCTTTCGGTTTTTTATGTAGTTTTGCAAAACATTTTATTGAGCCCAGAAAGTGCGTCATATTCCTGATAATGTGAGATATATCGCCCCTTCAGGGCTCATAATTGGATCGTTTCATGGTTCCCGTGGGCTTCACCCACGGTTAATAATATTACGCGCTTTCAGCGCTGGTTCTTTGTTAGCTGGTTCTTTAATATTTTTCATCCCCCTACTGGTATAATCGTGATCAATCAGTGAATATTTATTGCTTTTGCACGATTATACAAGTAAAGTGTAAAATCACTAAACGACCAGTTATAATAGAACCAGCGCTGAAACCGCGTAATGAGAATCCCGAAGGGATGATATGATTGTAGCCCTGGAGGCGGTGTAAGATTCATTGAACCCCGAAGGGGTGAAATATAAATAACACAGATAATAACCGTATGAAAATTAATCACTTTGAAAATTTTACGATTTGAAATGACCCGAAATCCGTTCCTCAGATATCCCCTGTATCCCAAGCTGCTTACGCTATTTTTCCTGATCTTCCTTATCGGATGCCAAAAATCCCAGCCGGAAACAGTGGTTTCAGCAGCTGATTCACAATACAACCAGGCATACGGTGCAGACTCCCTTCAGCAGTTTGATCTTTTTCTGCCGGAAGGCCATGGTCAGAAAACAAAGGTCGTTCTCCTGATCCATGGCGGCGGATGGGTTGGAGGAGATAAATGGTTCTGCCAGGACTATGCCAGGCAATTTGCTGCTTACGGGTATGCTGCTGTCTCCATGAATTACCGGTTGGCGAATGATTCGATTCATTATCAGGAAATTCTTGCCGATATCGATTCCATGATAGGCTGCATCACCCGCAATACAGGCAGATGGGGTGTCCGCAATGGTCAGATTGCGTTGTTCGGTTATAGTGCAGGCGGGCATCTGGCATTGCTCTATCCCTATTCCACAGATCCGGCACGACATATCGGGGCGGTGGTCTCCCTTGCCTGCCCGACGGATGTGCTTGACAGCCTGTTGTGGCAAAGCCCGGGATTATTTGATGACATCAGACTCATGACCGGCGATACCGTGGTGTCACGCTGGGCAAATACCAACCCGATAAACTTTGTCAGCGCAAGCGTTCCGGCAACCCTCCTCATTCACGGCATCAATGATGAGGTGGTCCCCGTTGCTCAATCAATGAAATTGAAACAGGCGCTGGATGCCTCATCGGCCAATTCAACACTGATTCTGATGCAAAATGAAACCCATTACTACTCCCTGGTGGCGATAGATAATTTCATGGCGGAGGCAAAAAAATTCCTGGATGCAAATTTGAAATGAGCTGAATTCCCGGGTTCAGGATTCAAGGCGCAAGCTGATCTTTTACGCACCGCAGGGAAAACGCATTTGAGAAACTGCCGGCATAGCGCGAAGTACTTTGATTTATGTCATTTACACCCCGGGCAATGGCGCTGGAATTACCATCGGGAGTACTTGTCCAGAACATGGCTCCGCTAAGGTTTCCGGAAGTGAACGCCCATCTGCTGTTATGATAAATCAATCCCTTCAGCAGCGCATGAAACCCACCGCTTAAATAAGGATCCCTGATAAAACTACCTGCGGGCGGGCAGATCCCCTGATTTGCCGTGGTACTGCCATATTTCATCAGTTCATCCCACTGATAAAGCCCACCATAATTTTCGCAATCAGCATCCCCGGGAGGGCAATATTTTTCATTGATGCAGTTATCTGTTGAAGGTTCATTGGCCGCAATCACCGTCCCGAATGCGAGATTATCGGTCATCCAGCATTTGCCGTCAATCAGCGAAGTATTGTATTTCTTTCCGTCACGCACATCGGTCAGGCTGTCACCACATAAAAACAGGTTATTCTGCACCAAGATGCTGACACTGGCAGGACTCGCCCGGCAGCCGAATGTATTCGTATAGGTGTAAGTGACCGGATATACTCCGGGGGCAGCTCCGGTCGGGTTAAACTCATACAGGTGTGTCAAACTGTTCAGGCTCACCCTGTCACCGGAAAAGACCCCCTGACCCGGAAGAAAAGGTGAAGCTCCCCGCAAGCTGAATTTTCGGGCATTTGGGGTGGTAACCACATCAAAACAGGGCATGAAGACCGGGTTGGGTTTTGGAAGGATCGTGGTACCGAAGTCAGCTGAGGTGGCACAGCCCGATATTTTGTTCGTGCCGGAAACGGAGATGACTGCAGGTCCGTAGGAGTTCCATTCGATGACAGCCGCCTCTGATCCCTGTCCGGAAATCACCAATCCGCGGCTTCCCGGGTTTATCGTCCAGTTGAAAATACAACCTGTGTCAGCCGGGTTCATGAAAGCATGGGGCATGGATTCGCATTCGGGGCCTGGTCCGGCAGTGATGCTGGTCACCGGCAAATAGTTGACCGGCACATCGAACCGTGCAGGAGTTGCGGTGGTGCACATGTCAGAGTTTGTAAAATTTGCGCTCACCCACTGCGGCCCCACGGTATTCCAGGTTACATGGATGGCATAGGCATCCGGAGTAGCCGTAATAACTCCTCCCGGTGATATGGCCCAGCTATAACCCGTCATTCCTGGCTGAGTGGAATAAGTAACCGTTGATTCAACACAGACGTGGCCAGCCGGGCTTTGTTGAATAACGGGCGGGGTGGGCTGATTCACCGTTACCGTAAAATTCGCCGGAGCTGCTGCTGTACACCCTGTTCCCAGGGTATAATTGACATACACCTGCTGTTCACCAGGCTCACTCCATGTAACGATAACGGTATGATCCGCCGATGAGCCCCCGCTGATGATGGTTCCTCCCGGGGATAGTGACCACACATAGTCCTGCATTCCGGGCTCCGTTGAGTATGTAGTTTGAGTTCCGGTACAGATTGTATGCTGCCCCGATAAACCGGGTACAGGCAGCGGGTTGACCAGTACTGGTTTTTGCGTGGCGGCTTCCGGAACACATCCGTTTACCCCGGTATAGGATATGGTCAGAATATGCGGGCCCAACGTGTTCCATACAACATGGATGGTATCCGGTGTCAGCCCCGGAATGATCGTTCCACCGGGTACGCTCCATAAATAGTACGACATCCCGGATTCCGTAAAATACAGAGGGCCGGCGGTATTCAGACAGCCCTCCCCGGGGCCCGAAATGGTGGGTACCGGCAGCGGTTTGACGGTAATGAGGAAAGGGGTTGGTGAAGAGGCAGTACAAAGGGTTACCGGGTCTGAATAGGAGATGGTGATGGATTGCGGTCCTACGATATCCCATGTAACCATCGCTGTGTCGCTGGTGGAAGTTCCTCCGGCCGTGATGGTCCCTCCGGTAACGGCCCATGAATAGTTCATCTTCCCGGGTTGTGTTGCATATACGTATCCTGAAACACCCTTGCAAACAGACACCAAACCTGAAAGGAATGTCGGAACAGGCAGTGCATTCACGGTAACGTCCACGACTGTCGGTTCTGCCACAGCGCAGGAGGTGGTCGGATCAGTGTAACTGGCCGAGATCGTTTGAGCGCCTGCTGTATTCCAGGTTACCGTTGCAAAATTGCTGGTTGATGTGCCCCCGGCAGTGATTGTGCCCCCGGATGAAATAATCCAGGAATAATCCGTCATCCCGGCCTCCGTGGTGTAGGTAATACCCGGCATATTCCTGCAAACCGATTCTGGTCCCGTAACAGAGGGCTCCAGCAATGTGTTGACCGTAACAGGGTAAGAAGCAGGAATTGTTGCAGAGCAGCTGTTTGCATTGGAATAATTTACAGAAACGGTATTCGCCCCCGTAGTGCCCCAGGAAACCGTAATCGCACTGGTTCCGGTGCCGGCAGTAATGGTTCCTCCTGCCGATACCGTCCATATGTAGTTTGCCATTCCGGTTTCGGTCGTGTAAACATTCCCGGCGGAGTTGAGGCAAACGGATGCAGGCCCTGTGATGGCTGGTGCAGGCTGTGCATTCACCGTGACCGTATAGGAAGCAGGTATTGCAGCCGTGCAGTTACCTGCATTTGAATAGTTTACTGTAACCGTGTTTGATCCGGCAGTGATCCAGGTAACCGTGATGGCGCTGGTTCCGGCGCCGGCGATGATGATTCCTCCGGCAGAGACAGTCCAGACGTAGCCCGTCATCCCTGCCTGCGTGGTGTAAATATTGCCTGAAGAGTTTGAACAAACAGTTGCCGGACCGCTGATGGATGGCGCCGGAAGTGTATTTACCATCACCGTATAGGATGCAGGCGCCGCGGCGGTGCAGTTTCCTGCATTGGTATAGTTCACCGTCACTGTTTTGGCTCCGGGGGTATTCCATGCAACGATGATAGTATTTGTTGATGAGCCTCCCGTGATGGTACCCCCGGATGAGACGGTCCATGTGTAACCCGACATGCCCGATTGTGTCGTGTAGGCATTCCCGGTTGAATTAATACAAACCGACGCAGGCCCGGAAATGGTTGGTGCCGGTAAAGAAATGACAGTCACCGGATAGGTGGCAGGCGCTGCAGCGGTACAACTGGTTGCATTTGCATAGTTCACCGTTACTGTTTTTGCGCCGGCAGTACTCCATGTAACAGTTATGGCGCTGGTTGCAGAACCTGCCGTGATGGTTCCTCCGGCTGAGACTGTCCAGGTATAGCCTGTCATGCCTGATTGTGTAGTGTAAATATTTCCGGTTGAATTGACACAAACCGATGCAGGGCCTGAGATGGTCGGTTCGGGTAAAGCAATAACCGTCACCAGATAGGTCGCAGGGGTTGTCGCAGTACAATTAGCTGAATTTAAATAGTTTACCATGACTGTTTTTGCACCGGCGGTACTCCAGGTAACCATGATGGAACTGGTTCCTCCACCGGCTGTGATCGTTCCTCCGGCCGATACAGTCCATGTATAGCCCGTCATCCCGGTTTGCGTCGTGTAGGCATTCCCTGTTGAGTTCACACACACCGATGCCGGTCCGGCGATGGTCGGAGCAGGCAAAGCGTTTACCGTTACATCAAAGGTTGCAGGCGCGGCGGCAGTGCAATTTCCCGTGTTGGTATAGTTCACGGTAACCGTTTTAGCCCCGGTGGTATTCCAGGTAACGGTGATGGTCCTTGTTCCTCCGCCTGCAGTGATCGTTCCTCCGGCCGACACAGTCCAGGTGTAGCCTGTCATCCCGGTTTGTGTCGTATAGGTGATCCCGGCGGAGTTCACACAAACCGATGCCGGACCTGCGATAGTTGGCACAGGCAGGGCAACAACATTCACGTAGTAACCGGTTGGTGTGGTGGCTGTGCAGCTGTTCTCGCTGGTGTAATTCACACTAACGGTTTTAACGCCGGTCGTGCTCCAGGTGACTGTAATCGCATTGGTTCCCGAACCGGCTGTAATGGTTCCTCCGGGTGACACGCTCCAGGTGTAGCCGGTCATGCCTGTTTGTGTTGTGTAAACATGCCCGGAAGTGTTTACACACACCGATTGCGATCCTGAAATCACAGGAACAGGAAGGGGATTGATGGTTACGGCAATCGAAGATACAGGTCCCCCTGCCGGGCAATTGGCATTTGACCCATACACCTGCAGAAGGCCGGACGATGCTCCTGCTCCAAAACTAACGGTCACGTTCGGATTCGCCGAGGATGCCGGGTTAATGGTCACCCCGGCCGGAGGGCTGTAGCTCCAGTGATATACCTCGGTAAGGGGATCAGGGGTCACAGAAAAAAGGTGTCCGCTTGTGTTGGCACAAAAAGTCTGGGGAGGCTGCTGTAAAAACTCCAGTGCCTGAGATCCCCGGAATTCAACGATCCAGGCGGGGGCGGAGCTGGTAGATACGGTGTACCACCATGTATTGACCGTGTTCTTGTCGCCAAAACCTGTTCCACTTGTGCTTGCCCATGAATGACAGCCGGGAGGGCTGGTACATCCGGGGAGAGCGGAGTTGTTTGCTCCGCCGGGAATGTTGGTATCATCCCAAAAAACGGCTGGGGTGGTTCCTGTCGGGCTGACCAGGGCAATGGTAAATCCGTTCGTGTTGCCTTCAACATCGTACAATGGCAGGTTGGTCAGGCCATTGATATACTTTACCGTAAATTGGATGGGTGTATTATTTGGCACGGTTAATTTGGTCGGGTTCGTTCCGTCAAGGCCATCCCAATCAAATGTATTGTCGCCCGGAATAACAGCCTGATTGAGGGTACGCGGTTGGTACGGAGAGGGGAAAGTGAGTGTGATCTCTGCATTTCCCGCCTTATTGACGGCAACGTGGAAAACGATATGGCCTGTCTGGCAATTTTGCACGCCATATGGAACGGGAGCGACGAATTGACCGAGGGTGGTGGCAGGAGGAAACAGGACAGGGTCTGGTTCATTCAGGAAAATTTTGTACTGCGGAAAGAGTGCCTGGGCATTATAGAGCGATTTACGGTTGGTGATCCAGTCGGCCGGAAGGTTGCCGCAACCGGTCTGGTTGCAGTACTGGATCCAGTGGCCTCCCTGCACGCCGGTAAACTGTACTGACGTAACGATGCTATCATCGGATATGATGTAATTCTTACTATAAAACTCAGACGTTTCATAAAACTGCCAGGATTTGGAGTACAACCTGCCCCGTTTAGCCAGATGTGTGATGGTATTCCCGACGGTGAGGTCAAAAAGGAGCAGGTTAAAGTCACCAATAAAGATGTTGTTATTGGAAGTATACCGCACAGAAAATTCGATATAATAGGTTCCCGGAACAGGCGGTGTAAAAACAATAGCATCGTAGCCATTGGTGGTTCCCAACTGATTTGGCCCGTTTAACGCCTGACTGAATGTGGAGATATAACCGGTTCCTGATGTTGGCAGGGATTGCTCTGTCCCCTGTATGGCCCCGGCAAGATTCATAATCCGATACACAATTTTCCGTGCCGGTGCGCTGAAGGTAGAGCCCTTGAAACCCAGGTAAACCACTTCGTTTGCATTCAGCGTAACGAAATAGAGCCGCTCAAGATCACCGGCGCTCTCTGTATCGGTATAGGTGGCAAATTGAGACCTCAACCCGGCCCCGCTGGAACAATGACCGGCAAAATCATTGCACAGGTACAATTCAGTGCTTTGAATGCTGTTGCTGTTCAGTTCCTTTGTGCCTTCACATGAGCCTGAAAGTGGCCATAACAGGCAAAAAAAGAGAAAAAGCAAAAGCCCGGAAAATGTATTTTTAGAAAGCCATCGCATTCAAAGAGGTTATCGTAATATCAAGTAAGTCCTCCGACCCAAATTATCAAAGCACCAAGTTACGGTTTTTTTCACCATAACCGGCCATATCAATTCGCACTTCCTGCCTTAAATCAGCACGAAGTCCCTGTGCTATTGTCAAGACGTTAAACAGCCCCTTTAAGTTGTCTGAAAAATCAAGAATAACATCATTTTTCAAAGGTTCAAAAGCTATTAATCCTATTTTTGTACGATGAAGAAAAATCTTTTTATCGCCTTTGAAGGTATCGACGGAAGCGGGAAAAGCACCCAGGTAAAACTGCTTTCCGAAAAGTTAGCACAAGCAGGTCATCAGGTTTTTACAACGGTTGAGCCCACCAACAGCCATATTGGCTCTATTATCAGGAACATTTTCAACCACAAAATTGAAGCCGATCACCGTACCATCGCCGGACTTTTTGTCGCCGACCGGCTCGATCACCTGCTGAACAAAACCGACGGCATTCTGAAACAACTGGAAGAGGGTTATACCGTTATTACCGACAGATATTATCTTTCTTCCTATGCCTATCATGGTGCCCACATGTCATTGGACTGGGTGATTGAAGCAAACGCACAAAGTGCAGAACTCCTGCGTCCAGACCTGAATATTTTCATTGATATCTCTCCCGAAATCAGCATGACGCGCCTTACCAGAGGCAGAGGTTCCCTTGAACTTTTTGAAAATCTTGAAAACCTGATCAAAGTGCGGGATAAATATTTTGAAGCCATGGAAAAGGTGAAATCCGTGGAAAATATCTTTATCACCGACGGGAATCGTTCCCCGGAACTGATCGCTGCCGATATATGGAATGAAGTTTCAAAAATCGCATCATTCATACCTTAACGCATCGATCGGGTTCAACCCTGCTGCCTTGCGCGCAGGGTACCATCCGAAAAAGATCCCGATGGCCGAAGAGAACAGAAATGACATCAGGATCGACGGGATGGTGATGGTTACAGGCCAGCTGAGAATGTTGGCGATAAGCTGAGAAACCAGCACCCCAAGCGTCACCCCGATAAAACCGCCAAGCAGGCTGATCAGCAGGGCTTCGATGAGAAATTGAAGCAGTACATCGCGGCCGCGTGCGCCTACGCTCATCCGGATTCCGATCTCGCGGGTACGCTCCGTCACCGAAACAAGCATGATGTTCATGATCCCGATCCCGCCGACAAGCAGAGAGATGCTTGCAATGGTTGCCAGCAGAATGGTGAGAATCCCGGAGGTTGCGGTTGCCGCTGTGGCAATGTCGGTTTGGGTACGGATGGTGAAATCGGGATCCTCGGAAGGCCCAAGGTTGTGTTTTGCTTTCAGTACATCGGTGATCTCACGGGATGCTGCAGGAATCAGCGCCTCTGTTGTGGCTGATGCCAGCATGCTCTGAATGAAAGTAATGGCCATGATCCGTTTCTGGACTGTGCTGAACGGAGCAAACACCATATCATCCTGGTCCTGTCCGAAGGCATTCTGGCCTTTTTTTTCCGTAATCCCCACAATTTTAAAGGGTATCTTGTTGATGCGGATGTAACTGCCTGTCGGATCTGTATTTGCCCCGAACAGGTTGTTTACAACCGTTTGCCCGATCACACAAACTTTTGTGGCGCTCCGGTCGTCGCTCAAGGTAAAGAGATTGCCGCTCATCAGTTTCAGGTTACGGATTTCAAAATAGTTCGGATAAACACCGTAAACGGATGTCCGCCAGTTCATGTTGCCATTGACCAACTGTCCGCTGGTTCGCACCTGTGGCGTCACGTAAGCCACGGATGGACAGCGGTCGGAAATGGCGGTCACATCTTCAATGGTCATCTTTTGCGATGAGCCTGCCTCCATGCGCACCCCGCCCGAACTGCTGGCCTGTGGAAAAATCATCAGGACATTGGTTCCCAGTGTGGAGATTTGCGCCTGGATGCTTTGCTTCGATCCTTCGCCGATTGCCAGCATGGCAATAACAGATGCCACCCCGATGATGATGCCCAGCATGGTGAGAAACGTGCGCATTTTGTTCTTTGCCAGTGATCGCAACGCCGCCTTCAATAAATTTTTGACTTTCATAGTTCATCCTCCTCATCCGTGACGGCAGGCATGCTGGCCAGTTCATTCATGGCATTCCTCGGTTTATCCACCGCGATGGCTTTGATGATCCTGCCATCGCGAAAGGTGATGTTTTGTTTGGTAAAGGCCGCAATATCGGGTTCATGGGTTACAATTACGACCGTGATGCCTTTCTGATTCAATTTCTGGAAAATAGCCATCACTTCGAGACTTGTTCTGGTATCGAGGTTCCCCGTTGGCTCATCTGCCAGAATCACCACCGGATCATTGACCAGCGAACGGGCAATGGCGACCCGCTGTTGCTCTCCACCCGAAAGCTGGTTCGGGAAATGGTGAGCGCGGTCGGCCAGCCCCACAGCTTCAAGCGCTTTCATGGAACGTTCATGCATCTCGTGCGAGGAGATTTTCTTATTGTACATCAAAGGCAATTCAACATTCTCCAGCGCAGAGGTTCTCGAAAGCAAATTGAACGACTGGAAAACAAATCCGATCTTGCGGTTTCGCAGATTGGCAAGCTCATCCCGCGACAGACTGCTCACATCCACTCCATCGAGATAATACTTTCCGCGGGTTGGGATATCGAGACAGCCGAGGATATTCATAAAGGTTGACTTGCCGGATCCGCTTTTTCCCATGATGGCCACAAAATCGTCCTTCATGATATCCACATTCACCCCGCGGAGCGCATGTACCTCCACATCCCCCATCTTGTATGTTTTAACCAGCGATTTAACTGAAACAATCGTCGTGTCCATCTTAATGTCCTCCCCTGCCGCTTGTCCCACCCCTTTGCATTTGCGGTGCAAACGGATTTTGCTGCTGTTGCTGGCTGGTTTGTGCACCCTGAGCAGAGGTCATGCTGAGAACGACCTCCTCCCCTTCCTCAATTTTACCGCGAACTTCCGTGTTCAATCCATCGGTAACACCCGTGCGAACCCGGCGCGGCTTGAGCGAATCACCCACCTTCACCCATACCATACCAAAACTTCCCCGCTTGTGCCCTTCACCACCGGCCATCCTGCCCGACACCCCCCCCTGCCTGTCCGCATTGTTTGCATTCCCGGCATTACCTGCATTGCCTGCATTGTTTGCATTGTTTGCATTGTTTGCATTGCTTGCATTCCCTCTCCCGCCACGCATCGCCCGCTTTTTCTTTATTGAATCAGGAAGGCTTTTCTCCAATGCATCGAGATATTCCTGGGGAGGGCTGAACCGCAGGGCCGTGGAGGGAACTTTCAAAATATCCTTTTCCTCCTGTATCATCACGGTGATGTTGGCGGTGAGTCCGGGTAACAACTTCAGGTCGGGATTCGGCACATCGATGATGACGGTATAATTCACCACATTCTGGGTCACGACCGGCAGAAGGCGCACCTGGCGCACGGTTCCGTTAAAAGTCATATCAGGGTAAGCATCCACGGTAAATTTAACCGTCTGCCCGACCAGGATTTTGCCGATATCGCCTTCGTCGATGTTTGCCTGTACCTGCATCTTGGTGAGGTCGTTGGCGATGGTGAACAGGGTAGGCGTGCTGAAACTG
Source organism: Bacteroidota bacterium (assembly GCA_026391845.1). GTDB lineage: Bacteria > Bacteroidota > Bacteroidia > Bacteroidales > FEN-979 > CAIVAT01. Next base: position 13,859 of record JAPLDG010000343.1, on the reverse strand, counting down.
GCAGCTACGGTCTGACCCACGTCCACGGCCCGGGAAACCACCACACCCGATATTGGCGCTACAATCGTGGCATAACGAAGGTTTATCTTTGAACGGTTCAAAGCGGCCTGGGAAGAGGTGGCATTGGTCATGGCGGTTTCATAAGACGAAAGAGCCAGATCGTAGTCAGCCTGGGCCATTACTTTCTGTTCAAACAGGATTTTCGTGCGGTCAAACTCTCGCTTTGCCTGATTCACCTGGATCTCCGAACGTTTCATGGAGGCCCTGGCATCATCCACCGCCTGGGCCAGAAAAGTGGTGTCGAGAACGGCGATAATCTGCCCTTCCCTGACCACTGAATTGAAATCCACAAAGATCTTTTTAATGATCCCCGACACCTGCGTGCCAACCTGCACGGTCGTAACCGCCTGCAGCGTTCCGCTGGCCCGGACCGTTACCTGGATATCCCCTTTTTCCACCTTGGCGGTTCTGTATTCCACCGCCGCCGTTTTTTTCTTTCCAACGAACATCCACACAGCGACTGCCGCCGCCACAACCACTACTGCCAGAATAATCCAATATGCCTTTTTCATAATTTTAATCTTGTTAACCTGAGATTGTAATCCGTAATTTTTGATTTTTAATTAAAATTGTATCGCTTTCCCCTGGTAAAAATCCAGAATTTTCCGCTTGAAAATGTAATCGTATTTCGCCTGGATCAGGGTTGACTGCGCCTGCGTGAAATTGTTCTTCTGCGTCAGAAAATCGGTGGCGCTCATCACCCCGTCCGAATATTTCTTCTCGGCATTGTCATAAACCGATTGCACGGCGGCCACCTGCAGTTTTGTTGCCTCATATTTCCTCACCGAAGCGCGCATGTCGGAGTAAGTCTGCTCCACACTCTTCCGCAGCACGTTTTTAACATTCTGCTCATTCAATTGTGTCGTAATCAGGTTGATTTTAGCCCGGTCGATGTTGGTTTTGATCTGCCGGTTGCTGTAAATGGGTATGGAGACCCCCAGTGAAAAAGACTGGCCGATGTTGTCCCACATCTGGGAAAAAAAAGGATATCCTTCCGGATTTACCGCCGAACCTTGTTTCCGGCTCGAAGCATAATTGGAGTTCAGATTGGCGCCCAGAGTCACCCGCGGCCATGCAGCCCCCTGGTTCACTTTCAGGGCCATCTGGGAGGAATTTGTCCTCAGGGAAGCGCTGGTGATCTGAGGCTGGACCATCAGTGATTTCTGATAAATCTCCTCATTGGATTGCACCACTGCTGCCGAAGATTCATCCATCACAGGAATCGCCACTTCGAAATTTTCAACGATCGGGATATCCATCAGTTGCATCAGTGTAACTTTGGCCAGATCGAGCAGGTTTTGCTGGGTGATCACCGACAGATTATTGGTAGCCTGTTGTGATTTCATCTCCAGAAGATCACTCTCCGGCGACTTTCCGGCATTCACCAGCTTCTCCGTCCGGATGACCAGACTGGCAGTTGCCTCTTCCTGGCTTTTTGCCGCAGCGAGGGTTTCGGTATAAAGAAGAACCTGGAGATAGCCGATCGTGATGCTCAGGGTTACATCATTTTTCGCCTTTTCAATGTCATACTGCCCCGCCTCCACATTCATGCGGTATTGCCGGATGGTATTGGCATTCTGCAATCCGTTGAAGACATTATAGCTGCTGCTCACGCCGAAATTGGTGGAATGGTAGGCCTGCGTCACAAAACTGTTGGTGGTCGTATCTACGTTTTTCCCCAGATTAAGACCTTCGCTGGCGTTGGCGCTTAAACTCGGAATCCGGTTGGCTTTCACCTTCTCCAGGTCTTCCTTGTTGAGTTCGTTGCTCATGCGGCTCAGATTCACCGATATGTTCCGCTGAAGCGCTGTATCGAGGCATTGCTGAAACGTCCATGCCTTCGTTTGGGCTGAGGCCAGTTCCGCGGCCAGCAAAATAATGATCAATATCAAACTTGTTGGTTTCATTTGTAAATAATATTGCTTTTGTGCTTTTTTATGGCTTTAAAATCATTTGCCTTTTTATTCATTTCTTCTTCAACATCATAATCGTTTTGAAGTCCAAGCCAGAACTTCGCAGAATTACCAAAATGACCAAGCCAAAATTTGGCAGAATTCCCAAAATAGTTACTCAGACGAATTGCTGTATCAGCAGTTATCCTTCTGTGTCCTTTAACAATCTCACTGATTCTCGTTTGGGGAATGCCAATATCCAATGATAAACGATATGCAGTAATTTCCATTGGAATTAGAAATTCTTCCTGCAATACCTCCCCGGGGTGTATGTTTCTTAGTTGATACACAACTTTTTATTTAATGATAAATGCATTGATCACAATCATCCCAGTAAAAGGTAAAAATTACTAAATAACCAGTTAAAATAGTACCAGCGCTGAAAGCGCGTAATATTATTAACCGTGGGTGAAGCCCACGGAAACCATGCTACGATCAAAATTCTGAGCCCTGAAAGGGCGAAATATTTCACAGTAGCAATAATATGCCGCCCTTTCAGGGCTAAAGTTGGTCATGATCTATAACATCCGTGGGCTTCACCCACGGTTATTATAAAGCGCCACTTCGTGGCTGATTGCTGGCCAAATTTTTCGATGATTTGATTCCACTCTATCATATTATTTATGAAAAAACAACAATTGAACCGGTTAATAAATATCATTCCATCGGTTTATCGAGGTTGATAAATTTAAACAGCTGATCACGATAATGCTCGCTGACCGGAATCTCCTTTTTTCCGATGGTGAGCATATGCTTTTGAATGAAGTCTATTTTGCTGAAAGCCACGATGAATGAACGATGTACACGGATAAAATCGTGTGAGGGGAGTTTTTCCTCCAACAGCTTCAGACTGGTTTGCGTGACAATCGGGTTTTCACCGGTATAAATCTTTACATAATCCTTCAATCCTTCGATATACAGAATATCCTTCAGATCAATTTTATAGAGTTTGTAATCTGCCTTGACAAATAAGAAATTCGGTGACGCTACAATTTCCCTGGCGCCGGTCTGACTGGCGGCACGATCACGCAGATCCATGTACTCATGCACCTTGTTCACCGCTTTCAGGAAGCGCTCAAACGGGTAGGGCTTGAGCAGGTAATCGATCACGTCGAGATCAAAGCCATCGGTGGCATAGGTTGAAAACGCGGTGGTGAAAATAACCAGCGGCTTGTGAGACAAACTCCGGAGCAACTGAATTCCGGAGATATCCGGCATCCGGATGTCGAGGAATAGGAGGTCGATGGGCTGGCTGCCCAGCACTTCCATGGCCTCCATCGCGCTCCTGCAGGTTTTAACCAGCTCGAGGAACGGCACCTTCCTGATATTGTCCTCGAGCAGGTCAAGGGCAAGCATCTCATCATCGACGGCCAGGCAGCGTATCATCTTTTAAAATTTAATTTCAAGTTCCACTTTATAGAGATTTCCATCATCCCTGATCTGCAAATGGTGTTTTCCGGGGTATAAAAGTTCAAGCCGCCGTACCACATTTTTAAGGCCGATCCCCGACCCTTGTTCTGCCGTGTCGCCCTGGTGTTTCGCGATTCGGTTCTCCACCATAAATGAAAGGGCCTGCCCCCCGCAAATCAGGCGGATGTCAATTTCAGAGGGTTCCAGATAACTCACACCGTGCTTGAATGCGTTTTCGACAAAGGGTATGAGCAACAGCGGTTCAATCGAAAACAATTCCGTACGGCCCCCGGTGGAAAAGTCAATTTTCACCATTTCCGGCAGCCGCAATCGCTGCAGCTCAATATAACTCTGCAGGTATTCCACCTCCTTCTCCAGGCTGACTTTCTCATCCTTGGAATCCTGCAGCATGTACCGCATGATCTGAGAGAGTTTGATGATGGCATTCTCCGTTTCATCCGATTTCTTGCGGGCCAGGGAGCAGATGTTGTTCAGAATGTTAAAAAGAAAATGGGGATTGACCTGTGATTTCAAAAATGCCAGTTCGGATGCGAGTTTTTCGGCTTCCATCTCCTTCTTCTGACGTTCATTTTTGAACCATTCCATCGTGATGCGCACCGAACTGCTTAAGGCAAATGCCATTACAGCCGGGTAAAACGGGAAGAAAACAGTACGCCAGAAATTGAACGGATGGTGATGTTCGATCAAACTGCTTGTACTGATGGCAAAAAGCACATTGATGCCACTGATGGCAACCAATCCGAGGAGCAACATCAGAAAATACCACCCGATCTTTTTTTTCAATAAAAACCGGGGGATCAGGTATAAGAAGTTGTAATAAAAATAAGCCGCCATGAGGAGTTGCTGAAACCATCCCATGAGCATGAAACGTTCCCTGCCGGTGGCCGATTCGATAAAAATCAGCGGAACAAGCAGAAAGGCAACCCATACCAGAATATGGATTAAAATGGTGTAGGATTTTGACTTCATACCGGGAATTCCTTCCATGGATAAAGATTTTCGGCGAAATTATTCAATTCTGCCTCACCTTTTTAACAAAATAGACAGTCCATCGAATTTTAACCACGGAAGAGACTATTTCACCGATGGATGGGCAACACCTAAAAATTCAGCTGAATGTATTGCTTTGATCGCCATGATCGTGTAAATTTGTGAGAAAAATGAACATGAAAAGAATAATCCTCGTCGCCTTTTTGTTGTCCCCTATCTTCCTGATAAAAGCCCAGGATCTACGGTTGCTGGAATATTCAAAGAAATTGGCCGCAGATTACCAGGCTGAAAAAATTAAAACCAATCAGCGGGCGGATTCCCTGGGGCTTATTCAACGTGTTGAACAGGGAGATGGTGTTGCTCAGCTAAGCCACTTTGTGAAAGGATTTCCGCGTTTTCTCATGACCCATAACATCAATGCTGCTGCCACCACTTCAACTTCTGCCGTATGGCCGGGCGGAACTGCAGGGTTGAGTCTCAGCGGAACCGGTGTGAACATGGCTGTATGGGATGCCGGGAAAGTCAGAAATGATCATCAGGAATTTAACGTTTCAGGCAGCAGGGTGAGTATCGGTGATGCTGCCGCATCATTTGCCGCGCATTCCACCCATGTGGCAGGCACCATGATCGCTGCCGGGGTTGATCCGCTGGCTAAAGGAATGTCATACCAGGCCACCCTGGTATCCTATGACTGGGACAATGATATAAGCGAAATGACTGCCGCTGCAGCCATCGGTTTGCAGGTCTCAAACCATTCGTACGGATATATTACCGGATGGTACAACAACTATCGCGGCGATGGCAAATGGGTATGGTTTGGCGACACCACCTTCAGCCGGGTGAACGATTACGGTTTCGGGGCTTATGAACAAACATCCTATGACTGGGATCAGCTCGCCTGGTCTGCACCCGAGTACCTGATTGTTAAATCATCGGGCAACGACCGGCTTGAGGGTCCCGTAAGCCAGCCGGTTGCGCACTGGATATGGTATGGTGACAGTTGGTTTTTATCCAGTACCGTGAGAAATAAAGACGGGGGGCCCAACGGTTATGACTGCATCGCCTGGAATGGTGTTGCTAAAAACATTCTGACCATCGGCGCGGTTTATGACATCACGACAGGATACCAAAATCCCGCACAGGTGGTGCTGGCCTCATTCAGCAGTACCGGCCCGACCGACGACGGCAGGATCAAACCCGATCTGGTAGCCAACGGGATCGGCCTCTATTCAACCTATTCGACCTCTGCAACTGCCTACTCCTCCAGTTCGGGCACCTCGATGGCAACCCCAAACACCAGTGGCTCAGTCGGACTGCTGCTCGAACATCAGAAGAATCTGACCGGCAGCAATCATATCCGCTCCGCCACCCTGAAAGGTTTGATGATACACACAGCCGACGAGGCGGGTACGAATCCCGGGCCTGATTATAATTTCGGATGGGGATTGCTCAATACAAAAAGAGCAGCGCTTCTGATGACTGAAAATTCTGACAATGGATTTAATTTCAACATCCGTGAGCTGACCCTGAATCAGGACGACACCATCAGGATCCCGGTCTATGCCGACGGTACCATGCCGCTGACAGCGACCATTGCATGGACTGACCCCCCTTCGTCAACATTTACGGCCTATGTGAATGATCCGACCCCCATGCTGGTCAATGACCTTGACGTACGGCTCATCAGCAATACCAGCCAGATTTACCTCCCCTGGAAACTTGACGGGGCAAACCCATCGGCGGCTGCCACAAAGAGTGATAACGTGGTGGATAACGTCGAAAAAATTGAAGCGGGAACACCCCAGGCGGGACAAACCTGGTATGTACAGATCACCCACAAAGGAACCCTTTCAGGCTTATCGCAGCAGTTCTCCCTGATCCTGAGCGGAATTGCAATGCCTCCGGCAACATCTGCATGGAATGGTTCTGCCAATACCGACTGGTACGATCCCGCCAACTGGAGCAACGGCCTGCCGGGGAGTACGACAAATATTACCATCCCTGCAGGATTAACCAATTATCCCACCATCACAAGTCTTGCTTCGTGCCAGAATATTGCCATCGCCTCCGGAGCCTCCATCCTGGATCATGGCAACCTCCATGTTACCGGCATTGCCACGGTTGAGCAGCAGATCCCCGGCGCCTCCTCGGCATGGCATCTCCTCTCTTCGCCGGTCGCTTCACAGACCATTGATCCCGCTTTTTCGGTTAATCCTTCCACGGCATATGACTTCTTTACCTGGTATGAGCCGGCCGGTACTTGGGTTAATTTTAAGAACACCACCGTTTACCCCACCTGGAATGATGCAAACGGGAGTGGTTCATTTGTGGCAGGAAGAGGATATCTTGTTGAATACCAGGGAATAAATCCTGTAAAGCAGTTTGAAGGCACCCTGAACAGCGGAACCATTTCTCCAGCGCTGTCAAAAAGCGGCACAGGGATTTACGCAGCCTATAATCTCATGGGAAACCCTTATCCCTCTTCCATCGACTGGAAAGCTGCCAGCGGCTGGTCGAGAACCGCGCTGGTTTCCAGTGAAGGCGGGTATGACATGAGCATCTGGAATGACGCCGCAGGAAATTACGGCACCTATAACAGCAACAGTCTCGAATCGGACGGAACCCATGGCGTAAGCCGGTATATTCCCGTTGGCCAGGGATTTATGGTCAAAGTTGCCTCGTCCGGAACGCTGGGGATGGAGGATGGAATCAGGGTTCATGCCAACCAGGCGTTTCTTAAATCCTCCCCCGGAAACCCCAACATCCTCCGCCTGAAGGTTTCAGGGGATGCTACCGCCTATTCTGACGAAGCGGTGATTGAATTCGGACACGAAACAGCCCTGGGCGGCGCCGAAAAAATGTTCAGTTTTTATGAATCCGCCCCCGGGTTGTTTTCCGTAAAGCCAACCGGAAATTATTCCATCGACTTCCGGAGCGAATTTGACCAGGCGGTCATTCCGCTGAGTTTTATGGCAGGTGTGGATGGCAACTATGCATTGACGGCCAGTCAGCTTGAATCCTTCCCGCCATCCTTCAATATTACCCTCGAAGATTTGCACACATCAAAGGTTCAGAATTTCAGGCACAATCCGATGTATCCGTTTACAGCCGGTGTGAATGATGCGGAAGCCCGTTTTCTCCTCCATTTTGGCGGCACCTTCGGGGTGAATGACAGCGAAAAGGAGGCGCCGGTGAGCATCTACGCCTCTGGCCATGCTGTTTGTATTTCCAGCAAATCAGGGGTGGCGCTGCACGGCGAGGTGATGGTTTATGATATTCTTGGCCGGCGGATCACACGCACCCGGCTGAGCAGCGACCTCCTCACCATGATCAACCTGGAATCAGCCACCGGGTGTTTTTTGGTGAAGGTGATTGTGGGCGATGAAACGCAGGTGGGGAAGGTTATTCTACCTTCTTTCAGGCAAGTTGAATATAATGCTTTTCCATTTTTACATTGAAATGAATGTCTGCCTTAAGAGCCTTGAACACCTTCAGGATTGTATCAATGGTCGCACTATTGGTATTGCTTTCAAGTTTTGAAATTTGAGATTTCTGCACGCCAACAAGTTTCCCTAATTGTTCCTGAGTCAGGTTGCGTTCCTGTCGGGCTGTTTTAATCATTTTCCCCAAAACGTCCATACGAAGTTCATACTCGTAGTTATCCCTTTCCGGAGAACCAACAGCGCCGATATATTTATCTTTCATCTCCGCTAAAGAATACGATTTGATGTCTGTCACTGTTAAGCTTTTTGAAGAGTTTCGGGTCATTCGTCTGTTCAGCAAGGTCGATGTTATACAGAATTTTCTTTGCCGTTTTAGCGTCAAGTTCTGAAATGAATTTGTCAGCTTCTTCTAAAAATTTGGTTTGAAATTTTTGCATTCATTTTTTCTACAAAGATAGTTAATGTTTCCAAATATCACAACTTTACTTTTGTACAAGATTGTACGCATTGCAGCATACATTTCCGCTTCCAAGTTGGCGGCATCTTCGGGGTGAATGACCCTGCGCAGGGAGCGTCGTTTTGTTGGGGAAATCCCGGGTGTTGAGGGCATCCCGGCAGGCGGGAACACCCTGGCGGGTGGTTGCCCGTAGGGCCATGCCATGGCATGGCCCTACATCCATGGCATGGCCCTACACCCCATTGCATGTCCACACCCCTGGCATGTCACCTACCCCATGCCTTATCCCATCGCCAAAAAATCCACACGAACGATGAGGATGCCGTCAGGAAACGATTTTTTTCACACTGGATCGTATTTCTGTAAGAAATCCTGGAAAATGATATGATGCCACTTATTTTCCCGGGCTGATCCGCTTCACCCACAGCACCCACAGGGCGAAGATCACGACGTAGAACATGCCTCTCAGCACCGTATTATGCGCAAACTGCCACCATTCCGGATGGCTGATGGAGACCAGTGAAAGCAGTACGACCCTCAGAATATTGGTAAAATGAACGATGACCATACCCAATGGAATGAACCACAGTTTATGTTTCCAGCTCCCCGGATAGATGAGCATTAACAACAGAAACTGCAGGATCTGCTTATCACCGGCACAACTTTCATTGATGCACATTCCGCGGCCATTGTCGAAGTACATGGTCTTGCCGGTCAGTGTCATTGGAATATGGAGGATATGCTGGTTGATCCAGGTACTCTGGATAAAGACCCACCCCGTCATCACCCGGTGCAATTCATGCATCCAGGGCTGGATGGGCCAGAAATCAAACTGGTATGCCCAAAACCGGTAGGAATAGTGGATAAATAAGGTAATCGCCGCAAACAAAAGAACCGCCCGGGTTTGTTTATGCCGGGAATCTTTGAAGAAATCCTTTATCTTAGAATAGAACAAACAGTCGTGGACATTAAAGATCAGTCCTCTTTAACCGGTTCCCTGGTTTTCTTCAGCGCCTTCCTAAACTCGTACGCTCCATAAAAGAAGGCCAGGCCGAGGGTGAACCATACTCCGTCCTCCAGGGGCGTGCCGGCAGGGCCAGGACCGCCAACCTTATTATCCGGATTGGTAGGACACGGGGGTGGTGGCGGAGCTGGTGCAGTTTGTCCAAATGACCCATAGGAAATAACACAGAAAAGAAGCATGACCAGCAAACTCTTTATTTTATTCATCTTACGCGGAGTTATATTTTTCATAATTTTTTACGGTTTTACAGTCCTGGTAATAAGGATATTAATTCAGATAAATCTTGCTGTTAAAGGTTTTATCCTTTGTAATGACGCGGACAATGTAGTAACCGCCAGGTAAGTTGACAGAGAATTTGTTGATGGAGAGGGCTGCAACCGATTGGTGCATGATCTCCTGTCCAATCATGTTGTATATAAAAAGGTCGCCGCTCTCCGGATGCCCGGTAAAGTCTTTCACATAAACGGTGTTGGCGTTTGAATAGATCTGCAGGTCATTCAAGGTACCTGCATCATTAATACCATAAGCTGAATTGAAGAAATGCAATAAAAACCTTTCAGGATTTTCCCCATCAGTAAAGTTAAAGCTATAAACCGGGTTTGCCGTAAGTTCCTGGGTCTTGCCAGTCTTTTTATCTTCAATTGATATCCTGGTACCCGCCTTGAAATTTCCAAGGTTGCTTGCCGTAAGGTTATAAGTTCCTGTGCCATTTTTGAACACATTGAAACAAACCGGAACGGTGGTGGTTTTACCGGCGACAGGCAATGAATTGATCGTAAGGGAAACGTTGTCGTTACTCAGAGTATATAATTGTGGTGCCTGCTCATTTCCATACAACTTCTGAGCATCATAGTCTTCATCAAAATTTTGCGTTGAATAATCTCTTAAAACTATTGAAGCTAAATCACTGGTTGTCTTTTCATTACCTTGTACTTTAAGGTACAAAACATCCAGTTCATTTGAAGTCTCCTTATAAAAATTGAATGAATGATCATGTAAACGGGCAGTATTTGGAAAGGTAACTGAAGGGGAAGACCCATTCGCGTACACAAAAAAACCTTGCATGGAAGGAACATATCGTGTCCCGGTGTTCCCCGAACCACCTTTCAGGTAAACCTTATAATTTCCTGATGCTTGTTCAAGATACCATGCTTTTGAAGAAACATGGGTCCAAGTAATATAGGATGACTCAAGATCTATTGCACTGGGATATGGATTTCCAATTAGGTTATAACCACCACCTGTTGCCCCGGTCAGTTCAAGTGATTTTGCGCTTACCCCCGTATTTAACTCACCGATAAAATCGTGATCATACAAAAGTGTCGGAGTACCATGCCCCTGTTCACTCACGGCCCATCCCTTCATCACTGATAAAGGATAGGTGGTCTGGGTATATTCCGTACTCCAGCCAGAGGCAGCTGTAACATACCATCTCATGTAATCACCCGTAAATACTCCTGTTACTGCATTGGTTATCGGTGCGGATATATAATGCCAGCACGTACTATCAACACCACCGACACAAGATGTTAGATAACGTTCAACATCAGCGGTACCATTATTGGCATAGGTTATTGTTCCATTATCGATAAAGGATGCTGAACCGGTTGCATCAGACTTTAACAATAGACCCACAGGAGAATTTATAGCCGTAGTACCATTCACTGTAAGATCCGTTAACACAGGAACCTCTAGTTGAGTATCCATGTTGATCGTTAGATTTTCCAAAACCGTCAGGTCGTCTGTGATGTTTTTAAAGGCAGTTCCTGCACGGGATCCATTGGTTAAAGTTAAATTTGCATATTTGACCGGAGAAGTCGGAAGGAAAACGGTCTGTGTGATAGTATTGGCTCCATTATACTCAACCGTTCCGCCTGAACTCAGGGTCAAGGTGCTGAAATTGGTTGGGAAGTTGCTGCCTGTTTGACCGCCGGTGTTTGAACCTAATTTCATGGTACCGGCAACTAACAGTGTTCCACCTGATGTGGCGCGGTTGGTTTTATAGGTACTTAAACTATAGATGCCGCCGCTGGCGATGGTTAGATCGCCTGTCAGCTCAATATCACGACTATTAACCACACCGTATGAGTTTGAGACATAAATGTTAGAAGCAGTATTTGTTGTAGGCGAGGGCATTTCATACCCAATTGTCCGGGATGACGATTCTGTTTTATAATTTACCGTTAATCCATTAGTGCCGATATTGAATGTGGGTGCACCACCGAAACTACCACAAGTTATGCCGAGACTGTTAACATCTTCGAATTCAATTATTGATGAAGTAGTGCCTCCAATACCAATAGTAGTGGTTGTGCTCGTGTTTGTCAAGCCTCCAGAATTATTGAAATAGATATTGTTTGCTACAAGATTTTCAACGCCGCTTCCCTGTGCAGTCAACCCAGTATCGTCAATTTTTAAAATATCTATAAAAGTTGAAGTAGCTCCACTCAAATCAAATGTTTGAGGAACCGCAGATTGAAAAGTTAAATTGCTACTAGTTGCTCCTGTTACTGTTCCTGCGTTTGTAAAAATAGGACCTTGAAAAACAAGTGTTTTTCCGTTCAAATCTAAAATACCCCCAGTGCTTGGATTTTGTATTTCAACATTGTTAGTGACAATAATATTATCACTTAGGACAATACCATGGGTATTGCTGATAATTAAATTACCAAAAGAAGAAGGCATTTCAACTCCTGTTGTTTTTGAAACAGATTGTGATAAATAAATTATTGACAATAATCCAACACCGGAATTATAAATCGGGCTTTGTGTAAAATTCCCTGTAGGAACTCCACCTCCTCCATCGTCAAAAGAAACAGAGCAATCCGAACCTTTACCAATTGTTAATTTACCTGTAGCATTATCTAAATTACCTTGTTGACTGAACAAAAAATTATCAACATTAATTGTTACTGTGGATGACATTAATACATCTTTAGTCAATGCCATTTCCATTAATGAAGCAACTGTTGTCCCACTTCCGGTAAAGGATTGATTTGTAATTGAGACATTATCACGAAATTTTAAAGTGCCAATACCTAAAATTGAACCATTGTTTGTAAAGGTAGTTCCTTGGAAAACAAATATAGTACTGTTAAGGTCAATTTTGCCAGAAGAAACAGTCATTTTGTCTGTCACAAAAATATTTCCTCTACATTTATTTGCAGTTCCCACAGTAGATCCGGAAAATTTTAATGTAGCATAACCCAAACCAGGAACACTTTGGTTGTTTCCGGAGAATTCAACAGTGCCATTTAGAGTAATTCGGTTGAGTATTGGAGAATTTCCAGCATTCCACCATCCACCAGAAGAGTTAGTGTTTGAATAAAAAGTCTTAAAAAGACCTCCGAGACTAACTGTCAAATAAGTAGAATTTAAATAGCTATTTGCTGACGAAGTCATTGTGAGGGTTCCATTTATTACAACATTATCAATATATGTCGAGGTTGTCCCTCCACTAATGGGATTAGCGCAAGAGATTGTTGTGTTGGCATTTATTGTAAGGGTGTTGCTCGATCCACCATAAATACCTGTTCCGCTAACAGTTAATGTATATGATCCGCCGGTTGATTCAAAAGTAACGTTCTGCGCACCAGCCAGGTTCACGTGGGAGATCGTGTAATTATTATTAAGATATACCGTCCCAACAGTTCCAGAATTACCGTCAAAATAGGCAAAATCAGTAGAACCCCAAGTTATAGTTCCTCCTATAGCTGAACCTCCAGTCGCTAAAGACCACTTTGCTCCATCGTTAAAATTTCCACTTCCACCACCTATCCAATATCTTGCGGTCGCCTTCACCGATTCACAAATCAGAAGTACAAACAAAATAAGGAACAATGTTTTCAACAAATGAGTAAAATTATTACGTTTCATAAGAATGTGTATTATATGTTTATATAATGCCTAGAATATTGAACTCGACTGAAATTCACATGACTTCTGCGACAAAAGAAATCCAAATATAGGAAAGAATGTTTTAATTTATGCAAAAAGATTGTAATTTAGATTGTGTCTATGTTTGTTTGGGTAGGGTTTGGTTAGGGTTGGTCTCAAATCCCACATTGAGCTCTCCGAATTCATATTTCAGATTTGAAATCTCACATTTGAAATTTGAGATTTGATTTTGGGGTATCCAACCCCTCGCCCATCATCTTTTCGCAACCCAAATTTTAGATTTGAAATCTCACATTTGAGATTTGAGATTTGATTTCGGGGTATCCAACCCTCGCCCATCATCTTTTCGCAATCCAAATTTCAGATTTGAAATCTCACATTTGAGATTTGATTTCGGGAATCCAACCCTCGCCCATCACTTTTTCGCAACCCAAATTTCAGATTTGAAATCTCACATTTGAAATTTGAGCCCACTCCGAAAAGTCGGCAGGGCTGATTTGGTTAAATAAATTTATAATAAAAGTTATACATATTCATTTCTGACGTAGTTACAAACAAATGATTGTCAATAACTTGATTTGTTTTTATCATTTTTTATCGGTAGA
>JAPLDG010000028.1 GCA_026391845.1 Bacteroidota bacterium | reverse complement strand
ATTTGCCTTTCGGGACCACGGGGTAGTAGAAACCAATGACATAGATTCCCTCTTCAAGCAGCTCGTTGGCAAATTCCTGCGACAGTTGGGCATCGTTGGGAAGATGTCCGAACAATACGGGTACGATGGGATGTATCCCGGGTACGATGCGGAATCCGGCCTGTTCCATGCCCTTCCTGAAAAGATGGGTGTTTTCAAACAGTTTGTCTCTGAGCGCCGTGGTTTCCGACAGCATGTTCAGCACTTCGAGTGTGGCGCCGGTAATGGCCGGGGCGAGGGTGTTTGAAAAGAGGTATGGCCTTGAACGCTGGCGGAGGATCTCAACGATCTCCTTTTTAGCCGAAATACATCCTCCTGAAGCGCCTCCCAGCGCTTTGCCAAAAGTGGTGGAGATGATGTCAACCCTTCCCTGGGCATTGCAGTGCTCGATGGTTCCACGGCCAGTTTTACCTACAAAGCCGGTGGCATGCGAATCGTCAACCATCACCAGGGCATTATACTTTTCAGCCAGGTCGCAGATCTTATCCACCTTGGCAATGATCCCGTCCATGGAAAACACCCCGTCGGTAACGATCAGTTTGAACCGGGCTTCACCGGCATCCTGGAGAACCTCCTCGAGGTCATCCATGTCGTTGTTCTTGTACCGGAATCGCTGCGCCTTGCACAAGCGGACTCCGTCAATGATGGAGGCATGGTTCAGTTCATCCGAAATGATGGCGTCCTGTTCGCCGAGAAGGGGTTCAAACACACCGCCGTTGGCATCAAAGGCCGATGAATAGAGAATCGTGTCCTCCATTCCCAGGAATTCACTCAGTTTTGCTTCCAGATCCTTGTGAATCTTCTGTGTTCCGCAGATAAACCGCACCGACGACATCCCGAATCCATACCGGAAAAAGGTGTAATTCGCACCTGCCATTACCCGCGGATCGTTGGAGAGGCCAAGGTAGTTGTTGGCGCAGAAATTAAGAACCTTGTCACCGTGGTCGGTCTTGATTTCCACCCCCTGCGGGGTGACAAGGATGCGTTCCTTTTTGTATAATCCATCGGCAACGATGGAATCAAGCTGTTTCTGCAGATGTTGCTGGAAGTTCCCGTACATGGTTTTGCGTGTTGATAATCAGGGTGCAAAATTAGGAATTTACAACAACTTTGCAGCATGTAATTTCCGGAAAATCAAACTCCATTGTGCCTCACTGCCGGGGGAGTATTTACGGCCGGGGTTTCAAAACCTGCCCTGCCCAACTGCACGCAGGCGACAAGCAGATTTCCTCTATTCTTTGATACAGCGTGCGGATTCGGCGTTTGTCTTGCCCTGATCTCTCGTTTGGGTTCCTGCACTGTAGAACAACAGCTCCCAGCCCCCTTCGGCACTGTACTGCGCACTGCTCCAGTAGTAGCCAAATGAGCCGCGTCCGTAAACTGAACCATTGCCGTGTTCGAGGTTCCCGGCAGCATGCAATTTTAAAGCAGAATTCCATGGGCCGTTCCAATTGGTCCAGTTCCCACTTGAATGCACATTGGTCCATTCGGTATGGGTTGGAATTCGCCAGCCACTTCCAAGTTCAATGGTGCAGGGATCGTTGGCAACAAGCCAATCAGAATTTTCATTGATGGAGGTTATCCAGGTGGTATTGGGCGTTCGAACCGTGCCTGTATGTTTGTATCCTTGTTTACGGTTAAACTGCCAGTACCAGCCTGCCGAGGGTTCAGTGGCATCGCTCACCGCTGTTGCCTGATGGTCAGCTCCGAGGTTGCTGGTGATCCAGCATTTGGAGGTTTCACCAGGGATATTGGTCACAATGCCGTAGGTAACTGTTTTATTCACCGGGGCTACCGCTCCTGCCAGATGGTTGATGGTGAGGGATGAACCGCAGGTAGAAGCTGCCGGCAGCGTTGTAAAAGGTCATCTCATTGCCATAAGCCGTTCCTACACTGTTTGTAGCATACGCCCTGATGTAATAAGGTGTATTTGGCGATAATCCGGTAAGATTGCTCACGAAAATACCAGTGGCGCTGCCATTGGTTGTATGGCTGTCTCCAATGGTTGGATTTTGAGAAGTGCTCCAGCAAACACCTCTCGCAGTTACTGATGCTCCGCCATCTGAGGTCACATTGCCTCCGCCGGTTGCAGTTGTTTGTGCGATATCAATTACTGGAGAAGTGGAAACTATTGGTATTGTTGAGGCGCTTGCATATGCGAGGCATCGGAGGGAATAGCCATATTCCTTATAATAACCGTATGTCAGGCTTTCAATATTGTCGAAGAGCAGGTAATAACCGTGAGTGGCAAGGTCCGACGTACTGCTCCAGTAGCCTCCCCACGTGCCGCGACTGACCAGTGCACCGCTTGAGTAGTACAGGCCTCCGGCTGCATGCATTTTTAATGCTGAATTCCAGGGACCGTTCCAGTCTGTCCAGTTTCCGGCAGCATCCACATTGGTCCATTCTGTATTGGTTGGAATACGCCAGCCACTGCCAAGTTCCAGGGCACACGGGTCGTTGGAAGCCTGCCAGGAAAGATTTTCATTGATGGAGGTAATCCAGGTGGTATTGGGTGTTCTTACTGAACCGGTATGCTTATACCCCTGTTTGCGGTTGAACTGCCAGTACCAGCCTGCCGAGGGTTCGCTGGCATCGCTTTTAGAGGTTGCCTGGTGGTCGGCGCCGAGGTTGCTGGTGATCCAGCACTTCGAAGGAGCGCCGGGGATATTAGTAACTGTGCCGTACGTAACCGTTTTATTCACCGGTGCCACTGCCCCTGCCACATGGTTGATGGTGATGGAGGTACCACAGGTAAATGAGAATGGCAGCGTCGTAAAAGTCACCTCATTCCCATAAGCCGTTCCGATGAAATTGGTTGCATAACTTCTCACATAATAAGGTGTGCCGGGTATAAGATCGGTGAGATTGCTTACAAAAGCGCCGGTTCCCCAATCATCATAAGTGAAACTGTCGGCAGTTGTAGGATTTGGCGATGTGCTCCAGCAAACGCCTCTGGCAGTTATACTGGCGCCTCCATCATTGGTAACTTCGCCGCCGCCGTTGGCCGATGTAGGGGTGATGCCGGTTATTCCGGCTGTAGTGACCGTCGGGAGTGCTGCCGTATTTGGTTCTCTGAGGCAGCGGAGGGGTTTGGCGTTCGCCTTAACAGCCGATTGGATACTGCTGGAAGTACTTCCGAAGCTCAAGTCATAGCCGCCGGACCATCCCTGTGTGCTACTCCAGTAATAGCCGCGTGAGCCGCGACTGTAAAGAGAACCATCGCTGGCCTCCAGTTTCCCTGCAGCATGCATTTTTAACGCAGAGTTCCACGGTCCGTTCCAGTTGGTCCAGTTTCCGCCTGCATCCACATTATACCATTCTATATAAGTTGGAAGGCGCCATCCGCTTCCAAGTTCAATGGCACACGGGTCATTGGCAGCCTGCCAGTCCAGGTCTTCTTCAATTGGGTATATCCAGGTGGTATTGGGTGTTCTGACTGACCCTGTATGTTTGTACCCTTGTTTGCGGTTGAACTGCCAGTACCAGCCTCCCGAGGCTTCTGTGGCATCGCTTAGCGCTGTTGCCTGATGGTCGGCACCGAGGTTGCTGGTGATCCAGCATTTGGAGGTTTCACCTGGGATATTGGTCACAGTGCCGTAGATAACTGTTTTATTTACCGGCGCTACCTCTCCTGCCACATGGCTGATGGTGAAGGAAGTACCACAGGTAAAGGATGACAACATCGCAAAAGTGTAAGTTTCGCTGGAAACAGGATTGTCAAAAAGGATCCTGGCCTGATATCCGCCCACGTAAGCGGTATATTGCAGCTGGTTCCCCAGGTAATAGATAAAGCCTGTTACATCAGGGGATGATTTGAGGGTTGAACCCTGAGCGATTGGACCTTTGCAGGTAATCCGGTTGCCTTCATTGCCATTACCTGTACTGAGGATTTTAATCGTTTTGGTGAGCGCGTTGTCCGACACCTTTAGCAGCAACAGGCCAGACTCTTTGGTCGAAATGCCAAACAGGTGCCAGCCTTTGTCAAAACCGCGGTGGTATTGCGACAGGGAGTTTCCCTGGTTATCGTAAACAGCCAGATTCAGTTCGCCGGCATTCCTGAGCCAGATCCTGACAAGGGTTGATCCCTGGAAAGGGTTGGGAACATTCTGCATCACCACGAACGATTCCGAGCCCCCGACTGCGGGATTTTCGATGCCGACAGGCCACAACGCAACAATATTCAGCACAGAAACTGCATCATACAGGGTGGTATCGCAGTTTTCGGTCAGGTTTTTTACGTTGACACTGTCTAAGTCCAAAGCATTCTGGGTCAGGGAATCTTTCGCCTGGAAGGTCAGCGTGATCGGGGTTTGGCTATAAACGTTGATTAAACCAAATAGCAGGACTGAAATCAGGTAGAATTTTTTCATGGTTTTTGATTTTAATCATGTCGCGTAAAAGTAATGAAATAATCATATAAAGTCAATACCAAAATCATGCATTTTTAAATTGGATGAAGGCGGATTGCAGAAATATCATGGAGAGCAAAACGATTAAAAAATGATTTCAAGGAGTATATTCGCTATATTTGATTAAATATGGTGAATTGAATCTCTGCGGGCGCACACACGACCGGAAAAAGATTGATCTGATTGAAGAATCAGGTGGGAGTTTTAACCTTTTCGAATTCAAATGGAACAAGTCAGGTAAACAGAAATCTTTCGATTTCTTCCGTTCAAATTATCCGGTAAACAAGGCCGAAATAATTACCCGGAAGGAGATGGAAAATTTCATTATTGGTCCGGAATCCATCTCTGCTATCTGATAAGACAAGGTGGAGATGCATGTTCCCAGCCAGACGACAGGCAGGATGCCTCTATTATTTAATGCACCGCAACGGGAAGGCATTCGATTTGAGAGGCCAGGCATTAACATTGCTATCCGAAGAGCTGAAGACCAGATGCCAGCCGCCTGTGTTGCCATCTTGTGTACTACTCCAGTAGTAGCCGATAGCGCCGCGACCAAACAACGAACCATCGTTGCCAGGAAGGCACCCGGCAGTATGAATTTTTAATGCAGAATTCCATGGGCCATTCCAGCTTGTCCAGTTGGAATTTTCGCTGATCGTGGTTATCCAGGCGAGGGATTCGGATCATCGAAAATCTTCGCTCACAGAACAGGCAATTAGTTGTACTTTTGACCGTTTAATCTGTATAAATCTCCCTGAAATAAATTGTCAATTATGGAAAACTTCATCGCCTATAACCCCGTAAACCTTCATTTCGGAAAAAACATCCTCTCCTCCCTGGGAAAAACATTAAAAGAATATGGTAACCGGGTATTGCTCGTTTACGGGAAAGGGTCGGTAAAAAAGAGCGGATTGTACGACCGGATCATGAAAGACCTCAAAGCGCAGGGTTTCGATGTATGTGAATACGGTGGAATCAAGTCAAACCCTGTAATCGAAGATGTGGATGCCGCGGCAGCCATCGGCCGGGAACATCAGGTGGATGTGATCCTGGCTGTAGGAGGCGGAAGCGTGATCGACTCCTCCAAAATCATTTCAGTCGCCATCCCGGTGCCAAATCCGGGTTGGGATTTTTTCACCGGTAAAGCGAAAGCAGAGAAGGCCATTCCCCTGGTTGCCATTCTCACCCTGGCAGCAACAGGCACCGAGATGAATCCCTTTGCCGTAGTATCCAACCATGCCACGGGACAAAAATCGGCTTTCGGCTCCCCACTTACGTTCCCGAAACATTCATTTCTCGATCCGGAGCTTACTCTCACCGTTCCACGCGATTACACGGCTTTTGGTGTTGCCGACCTCATTGCCCACTGTTTCGAAGCATGGTTCGGCATCGGCGATACCACCCTTACCGATCGGTTCGTTATCTCCATCGTCAAGGAAGCAATGGAATATGGTCCACAACTAATGAGCGACCTGCAGAATTACGAATACCGGGAAAAAATCATGTTCGCCGCCACCATGGCGCTGAACGGCATGACCATGTACGGCCGCTCAACCGGCGACTGGGGCGTTCACAGCGCCGGGCACAGCCTCTCCCTCCTGTATGATGTTCCCCACGGCGCCTCCCTTACCATAGTTTACCCCGCCTGGATGCGCCACTTTAAAGACCGAATCGAAAACCGCATTGTACAGCTCGGGGCCGGCCTTTTCGACGAAACCCTCACCGCCGGTGAGACCATCAACCGCATCGAAGCCTTCTTCAAATCGCTCGGTTGCCCGATCCGGCTGTCGGATCTGAATATTCCCGGCGACCATCGCCAGCCTCTTTTCGAATCGATGGTACATAACAAGGTGAATGGAGGAAATGTGAAGATGAAGGAGGAGGATTATTGGGGGTTGATTGGGTTGTATTTGTAAGTGACAGAGTGACAAAGTAACAGAGTAACAAAGTAACAAAGTAACAGAGTGACAAAGTAACAAAGTAACAGAGTAACAGGGTAACTGAAGGATTCAGATTTGGGTTTCAAGTTTTTTTATCAACCCGGAAATCTGTGATCTGATTTTGTTACATAATGCTGTCAGGCTGGTAAATTCTTGTTCTGCTATAAAGAGCAATTGTTTCGCGATGAAAAGCTGGGTCTCCACTTCTGCCAGACTACCTGTTGAAATTCGCAGGAACCTGATAAATTCTCTTTTCTGGTTCCGTGCAGCACCTTCACTGATATTGGACGGTACTGATATTGCTGCCCGGCGCAGTTGCTGTACAAGACCAAATAATTCCTCCTTTGGGAATTTTTGTGTTGCCCGATAGATTTCCACAACCATTTTGATACTATCTTTCCAAACGTCGAGGTCTTTATGGGTTTTCATATTTTTAGTTTTCTACTTAATCCGGAAAAAGTCAGAAAGTAATCTAAAAACCCTGAAATGTTAATAAAAACATGAAACAAAGATAAAACTACAACCAAACCTGATTTCCTCCAACCCGTTACTCTGTTACTCTGTTACTTTGTCACTTTGTTACTTTGTCACTTTGTTACTCTGTCACTCTGTCACTCTGTTACTTTGTCCCTCTTTCACCCAATCTCCCTCAAATTCAACCTCCTCAGCTTCGGTGCAAACCTGGTTGTAAACCCCGCAATCCCCAGGGTCATAAGCCCTCCGAAGATTACAGAGGGAATAAGCCCCATGAGTTTTGCAGCGACTCCCGACTCAAAGGAACCGATTTCATTGGATGAACCGATAAAGATGGCATTGACCGAGGCAACACGGCCTCTCATTTCATTGGGGGTAAGCAGCTGCATGGCGGTGGACCGGATGATGACGCTGATGTTGTCGAACATGCCGCTCAGCATGAGAAATCCAAGGGAGAGATAAAAATTATGGGACAATGCAAAGCAGATGATGCTCAATCCGAAACCTGCCACGCCGATCATCAGGTATCTCCCGGCATGAACCAGGGGAGGTCGGTACGCCAGCACCAGCGACATCGCCACGGCCCCAAGCATGGGAGCCGCACGCAAAAAACCGAGTCCCTGCGGCCCGACCATCAGCACTTCAGCCGCGAAGAACGGCAGCATGGCAAGTGTTCCGCCGAAAAGCATTGCAAACATGTCGAGCGACATGCCACCCAACAGGATCTGATTGTTAAATACAAACTTCAGTCCCGATGACAAACGGTGATACAGGGTTTCCCCTGCCACAAATTCCGGCGCAGGACGATTTTTCAGGAACCCGATCAGCGCCAGTGCAAGCGCTAAAAAGAAGAGTACGCTCAGATAGGCTGCACGCACACCAAAAAACCCATAGATCAATCCGCCGAGCGAAGGTCCGGTAATGGCTGCGATGTGCCACAGGGTGCTGTTCCAGGTTGAAGCGTTGGTGTAGAGTCGCCTTGGGATGAGTTGCGACATCAGCGAGATGATCGAAGGATATAGAAATGCCCGTGAAACCCCCGAAATCATCACCACCACATAAATGGGCGCCAATCCGAAAGCGGCGATCATTCCCAGCGATTTGATGGAAAATAAAAATAACAGCGTGGTGCCGACCAGGAAAAGCAGGGTAAAAATTACGATGATGTTTTTCCGGTTGTAGCGATCGGCGGCATGGCCCGCGAAAAGCGCCGTACCAATATTCGGCACTGCCTCGGCAAGTCCGATCAGCCCCAGCGCCAGCGGGTCCTTTGTCAGTTCATACATCTGCCAGCCCACGATGAGCCCCTGCATCTGGATGGCAAGGGTCGTAAAAAAGCGGAAGGCCAGGAACAACCTGAAATCAGCCACCTTTAAAACGGCATACGCGTCGTGTTTAACCGGATCAGGAACGATTGCAGACAAGGTTATTCTTCGTCTTTCTCCTGGTCTTCGTAAGCCTTGAGCAACTTGTCCTGGATATCTCCCGGAACCTGTGAATACTCGGCAAACTTCATATTGTAGGTTGCGCGGCCGCTGGTGATGGAGCTAAGCGCCGTGGAATACCGGTTCAGTTCTGCCAGCGGTACTTTGGCCATGATCTTCTGGTAGTTTCCTTCGCTGTCCATGCCCATGATCACTGCACGGCGACCCTGAAGGTCGGTCATGACTTCTCCCATTTTGTCCTCGGGAACGATCACCTCCACATCATAGATCGGCTCCATGATCTTCGGACCGGCATTTTTAAAAGCCTCACGGAAGGCGTTGCGGCCTGCCAGTTTAAAAGAAATTTCATTGGAGTCAACCGGGTGCATCTTACCGTCGTAAACATTTACCACGATGTCGCGGGCGTAAGAACCGGTCAGAGGTCCCTCTTCCATCTTCTCCATGAGACCCTTCATGATGGCAGGTAAAAACCTCGCATCAATGGCGCCGCCGACAATACAGTTATTCATCTGAAGACGTCCGCCCCAGTCGAGTTCAACCACATCGCGACCGCGGATGGGGAATTCGGTCTGATCGGCCATCACCACTTTGTAAGGCTGGATGGACATATGCACCTCACCGAACTGTCCCGATCCTCCCGATTGCTTCTTATGGCGGTACATGGATTTGGCTGGTTTGGTGATGGTTTCGCGATAGGGAATCCTCGGGGCGTAAAACTCCATGGGGATCTTCTCCAGAACCTCCACATGCCATTTGGCAAGGTTCAGGTGAAGTTCGCCCTGGCCCTGCAGGATCATCTGTTTCAGCTCACGGGAATAACCCATGATCAGGGTCGGATCCATCTTGGCCAGTTCGTGCAGAACGATGTTGATCTTTTCATCATCGGTGTTGCTTTTTGCCCGCACAGCCGTTCTGAACTTCGGATCGGGGAAAGTGATGGGTTCGATCACATCATCCGGGTTCTTCAGGGAATTGAGCGTATTGTTGGTAAACGAATTTTTAAGTTTGATCGTGGCGCCCAGATCTCCGGCCACCATTTTTTCAACTTTTTCACGGTTCTTTCCATTGATCACGAAAAGCTGGGAAAGACGCTCTTTCGACTGACGAACGGGATTGACCATATCCATGGCCTCGGTGATTTCGCCTGCATACACCTTGAAATAGGAGATCTCCCCGAGATGCTGTTCGATGGAAGTTTTAAAGATAAAAGCGGAAGCGGGATCCGTCGATTTGCATTGTAAAAGTTTGCCCTCTTTGGTTTTCAAACCGGGCATCTCGTTCGGGGCAGGAAAACTGCCGGTGATGTATTCGAGCAAACGTCCGACACCGATATCCTGCCTGGCACAGGTGCACAAAACCGGAAAAATCGTGCGGTTGATCAACCCGGTTTTAAGGGCTTGCAGCATCTGCTCTTCGGTAAGGGAGCCTTTGTCAAAGAATATTTCCATCAGGTTTTCATCCTTGGAAGCCAGCTCTTCCATCAGGGAGGCATACATCTCTTCCGCTTTATCTTTTTCGCCGTCAGGAATATCCGAAATCTCAGGTTTTCCACCGCCGGAAGGATATTTATACTGTTTCATCTTCAGCAGGTCGATGATGGTGTTGAAACCAGAACCTGCGTTCACCGGGTACTGCATCAGGGTAACATTTTTACCGAACTGAGCCTTCATCTGGCGCAGTGTTTCATCAAAATTGGCATTTTCCTGGTCAAGGTGGTTCATCACAAACATCACAGGCGTATTGGCACGATTGGCATAACGCCAGGTAATCTCCGTACCCACTTCAACGCCATTCTGCCCGTTTACCAGCATAATTGCGGTATCAACCACACGAAGCGCAGAGATCACCTCGCCGCAAAAATCATCAAACCCCGGAGTATCAATGATGTTGATCTTTTTATTGTCAAACAGTGTATAAAGGATCGTTGCAGAAACTGAGTTTTGACGCTCCAGCTCAATCGGGCGATAGTCGGAAACCGTGTTCTTGTCTTCCACTGATCCCCTGCGGCTGATCACCCCTCCTTCAAAAAGCATGGCTTCGGCTAAAGTCGTTTTACCTGATTTGGCGCCCCCGATAAGAGCGATGTTGCGGATTTCGTTGGTTTGATATACCTTCATGGCAGCTAAGTAATTATATAAGTGATTGAAAATTATGATTTTCGTGAAAGGGCCACAAAATTAGGAATTATTCTGCAATTAACCAAGGTCCCAGAAAAGGAATTAAAGGGAAATGTGGCAGTTGGCAGTCACGCGTCACGCGTCACGAGTCACGATTTTACATCTCCCCTCTGATCTTCTCCCACCTTTCCTCCGACATTTTTGATCCCATGAATTCGATGACATTTCCGGCCAGGATTGCGCCAAGTTCGCCACATTCCCGCAGTGATTTTCCATGGGCAAGTCCATATAAAAATCCGGAAGCATATAAGTCACCGGCGCCGGTGGTATCGATGGGGGTTACATCAATCACGCCGATGTTATAGATTTCATGGCCCGACTTAATCATGGAACCACTGCTGCCGGTTTTTACGACAGCTATTTCTGCAAGTTTGCTCAATTCAAGCAGGGCCTCCTCGGGCTCAAGTCCCGTAAGCGCCCTTGCCTCATCCTCATTGGCGAATACGATATCCACATATTCAGTAATGATCGATAAAAGGAAGTCCTTATTTGCCTCCACCACATTGTAACTGGCCATATCGATGGAAACGATCAGCCCGTGTTCCTGCGCCAGTTCAACTGCCCGGCGGATCAATTCATGGTTCTGCACAAGATATCCCTCGATATGAAAATAGGAATAACCCTTGAAGATGCTGGTTTTTGCATTTTGCATTTTGCCGTCTGCATTTTGAATTCCCAGATGCTCTGCGGTCAGTTCAATCGCCGCCCCGAGAAATGTAGCAAAGGTCCTTTCCGAATCAGGGGTAACAAGTGCCACTGCCCGTCCGGTTTCCTGGTTGCTGTGGATCATATGCGGGTCAACACCGGCTTTGATGAGGTCGCGCACGAAGTACCCGCCCAGTTCATCCTCGCCCACCACGCCGATGTATCCGGTTTTTGCGCCAAGCATGGCCAGCCCATGAATGGTATTGGCCGCCGATCCACCTGCCGAATGACTTTTCTGATAATCGTTTAATGCGGAGAGAACTGCGTTGCTGCGATCAATATCAACCAGCTGCATGCTCCCTTTGGGCAGTGCCAGGAAATCAAGAATGTTGTCGCTCTCAATCGGAATCATGATGTCAACAAGGGCGTTGCCCATACCGAGGATTTTCTTCATAGGTCGAATTTAAAATGCAAAATCAAAATGCAAAATGCAAAATTAGAAAAAATAGCTCACCCGCCTATTACTGCCGGGAGGGTTTGCCATATTGTCTTATCCTGAAACAGCTAGCCAGTAAAAATTAAAAATTGTAATAAATCCGTCATTCTTTCGTATCTATTCAGACCAACTATATCTTAGATGCGAAATAAAAACCGGATACTTACCTTTGTCTTGTCCATGCTGATCCTGACGGGTTGTTCCCAGAACCAGCCTTCAACAACAATAACAAATCAAAAAAACATGACTTTCAAGCAATTGACACCTGAAGAAGAACGGGTGATCCTTCACAAAGGGACCGAAGCCCCCTACACGGGCAAATATGAAAAATTCAGCGAAACCGGGACCTACGTCTGTAAGCGATGTGGCGCGCCCTTGTATCGTTCCACCGATAAATTTGACGCCCATTGCGGATGGCCCGCATTTGACGATGAAATCGCGGGGGCCGTCAAAAGAATCCCCGACGCCGATGGCATGCGCACCGAAATCGAATGTGCCAGATGCGGCGCCCACCTGGGACATGTATTTCTTGGTGAAGAACTGACTGAGAAAGATACACGCCATTGCGTGAATTCCATTTCACTCGAATTCATACCAGCCGGAGACACTGCAAAAACCGACACGGCAATTTTCGCCGGTGGCTGCTTCTGGGGTGTGGAGTACTACATGCAAAAGATCAAAGGGGTCATTTCAACTGACGTTGGTTACACAGGGGGTAAGACCGAAAAGCCAACATATAAAGAGGTTTGTGCAGGAAACACAGGCCATTACGAAGCCATTGAAGTGGTGTTTGACCCGGCTCAGACATCGTATGAAGCGGTAGCCAAAATGTTTTTCGAAACCCATGATCCGACCCAATGGAACCATCAGGGCCCCGACTGGGGTGAACAGTACCGCTCGGCCGTTTTCTACCTGAATGAGGAACAAAAGGCGATCGCCCAAAAGCTGATCGGCCAGCTGAAAGAGAAGGGATTCAAGGTGGTAACGGAGTTAATCCCGGCTAAAACATTCTGGAAAGCCGAAGATTATCACCAGGATTATTACGAACATAAAGGGGCAACGCCGTATTGTCATGGGTATGTGAAAAGGTTCTAAGGAGTGGGCAGTTGGCAGTTCAAATTTCAAATTTCAAATTTCAAATTTCGCATTTCATTTTGAGGATAAAACTAATTATTTTTCAGATTGATCCCAATCAAGCCTGTAACCCTCGAGATGACAAGTCTATTACCTCTTAACACCGGATATGCACCTGCCCTGTGCCAACTTTGAAATCTGAAATGCGAAATCTGAAATTTGAAATGCCACAGGCCAACTACCAGCTACCACCTTACAAAAAACCCCTCCTCCCTAATTTTCTCCATCGGTTCTATGCGTTCGAAATTTCTCCACCTGAAATTTTTTCTTCTTCCGTTAGGATCCCAGGAATAGACATTGAGAAACATCTTTCCGAAGCTCAGGTGCCCGGAATCATAATATTTTGCATAAGCCACCTGCTCGCCGGTTTTTATGTCGTTTCCGATGAATGAAAACTTCATGTGAAGGAGCGTTTTGGCCTCAAGCGCCTCCTGTATCGCATTGCGGAGAGATACGGCAGCACCATCATCCAGGTTCAGATCATAATACAGGATTTTCTCCAGATCCGGTAACTCTTCCTCGATGCGATAAGCCCTGACCCGGGTATTGTTTTCAATGGTCCAGGCTCTTTTTTTGTCGTGAACACATCCTGGGGGCGCTTAATCACGAAATAGACCAGGAATCCCGAAAATATAGAGGTGAAAAACAGGGAGATTGTTGACTGGATCATGACGATCTGACGGCCAAGCTGGGTAATCGGGTGTATATCGCCAAACCCGATGGTATGAAACGACACAATGCTGAAATAGACCGCTTTTTCAAAATTGATCTTGCTGCTTTCTCCCCCGGCCACCGGAAAACTATATGGAGTTGAATATGGCTATATCCAGGCAAATCCAAAAATAAATACCATATAAACTCCCAGTGATATCAGGATGAAAAGGAGGACTTCGCGGGTTTTAAAACGAAAGATCATAGCAGTGGGCAGTCGGCAGTTGGCGACTTTTGATTTTGAGGATAAAGATAATTATTTTTTTTTTGCCTTTTTGCATTTTCCCGATTAAGCATAGAAATGCATATTGATTGAGATGAATCATTCCTGTGATGGATTTGATCAGCAATCAGCCACGAAGTTGCTGATATATCGCCCTTTCAGGGCTCAGGAGTGTGGATTGCAGCATGGATACCGTGGGCTTCACCCACGGTTAGTATATTACGCGCTTTCAGCGCTGTATCTGTCATAACTGGTTTTTAGCAAGGAATCAGGTGAAAGATCCAATGAACCCCGGAGGGGTGACATGATTTTAGCAAAGAATGAGGTGTAAGATCCAATGAACCCCGGAGGGGTGACATGATTTTAGCAAGGAACGAGGTGTAAGATCCAATGAACCCCGGAGGGGTGACA
>JAPLDG010000180.1 GCA_026391845.1 Bacteroidota bacterium | reverse complement strand
CTCCATGCCGGCTATGTCCATCTCTTCATCAATATGCTGGTACTCTATTCGTTTGGCGTTATTGTTGAATCATATTTTAAAATATACTTCCCGGGAAAATCTGGTTTTTATTACATTCTGTTATACATCGGGGGACTGATACTCTCGATCATTCCATCCTACGGAAAACATAAAAATGACGTGTTCTACAATGCCGTGGGAGCGTCGGGCGCCGTTGCCGCTGTGGTCTTTGCAAGCATCATCCTCTTCCCGACCGGGAAAATCTACCTCTTTTTAATACCTGTACCGATCCCGGCTCCCATTTTCGGTGTTTTTTATGTAGGATATGAGTATTATATGGCTAAAAACAGCCGCGACAACATCGGCCATGATGCCCATCTCTGGGGTGCCTTGTTCGGATTGATATTTACCATAGCACTGAAACCCGGGCTGGTCGCTATCTTTCTGGAGCAGATCGGACTGATGTAACCGTGACACGAGACAGGTGACACGTGACGGGTGTCACGCTTTTCGTCACGCGTCACGCTTTTCGTCACGCGTCACGTTTTTCGTCACGTGTCACGCATTTTGTCACGCGTCACCCCCTTTTCAAGCAAATCCTCGCATCCACTGCCACCACTCTTTCCGGTGACCCACACGATCTCCGGCGCCACAGAGAGGAGAGCCGACAGCCGCAGCATCACATCCGCAAACATGGCCTCATTGACTCCCTGCTGACCGCGAACTCCCTTGATGATCTTGTAACTTTTCAGACTGCGGATCATGGCAAGCGCTTCTGTTTTGGTAAGCGGAGATAAACCTGCAGCTACATCCTTGAATACCTCGATAAAAATGCCTCCCATCCCGCACAGGATGAGGTGGCCGAACTTCGGTTCATATTTAGCGCCAATAAAAAGTTCAACCCCTGAAAGCATTGGCTGAATAAGGATTGAAGTAGTTTTCTTTATTTGGATCATCCGTTCAAATTCGCGTCCGACTGTTGCCTCATCCTTCACATGCAGCACTACTCCTCCTACATCCGATTTATGTACTGGGCCAACCACCTTCATCACCACCGGGAAGCCAAGCTGTTTTGCAGCAAGTTTTGCTTCATGGGCAGTTGTAACAACCGCTTCTCCCGCCCTTGGGATCCCACAGGCATCCATGAGCCCCTGGATGGCTGAAGGAGCGATATACCCGTCTGATGACTGGTCAATGATGGAACGGATGGTTTTCCGGTTAACCTTCGGCAGAACAGGCTTGACAGGGGCAGGCTTTGGCGCGTGATACACCCTTGCAACAGCGTTTCCGAATATTACTTCATCCGGAAAGAAAACATTCCCTTTGGCGACAAATTCCTGCACCTCCTCCCTGGCCGTAAGACCAGACGGCAGAATCGGATAAACCGGCTTGCCCGCTGATCTCATTTTCCGGTCAAGAAGGTCATATGCATCGAACACAGGTTTCAATCCCGGTGTGCCGAAGATTACCGCCATCCCGTTGATGATATCGAATTTCTGATCTGTATAATCGATGATGATTCCCAACTGTTCAGCCGTACCGGGTGCCAGGAAATCAATTGGATTGGCCACGGAAGATCCCGGAAACAGCTGCGAAAGCAATTCGACTGATGCAGGGTTGTCAATATGGGGCACATGCATACCAGCATTGGAAAGGGCATCGGCAAGCATCACGGCAGGACCACCTGCATGGGTAATAATGGCAATATTGTCGCCCGTGAGCTTAGGAAAGGTAAATACGGAGGCTACGCTGATAAGATCCTCACGGCCATAACAGCGCACGATTCCGGCTTTGCGAAACAGTGCATCCACCGCAATATCCGGACTGGCTAGAGCGCCTGTGTGTGACGAAGCTGCCCTGATGCCAGCCTCCGAAGATCCTGCCTTGATGGCAGCAATCCGGCAACCCTTTCGGATGAGTGAAGCAGCATGTTTCAGCAACATCTGCGGCTTTGAAATTGTTTCGATATAGAGCAATTTAACCCTGGAACTGGTCAAAGGATCGAAAGTTTCGTCGAGATGAGCCAGGATCTCCTCAACACCCAGCTGAGCACTGTTTCCTACTGAGAAAACCTGTGAAAAGGTGAGCCCTTTGGGAATGCCCGACTCCATGATGAACACAGCTGTAGCGCCCGAACCCGAAATAAAATCACAGCCTTTGGGATCAAGCTTTGGGATGGGTTTTGTAAAAACGCCGTGATAGGCAGACGTAAGCACACCGATGCAATTGGGGCCAATCAGGGAGCCCCCTGCCCTACTGATGATATCAACCACTTGCTGTTCGAGCAGTTTACCGGCATGGTTCTCCTCGCTGAATCCCGCGGAAAGAATGATAAATCCTCTTGTATTTTTCTGTTTCACAAGCAATTCCACCGTATCCGGGATGAATTTTGCTGCAATGGCCAGGATCGCCAGGTCAACATCAGGCAATTGTGACGGGTCCTGAAAACTCCTGATACCCTGGACCTCAGTTTCCTTGAGGTTGGTTACATAGAGATTTCCCTGAAATTTACCTTCAATGAGGTTGCGGAGAACGGCTCCTCCAGGCTTTTGAACATCGTTGGAACCGCCGACAACAACAATACTTTTGGGATTCAGGAGCGCTTGGTTGATCATGTTGCTTTTTTAGGCAAAAATATTAAAATTTACAGTGATAAAACTGCCTCAGACGATGCGGGAAAAATAATTTGCATATTCTTCCAGGATATACTATATTTGTTCCAATGTTCTTACCACAAATTCCGGATTCATGATGCCCCCCCGTGAATGTCTTTAAAAAGTCCGGT
Source organism: Bacteroidota bacterium (assembly GCA_026391845.1). Taxonomy (GTDB): domain Bacteria; phylum Bacteroidota; class Bacteroidia; order Bacteroidales; family FEN-979; genus CAIVAT01. The sequence goes on along the minus strand of JAPLDG010000180.1, from coordinate 4,283 downwards.
TGTTTTTAATGCCATTTACTTGTGTGGATTTGACATGGCAGTTGGCAGTGGGCAGTTGGCAGTAGGCAGTGGGCAGTTGGCAGTCGGCAGTCACCCGTCACTTGTCACGTGTCACGTGTCACGCCTGATCCTCAACTGACTTTTCTGCCTGAGTTTCGAGGCTCCCGGCAGGATGGGTTGTTCAAATTCAATGATCTTGCGACAGTCAAACGGCCAGGTGAGGGAAACTGTTGTGATATTCCCCGGAAGGTCCCTGGCGCTGATTGCAAATGAAAGACCAGGAACAAGGTCAACATCAGACTTGAGTGAATACAACCACTCATCATCGAAATTGCATACGCTCCCCATACCCTCATCAAGGATGATACCCTCCGGGGAAACGAGGGAAACCATGACCTCAGTTACTGCATATTCATCGTATGCCCGAATAATTATTGAATTCCCTGATTTCCCGCTGAATTCCCTGAAATCGGCAGTAAAAATCTGAGGAGCGCGACAATAATCGCTGATGGCCAGATGCCAGGCTCCCAGACCGGGCTTATTGGCGGCCTTCCTGGCATAAAAGTCATTGACCTCCGGGTCGGTAGTGGCCATTCTGGCGTAGTCAATGGCCTTCAAAAACCGTTTGCCCTGGTCCTTCTGTAATAATGACAAAACGCGCTTTGAGAAATCAGGCCTTGAACGCATTTGTCCGTTGGAGCAAAAACTCAAATCTCCAACCTTCCCGGATGTACCGCGGGTAAGGCAATTGTGTCTTGTGTTTGCCATGGTTGAAAGGGTTTAAAAGGTTTGTTAAAGATGAGATTGATGATATTTCGGTTTGCAATGGATGATTCCCGGTTGGATTTGGGGAACAAAGCAGCCATTTATGACAATGACAAGAGAAACCTGTAAAAGGTTGCGTGGGGTTGGAAATATTTTTTACAAGGATTCGGTCAGATTGAGAATCCATTGGACAAATTAGATTTCTAAAAAACATTTACTAATATTTTTGTTTTGCATATAAACACCCTATATTTGAACCGAATTGTCATCTAAATCAGCTTGCTTTCCATTTTCAGGGAACTTGCACAGGCAAATTTTCTAATTGGATAGGTCAAGAAAAAAACACATTACTAAAAATCACAATATAAGCGCTTTAATACATTTGCACGTAAAAATGCCAAGGTAAAGATCATCACAACCCGGGGTTTAGAGAAGTGTTATGCACAAGGCTAAGTGCGACATAGTGCCAGAAAACATTTCTACATAAATGAGATTTTTCTTACCTTTATAACATGAAACAAAGATTATACATAGACACATCCGTTTTTGGTGGTTTTTTCGATGAAGAATTTGCGGAATTCACGAAACCACTCTTTGAGAGACTGCAAAAAGGAGAATTTAAATTACTATTTTCAACGGTAACACAGGAAGAGTTAGCCCTTGCTCCAGATCAGGTTAAGAAATTGGTGGAAAATATAAAAATTGAAAATACAGAATTCATTGAAGCAAATGAAGAAGCAGTAGAATTGGCAACCCAGTACATTCTGGAAAAAGTTGTAGGACAAACAAGTCTACCAGATTGCTTACACATCGCCCTTGCCACGATAAATCGGGCTGATTTTTTGATTAGCTGGAATTTTAAGCAAATCGTAAATGTTCAGAGAATTAGAGGCTATAATGCGATTAATATTAAAAATGGCTATAAACAAATAGAAATCCGTTCGCCAAGAGATTTTATGACATATGGAGACAACGATTAAAAAAACGTTTGACGCTGTTGAATTTATGCGCGAACAAAGAAGAAGGTTGGGTGAAAAATTGTCAAAGATGACAAAAGAGGAAATAATTGAGTATTTCAGGAAGAACAATATCGAAAACTCAGTAAAGCCCAGTGCATAACACGCCTGAATCCACAAAATGCAGGTAAATCGTCTTCTATTTCAGGTACTACCTTTGCTGTGGCTACAGGCCACACGTCAGTGGCAATATAACAAGACAACCTACAAATGATATACAACATAAAAATATTAGACACAAAAGTCCTTTCCGACAATTGGTATGTACTGCGGAAAATCACTTATGAATATACCAAAAAAAATGGCACAAAACTTACCCAAAGCAGAGAAGCATACGACAGAGGTAACGGGGCTACAATTTTACTTTACAACAAAAATCAAAAAACAGTTATTCTTACCCGACAATTTCGCCTTCCGACATTTGTAAATGGGAATGAAACAGGAATGCTAATCGAGGCTTGTGCAGGATTGTTAGATAAAGATAATGCAGAAGATTGCATCAGACGGGAAACTGAGGAAGAAACAGGTTACAAAATAACAGATGTACAAAAAATATTTGAAGCTTATATGTCACCCGGTTCAGTGACGGAGATTTTATATTTCTTCATTGCAGAATATTCAAAAGAAATGAAAGTAACTGATGGAGGTGGTGTTGAACACGAGGAAGAAAATATCGAAGTTTTAGAACTTGATATTACGGAAGCAATGAAAATGATCGAAAGAGGAGAAATAAAAGACGGTAAAACAATAATGCTTCTTCAATACATAAAACTTAACAGTATACTTTAAGATTAAACAATTTAAAATTATGATGATTCTTATAGCAGGTCCTTACCGTGGAGGAACAAATGACGACCCGGTTTTAATAAAGAAAAATTTAGACAGACTTGAATCGGTTGCCTTGCCTTTATTCCGTAAAGGACATATTCCAATGATTGGAGAATGGATTGCTTTACCATTGATGCACTTGGCGGGTTCAAAAGAAACCGGTGACAGTATTTGGGACGAAATACAATATCCTGTTGCACATCGTTTACTTGAAAAATGTGATGCAGTTCTTCGCCTTGAAGGTGCATCAAAAGGTGCAGACAATGATGTAAAGATTGCGAAAGAACGAGGGTTGAAAATTTATTATAGTTTAGACGAAATCCCATACATAACCCAAAAATAAACTAGAAAAATTTGGTGTATTCCATAATAGTATATACCCTTGTGATATAATAAAAAGGAATCCTGTGAAAACACTATCTTTAAAACTGGATGATTCTGTCTTCAATGAGACGGAACATGTTCTCAGCCATATCAAGAAATCAAGAAACAGGTATATCAATGATGCCCTGGATTATTACAACAAGGTTCAAAAACGGAAACTATTAGCTTCCAAACTTGAAAAGGAATCAAAACTTGTGGCGAATGATTCATTGCATATTCTTCATGAATTTGAAATGATTGACTATAAAGGCTAAGCAGTTTGAAATTTGGATTGCAGACCTTAATCCAACTATTGGGATCGAGCCGGGAAAAGTAAGACCGGTCATTATTATCCAAACAGACCTGTTGAACAAGCACCACCCATCGTCACTTATTTGTCCAATAACAACAACTGTTAAAAAGGAGATTGAAATTTTAAGAATTCATCTAAAGAAGGGATGTTGCGGATTAGAAGAAGGCTGCGATATTATGATTGATCAGATCAGGGCAATTGATAATAAAAGATTGATCAAAAAAGCTGGAAATATTCCGGCAGAGGTCGAGAGGCAAATCAAGGAGAATCTGAAAATAATATTTGATATTGAATAAAACACACCGCATAACATGTCAACCGTAAAGCTGGGATTGCCGGAAAATTAAGGAAGTTAATCTATAAAAACATAACCAGAACTCAAATACGCTACCAGCAAATACCCGCAATACGTTTGCCGGTTAGGCGTTATAGCGTCATGTGGGATTATTTGAAATTAAACTTGCATTAAGTACCAATTATTGGTACTTTTGTAAAAAAGAATCAATATGAGCAAGAATACATCAATTTTATTAGGTGATCATTTTGAGGGTTTTATCTCAAAAAAGGTTAAGTCAGGAAGATTTCACTCGGCTAGTGAAGTCATTCGTGCTGGATTAAGATTACTTGAATTAGAGGAAAAGAAGATGGAAGAGTTGAGGTCCGCTCTTGAAAAAGGCGAATTAAGCGGAATAGCCGAGGATTTCAATTCAAAAAGCCACCTGAAATCTCTTCATATGAAAAATGAGTAACCATGAGGAAATTCAAATTTTCAAATGAAGCTGTCAAGGACTTAGAAGAAATTTGGGTTTATACAAAACATACCTGATCAATTGAGCAAGCTGATAGGTATTATAATTTAATCATTGATGAAGTAGAATTTATTTCGAGGAATACAAGCCTAGGTCGAGATATAAATTACATAAAGGATGGTTACCGATCAACAAAAGTTAAATTTCATGTGATTTATTATAAACCAGATGAAGTCGGAGTAATTTTAA
>JAPLDG010000199.1 GCA_026391845.1 Bacteroidota bacterium | reverse complement strand
TTGCTGCTGCTCACCTTTTTCCTGCAGTTTTACCCCGACCTGGTTCGCAATGGCCACCTGTACATCCTTCAAACACCGCTATTCAGGGTGCGCAATAAGCAAAAAACCATCTACTGCTACAGTGAAGAGGAAAAGCGATCTGCGATGGACAAACTTGGCGTAAATCCTGAAATTACCCGTTTCAAAGGACTTGGCGAAATTTCGCCTGATGAATTCAAATATTTCATTGCCAAAGACATTCGTCTCGACCCGGTTATTCTCACCAAAGAATCAGCCGTGCTGGATGTGTTGACATTTTATATGGGAAAAAACACACCGGAACGGCAGAATTTCATCATCGACAATTTGAGGGTTGAGGCGGATATTATAGAAGAGGCAGTAGTCAGCTAACCCTTGTCATTCCTTTTCATTGGCCAGATTGACGAAGAAAATGTCAGGTTTGTTTCACGTCGTTTGATCAGATCCTGCAATTCAAACAGCATATCCTGGTTTACCTGCTGGGCCATCGGGATGACCCATTTCTTGGTGTCAGCCATCATGTTTTTGATATACTCCTTGTCAAAAATGTCAGGATGAAGGTCGGTGAGGTTGCTGATGCGGTCAGCGCATTTAAGAACTTTGGCTGAATCTGATCCTTCCAGCAGGATCCGTTTCAGAAAATCCTGCTTGGTTTCCGGTTTCTGGCGAGTCACCTCCAGCACGAGCTCCAGCACCTGCTGGCCATCTCTGTCAATCGCCCTGATCTCATCGTAGGAGGCACACTTGACATCCTCGATTAAGTCATGGATCACTGAAGCCTTCAGTAAGATAGAATCCATGTAATGATAGTCGATTAAAATTGCCAGTGTGGCAAAAGCATGCCGGAATTGATTTCCTCCAACATACCTTTTCACGCCACGTAAGGCGGTTGCCTTCTGAAGATAAGGGGCAATGACCATGCCAGCCAGAATGTCTTTTTCAAAATTTTCCATAAAGCAATTGAAATGATTTCCCCAGATTAATAATGATATCGCTGGCTATCAGCGCTTCGAACCCGTTCTGACTCAAAGCAATGTCTCCCGCTTGTCCATGAATGAAAACACCCAGAAGACATGACTCGAGGGAGGAATACCCCTGGGCCATGAGTCCTGTAATAATCCCGGTGAGCACATCACCGCTTCCCCCGGTTGCCATCCCGGGGTTTCCTGTAGTGTTGAAGTAGCAGCGGCCATCCGGGGTTGTGATGGCAGTATGCGCTCCTTTCAAAACAACATAGCACTGGTATCTGAAGGAAAAATCCCGCTGCAGCCGGTTTTGCTCAAAATTGTTGCTGCTTTTTCCCATGAGCCGTTCAAATTCCTTCGGATGAGGTGTAAAGACGGATCCCTTTGGCACAAATCCAAGCCATGTCTTGTTTTCGGCCAGAATATTGATCGCATCGGCATCGAAAAGGATGGGAGTTTTCGCATGCTGGATCATGATCTTCAAGGCGGCGGACGTATCCGCAGTAGTGCCTATTCCAGGGCCGATCGCAACAGCAGAATAATCTGCTATTTCGGGAGCTTCGGAGCAATGATCCACTCCCGGATCTATGGCAAGCATAGCTTCCGGAACTGCAGTCTGCAGAATCTGAACGCCTGATCGGGGAACACACACGGTAACCAAACCAGGTCCTGATCGCAGACAAGCCCTGGCCGACAATACAGCTGCCCCCATTTTTCCTGATGATCCTGCAACGATTAAAGCATGGCCATAAGTTCCTTTGTGTGAAAACTTATTGCGTATTTTAAGAATTGCGGCAACATCATCTTCTTCAACCATGAAATTCTGAACCTTTGCCGAATCAATGAAATCCGCGTTGATACCTATGTCAAGCAATTCCCATTTACCGATAAAAGGATCGTTTTCGGGCAAGGTGTAATCTGCACAGATCACCAGATGGCAGGGTGTCGTTTGGGTCGTGCCATCGCAAACAAGCCCGGAAGGCACATCAACAGCAATCACCAACGCACCGCTGGAGTTGATGTGGTAAATAACCGTTGCAGTAAACCCCTCCGGCTGACGGGTTAACCCGCTTCCGAAAATTGCATCAACAACAACATCATGGGCTGTCAGCTCAGGCAGTTTTGCTGTCTCACTCAGAATATGTAACGATCCATTCCGCGATTCCCTGATTCTTTCAAAATTGATCCTGCAATCCGGCGACATCTTGTCCGGACCGGATAAACAAAATACCTCCACCTGGTATTCAGCCTCCAGCATCATTCTTGCAATAGCCAGCCCATCGCCACCATTGTTTCCGGAACCAAAAAAAACCATGACTTTCTGTTCAGGATCAATGTTCTCGTCCAGCCATGTAAAACAAGTTTCTGCTGCACGCTCCATCAGGTCAATGCCGGCAATTGGTTCATTGGCAATGGTATAGGAATCCGCCTCACGGATCAGTGATACTGGGAAAATTTTCATGGCGACTGGATCATTCCCCAAAAGGGTAAAGTAACTATAACGCCGAAAATCAATAACATGACAAAAGCAAAAACAATGATCGATATGGTAAGTCCGATCAGTGCGCAGGTTCGGCCGGTTCTCACGTTGTTCAGTGAACTTATGGTGTAAGTGTCTGGATAGGCCTGATAGCGGTTGGTTTCGCGATGGGCCAATACCAGGGCAAGGAGTCCCAGGGCAATTCCGGCAATGGAAACGAAGTGCCACCAGCAAAAGAGAATCGATAAAATACCAAGAACCAGAATGAGATTGGCGTTGGGAAGGTTTTGAGGCACAGGGGTGTTGTTAAAACTACCTGACTGCCCGGGGTAATATTGATTTGATTGATTTTCCATTTCGGATAAAGCAGTAAAGGTACATGATTTTTTTAATAATATAAAAGGTAGGCTTTAAATTGTCCAAGTGTGTTGTATTCCAGCGTTGGCGCCGGGATCTTGATAAAACTCAGTACATTGAAGATCAACTTTAGTGCCTTTGATTTGGTGGGAATCCTGGTGAGGTCGATATCCAGGGAAAGGAAGAATTTCCGGCACCTTGGAAATGGTGGCAACGGATTCCCGTTTTTATCTGGGGAGCTGTTGAAAGCGCCAGTCATCCCTTCCGCACCATATCCTGCCGCTATGTTGAGCCATTTCGGAAATTTTATCCGCTCAGGTAGAAAGGATGAGATATTGCCGGAGATCCAGTATGAGTGTCCATTGTAATCCTTGATCATGTTCTGGATCAGGTTGTCGCCGAGTAAGTCAGGTCTGTAGCGTGCATACTGAGTTTGATGAAACGAATATTTCAGGGTAAACCGTTGCTCATGCCAGGCCAGTTGCTGTGCGACGAACATCATGCTGCCCAGGGTGTTGGCTGTCAGGTCGCCGGGTGAAAACCCCCATTCTGAAGAAAATCCATCCAGGATTTCGATATTCAGCATATAGGCGAATCCAAACAAACCTCCATACCAGGCCGCCTTTTTCTCTTTAACCCCCGACCATCGGTAGGCGGAATAACCAACCCGGCTGATGTAATAAGCCGTGATCGTGTGACCGCATTTATCCATTTGCATCCATTCATTGTCATCGTTGAAAAAATGAAACGAGGATTGCGGGTAATCGTTATACCATGCAAAATACAATCCCGTAAATGTTCCGATATACAAGGCACCCTGGACGGTCAGGACCCCGGCCAGCCTTCCTTTCCGAATAGTTGCCGTATCCGTGTTCAGCGAATCATGTTGATGGGCGTTCAGGCGGATGCATGAGAACAGAAAAAGCAATATGATAACAGGTATCAACCGGGTTTGCATCGTACCATGCAGGTTTTTCACTTGATGTTCATTTTGTTGAGTGCCTTTTGGTATCTCCGGGCATTTCGGGAATGTTCATCAAGAGTGACGGCAAAATTGTGATAACCCGACAAGTCCTCTCTGGCGCAGAAATAGAGATAAGCGTGATTTCTGGCCGATAGTACCGCATCGATGGAGGATACAGACGGAAGGCAGATCGGGCCTGGCGGCAGCCCTGAGTGATAATAGGTATTGTAGGGGGATTTAATCTCCGTATGCACCTTCAATACTCTTCTGATGCGATAATCGTTCCAGGCAAAAATCACGGTAGGGTCAGCCTGAAGAGGAATGTGGTTTTTCAGACGGTTCAGATAAACCCCGGCAATTACAGGTTTTTCAGCTTTTTTATTACTCTCTTTTTCAACGATCGAAGCCAGTGTTACGACTTCAGCCACTGACAGTTGCAGGGAATCGGCCTTGCGCTTCCTCCCGGGAGTCCAGAACAGTTCATATTCCTGCTGCATACGCTTAAACAACTGACCGGCTGAGGTGTTCCAGAAAAATTCATAGGTGTTTGGAATGAAGAGGACAAGCAGGGTGGGAGGGGAAAGACCAAATCCGGCCAGAAAGGAAGGATCGTTGAACAGGGTGATTAATTGTGTTGAATCAACCTCAAGTTGTCTGCCAATTTTGCCGGCAAGTTCTTCGCGTGTCCTGACATTCTGAATGATGATCCTTACCGGTTCCTGATTCCCTGACCGCAGAAGGTTGACAAGCACATTATTTCGCATCCCGTTTACCAGCCGGTACCGGCCAGGCTTTACATGCTGATCATATCGCTTTTTCTGTGCCAGCCACTCAAATTTATCCGGGTCGGTAAGATATCCTTTTCGCACCAGGGAGTCTTTTACCGTCTTGAAATCTGAACCGGTATGAATGTAAAAAAAGCAATACTTCTTTCCCTTCAGATCAATCATGGGTTTGGTAAGACCGATATAATACCAAAGCACGACAAGGGATAGGAGAATACCCGTGATTCCGGCGAAAACAAGAGCGCGATGTTTACCGGTCATGATGAATCAATTGATACATCCATTCATCATGCCATTTCTGACCTCCCCTGATCCACTCTTTTTTGATGCCACACCGGACGAACCCAAGTTTTTCAAACAATTTCAGACTGGAAACATTATCCGGCGATATATTGCAGTACAATTGATGCAGTTGCAGTGTGGTAAAGGCATATTGGATGAAAATTTGCATGGCATCCATGGCATATCCCTTTTTACGGTATGGTTCACGGATTAAAATGCCCACACCTGCACGGTGGTGCAAAGGATCAAAATCAAAGAGATCAATTGTTCCCGCCGGTTCCCTGCTTTCTGCCGGATCAATCACATCGACCATCAATCGTAACTGCCGGGCTGTAAAAATATCCTGACGGGAATTTAACACATACTCTTCGATCTGAAATCTTGAAAAGGGTGCAATTGTGTTGCTGACATCCCAGATGGAAGTGTCATTCTCCCATGAAAAGAGCAACTCTGCATCATCCGGCTCTAATGCACGCAACTTAACATGAATACCGGTGAGTGTATTATTTTTCACAATTTCGCTATTTCACAATTTCGCTACTTCACTACTTCACTACTTCGCTACTTAACTTCCACGTCTCCCGAAAAAACAAAACTTGCCGGTCCTTCAAGCCAGATATCCGTAAACAGTTTTCCGGTTTGAAGGAAGCGAACCTCGAGTGACCCACCCGTTGTTTTTAATTGATAAAAACCAGGATTCACCGGATTCCTGTATGCATGGGCGATGGCTGATGCAGTAACGCCTGTGCCGCAAGACAAAGTTTCATTTTCAACACCCCGTTCATAAGTCCTGACAAACAATATCT
>JAPLDG010000081.1 GCA_026391845.1 Bacteroidota bacterium | reverse complement strand
GATGCATGCGCGGTCCATAGGTATTGAAGATGCGCATGATTTTGATACGGACATTGTTTTGCTGATGATAATTAACAAAGAGTGTTTCGGCAATGCGCTTCCCTTCGTCATAACAGGATCTGATCCCGATGGGGTTAACATGTCCCCAGTAGGATTCAACCTGAGGATGAACTTCAGGGTCGCCATAAACTTCGCTGGTGGATGCTTGGAGGATGCGTGCCTTGATCCGTTTTGCGAGCCCCAGCAGGTTGATGGCGCCCATCACCGATGTTTTAACTGTTTTAATCGCATTGTATTGATAATGAATAGGTGATGCGGGGCAGGTCAGGTTGTATATTTCATCCACCTCAATAAAGAAAGGCATGGTTACATCGTGACGAATCAACTCAAAATACGGATTACTGAGCAGATGTACAACATTTTGTTTCTGGCCGGTAAAATAGTTGTCAAGGCATACTACCTCATTTCCTTCCCGAAGCAATCGTTCACAAAGATGCGATCCAAGGAAACCCGCACCACCGGTAACTAAAATTTTTTTCTTTAACATGGGTTTTATGTTATTATTTGAACCTGAACTATTTTGATGTATCCACTCCGATGCAGTAGTAGGCGAAACCTTTGCGTTTCATCTCTGCAATTTCGTAGATATTCCTTCCATCAAACACCACAAGATCTTTCAGGAGTTTCTTGATGATGTTAAAATTCGGGAATTTAAATTCCGGCCATTCGGTGACCAGCATCAGGCAGTCGGCATCAATGAGCGCATCATACTGGTCGGGGGCATAATAAATTTTATCACCCATGACCCGTTTCGTTTCGTGGATGGCAACCGGATCATAGGCTTTAATTTTTACGCCTGCATCAAGCAGTTTTTTTATGATAACAAGGGATGGAGCCTCGCGCATGTCATCAGTTTGCGGCTTGAATGACAATCCCCAGATGGCAACAGTCTTTCCCGCCAGGTCGCCACCATAATGTTTTACCATTTTATTGTAAAGAACAGACTTTTGGTCATCATTTACAGCTTCAACTGCTTTCAGTACCCGAAGGCTGTATTTAAAATCATCTGCAGTGTGAATCAGCGCTTTAACGTCTTTAGGGAAACATGATCCGCCATAACCGACACCTGGGTAGATGAATTTATTGCCAATCCGGCTGTCTGAACCAATTCCTTTTCGAACCATATTGATGTCGGCACCCACAATTTCGCACAGGTTCGCGATATCATTCATGAAACTGATTTTTGTGGCAAGCATTGAGTTGGCGGCATATTTTGTCATCTCCGCAGAGGTGATATCCATAAATATGATCGGATGTCCATTCAGGGTGAAGGGCCTGTAGAGTTCTTTCATCAGGTCTTCGGCGCGGGTGGAGTCGCAGCCGACGACAATCCGGTCTGGCTTCAGAAAATCGTCAATTGCTGCACCTTCTTTCAGAAATTCAGGATTCGAAGCAACATCAAACGCAATGGAAACACCCCGTTTATCCAACTCCTCCTGTACAGCTTTTCTTACTTTTTCAGCTGTCCCGACGGGTACTGTGCTTTTTGTGACAATCAGCAAGTAATCTTTCATGTGTTTGCCACAATCTCTTGCCACGCTGATAACGAATTGAAGGTCAGCGCTTCCGTCGTCATCTGGCGGGGTGCCAACAGCACTGAAAATTACTTCGCAGCCCTCAAGCGCTTCAGCGATGTTTGTAGTAAACTGAATGCGTTCCTTTTTCATATTCCGATGCACCATCTCTTCGAGTCCTGGCTCATAAATCGGAATAATGCCATTTTTAAGATTCTCAATTTTTTTCTGATCAATGTCAACACAGGTGACGTCGATACCTACCTCAGCAAAACAAGTGCCGGTTACTAATCCAACATATCCGGATCCAACAATAGTTACTTTCATGGGGTTTGGGTTTAAGTATGGGTTAATGTTCTTGACAATGAATAAATAAAAATTCAAATATAATCATTCTTCAGAATAATTATTCATAGAAACTGCCTCAAAAAAATAAATATACACCGGCAGACTTTACAGTTTGGTTGTTTTTAAAAGCAACTGCACCTGCTCCCATTCTGCCTGCATTTCATTGAAAATCAGGTCTATTTTTCCCATCCCTTCCCCAACGTTCAACTCAAGATCCTTTGCCAGATTTGCCAGACCATGAAAGCACATATTCGAAGAGGCCCCACGGATGGAGTGGGCCGATCTTTTAATTTCCTGCAAATTTGTCTCCCTGATACCTTTTTTCAAAGATTCCAGATCAAAAGAAATCTGTATGGGAGCGACCTCGAGTAATTCTTCAAGAATGACCTGACTCTGGCCAATATTTTTCATCAGCATTTTTTCATCAAAATGAAGATTGGAGCTGTGTGGGCTAATTTCATCACCGGAAATATCGGATTGTGCATTGGATGTTGTCAGGTATGTGACCAATACTTTCTTCAGTGCATTTCTGTCGATTGGTTTGGTCAGAAAATCGTCCATACCGGCATCAAGGCATTTTTCTTTTTCGCCTTTGACAGCTCCTGCAGTCAATGCTACAATGGGAATCCTGACGACTCCGGTTTTTTCATGGGTTCTTATTGAAACGGTCGCTTCAATACCACTCATTTCAGGCATTTGGACATCCATTAAAATCAGATCCGGAATTTTAGAAATGGTCATTTCCAAGGCTTCCTTTCCGTTTTTTGCTTCCAATACGGTAATATTGGGGATCATTTGTTTGATAATCGTAGTCACAAGCAACATGTTCATGGTAACATCCTCAGCAACAAGAATGACCTTCGAAGCAAGCTTTTCTAAACCGGAGGTATTTTCAGGCAGCGGCTTGGCGTCGTTTGTGAGCAAGTTCACGGGTTGGCTGTGAATGCTTTGCAGATAGTGCAGTAACTCTTGCGATTTTACAGGTTTGGTAAGGTTAAATCTTACCCCCAGTTTTTTGCACTCGTCATAGATTCCGATATCGTCAGACGAGCTGTGAAGCAGGATGGTGGGCTGTTGTTCAGGGGAAAGGTTTAATTGCTCACGGATCATTCTGATGGTGTCAATTCCATTGAGAAATGGCATGTGATAGTCAACGATAATCACATCGAACGGCTGTGATATTTCGAGAAGTTTGAGCGCTGACAATCCATTGTCAATTCCAACAAATTCAATTCCCCAACTGAGCAAAGTATGCTCTAAAATCATCCGGTTATTCTCGTTGTCATCAATTACCAGTATGCGGTTTATCCCTGTGAGTGTAACAGTATCTGGTTTTTCTCCGTTTTCATAATCTGCTTCCAGTGTAAAAAAGAAATTCGAGCCTAATCCGGTTTCGCTGATGATTTCAATTTTACCTCCCATTTTTTCGGCAAGCATGTTTGAAATGGTAAGGCCAAGTCCGGTTCCGCCAAATTTACGTGTCGTCGAAGAGTCTGCCTGTGTAAATGCATTAAACAGTTTCTTTTGCTGTTCCTGGTTTATTCCGATTCCTGTATCTCTGACAGAGAAGCTGAATTTTCCGGAAATATCATTATTTTTTTCAAATGTCACTCTCAGTTCAACCTCTCCGGAGGCAGTGAATTTTACTGCATTTCCTAACAGATTGACCTCTACCATTGCAAATCGAGGCATATCAGGTTGTATATCCAATAAAAGTTCAAGCCCTTTTTGCGCAGCGTGATATTTAATGATATCTGATGTTTGTTCCGCCAGCTCGATCATATCAGTTTTAATATGGTCAAGCTCCATTTTCCCCGCTTCAATTTTAGAAAAGTCAAGGATGTCGCTGATGATGCTCAGCAATGCATGTCCTGAGATATTTACATTTTCAGTATATTGTTTTTGGATCTTGTTCAGAGGTGTTTTGAGCAGCAGATCAGTGAATCCGATAACTCCATTGAGAGGTGTCCGAATTTCGTGGCTCATGTTGGCCAGGAATTCTGACTTGGCGTTACTGGCTATATCTGCTTCCTGTTTGGCTTTTAACAGAGTTGCCTCTGTGTTCTTCTGTTCGGTAATGTCCCAGTTCGTTCCGATCATGCGCATGGGTTTTCCTCTTTCATCTCTTACCACGTAAGCCAGTGCTCTGACATTGTGAACAGAGCCATCCGGCCAGACAACCCGGAATTCCGTGTTAAATTCCTTTTTACCGCTTATTGCCAATCGGATTTCAGCTTCACTTTGCATCAGGTCGTCAGGATGGATACCTGACTGCCTGGTTTCGTCCGGGCCAATAGTTGAATCTTTCGTAACCCCGTAAAGGTGATACATCTGATCATCCCAGAAAAGATTGTTGTGAAGGATGTCGTAATCCCAAATACCGACACCACCTGCTTTCGTGGCAATCGAAAGGCGTTCGGCAGCCTGTGAAAGAGCTTCTTCAGCACGTTTGCGCTCCGTGATATCGTGTGTTACTCCCACCAATCCGGTGATTTTCCCGTGCACATCACGCAATGGAACTTTTGAGCACAGCAACCAATGGAACTTTCCATTGTTATCGATCAATGTTCCGTCGATATTAAAAAGGGGCTTTCCTGAATGAAGTACAAAATGGTCTTCATCCTGGGCACGCTTTGCCTCTATGCCCGGATGCAGTTGATAATCGGTTTTACCGATGACTTCATTCTCTGAATTTTTCCCTGCAAACAAAACCTCCTTTGGATTGGCGATGATTTTCCGTCCATTCAGATCTTTCACATATACTGCATCAGGTATCAAATCGATGATGGTTCGAAAGAGTGTCCGTTCGTTAAAAAGCACCTCTTCGGTCTGTTTACGTTTGGTAATATCCCGGCTGATGCCGAGGATGCCGATCAGACTTCCATCTCCTGCCCAATAGGGTGTTTTCAGCGTGTCAATGAGAACTTTTTTGCCATTGGGATAAGTGATCCATTCTTCATTATGGCGTGGAAGTTTTTGTTTAAGCATCAATTTGTCATAATGCCTGAATTCAATGGCTGTTTCATGATCAAAGAGATCGAAGTCGGTTTTTCCGATAATTTCGTTTTTTGATTTTCCGACAAATTCAGCAAAAGGAAGATTACAACCCAGATATACCCCTTCTGTGTCTTTGAAAAAGATGATATCGGGAATTGAGTCAAGCAGGGAAGTAATTAATCCCGATTGCCTGATTCTTTCGGCTTCTGCCCGTTTCCGTTCTGTAATGTCTTCCTTGATCGCAATAAAATGGGTGATTCTTTTATTTTCACTGATGATAGGTGATATCAAAGCGGATTCCCAATAAAGCTCTCCGTTCTTTTTCCTGTTTTGCAGCTCACCACTCCACTCTTTCCCGGATAAAATTGTTCCCCACAGATTGGTGAAAAATTCACGGGGAGTGGTTTCCGACTTTAATATCCTTGGATTTTTGCCAATGGCTTCTTCCTTTGTATAACCAGTCAGATCACAAAACTTTGGATTGACATATTCAATATCTCCGTTTATATCTGTAATAACAATTGAAGCGGGATTTTGCTCAACAGCTTTAGACAGTTTGAGAATTTCTTCCTCTGCCTGGTTGCGGTCTTCAATCAGCTTAATCAGAGAGTCGAACAGATAGCTGCTGTCAGATTGGGCTGATACACTTTCAGCGATACCGCTTTGGCCGGCAGGGTTGAGTGCAAATATGGCTTTTTTTATTTTGTTAATGGTTTCATTCTGTGCTTCAGCATCCTGTTTATGCTTCTGAAAGGCATCCCTGAGTTCCTGTGAACTGATTTCAATTGAGTTTTGCAGCAGTTGTGTATCACTTTCGAAATTTTCGTATGTGCTATTGACATCCAGGATCATGCTTTTTAGCTCCTCCGGAATATTTTCCATGGAGCCGAAGTGTTTTTTTATCTGGCGCAATAAAAGTTTATTCAGTTTATTTTCCATACTTCACAGGGGCTAAACTTCTTTAAAGAGTGTTATTGTCATGGTTTGGTTGTGAAGTTCACAATGCTGTTCAAACGGTTTGATCGGGCATATTTCCCCGTAAGAATAAAAACCTGTCATCGCCGCCCTATTGCCAATTACATCGCGGATAATCTCAAGTTCTTCTTCAACTCTTTGTTTTAATACAAGTTTTCGTCCGACACAACTGATCAGGATGGCAAGGTCGGGATCTGAATTCCGGAGGCTGATTCCAGCCATTTCAGCAGCGCCGTTGGCTCCGTCAATCAGCCGGTCAAAATTGGCTTTCATCAGCCTTACATTTTCACCCTGAGGAATATCACCGGCGAAGACCATGCTGCCGTCTGCCTCATTTACCGATAAAACAGTTCGTACAAGGGCGGTTTCAGAGCTTTTCAGCCGAAGGCTTAATGGAAATAGCAATGCCGAGGCAGGAAGATTTGCTGCATGATCGCCAAGGTATCGTTTGTAGAGTTCCAGTGCAGGATGTCCGTCAAGTTCATACAGAATATTCCCTTTGGATCTGGTTACCTCCCTGTCAACGCCAAATGAATCCCAGCCCCCCATCGATCCGTAACCAACCTGAAGATGTGTCCCATAGAAGCCGATGGCGATTACCAGATTTCTTTCGCCTGCGTGGTTGTGTACAATCAGGGTTTCGGCAAAGTTGGCCTGATCGCCAGCCAGACCACCTGTAACAGGAATCCGGTCTTTAAGCCGGCTGTTTAAACCTTTGGTAAGTTCACTTCCGTTGATATTCAATCCCTCCGAAAGGATCATGATGTGAACAAGATGTTCCTTGTCGAGTTTTTCTGCAAGTTTTTCGCCAACTGCATAGCTGTCTTCCATGGTATGGATGTGCTCTTCTGCAATTTCTACAGGTGTGTTTTCAAACCATACAGCTGTACAAACAATATGGTGGTTAAACACCTCTTCCTGATAAATTTCACCGGCAGTTGAGCACCCGACAATTTGTGCCACAGGGTATGCACTCGCCACAAAATCAATGTGTTCCTGTTTTTTAAGCAAATCCTTGTTGCCAAATACAAAAACCAGCCGGGCCAGGCTACCCAGGTTGTTATCACTCTTTTTCACCCAGCCATCTGCTTCGGAATAGATACTTGGTTCTGTTTTCATGGGGTCTTATAAAAAAAGGAATATTTCAGCATACCAAGTTAAGGTTTTTCTTTTATCCGACATGTTCTGAAAAAAAGTTTTCAGATGCTTTTGCACCATCAGATATTCAGCCGGGTTTGAATGGCCTGGATATCGTTGCGTAACTGCTTGACGGTTTCTACGAGATGATAGTTTTCCGAATTGAGGTTTTCGGGTATTTTAGGGCTGATATAGTGTACGAATTGCCATATTTCACGGATATCCCGGGTATTTATATCATATGGCTCATATAGCGGATTCAGTGAATGCAGGACAAGTTTCCCTTCGGTTTTGATCCTGTTCTCAACTACTTTGAAAACAATACCTTCTTCCATGGTCAGGATGATGTATGCATCCCGGTCGCGGAGTGTTGTCCAGTCCTGGATGAAAACCCCGGTAACCCATGATCCATGAGGGATGGGCAGCATCGAGTCTCCATTTATCTGGAAAGTCCGGTATTTTTTTTGCCTGGATAAAAATGGGAGCCTGAAGGTTGGCAGAATGCTGATGTATTCGGGGTCGGCAAAACC
The DNA here is from genome assembly GCA_026391845.1 of Bacteroidota bacterium. Classification (GTDB taxonomy): domain Bacteria; phylum Bacteroidota; class Bacteroidia; order Bacteroidales; family FEN-979; genus CAIVAT01. Next base: position 1,748 of record JAPLDG010000081.1, on the reverse strand, counting down.
ACTCGTGTATCCGGCTTTTGCTTTCTCTGAAACAAGTTCGATGTTGTCTTCATTGTCAGAGCCTACCGTTGTGGTGAGAATACGGAGGTTTGAACCCTTGAGGAAGACATCGTATCCCCGTTCCAGTTGTCTGAGCTGGCTTTCCGGAATTTTGACAAGGTCAACCCGGATCAGGGTATCGATGGCAACATTGTAATACTTTGAGAAGGCAATCAGGGTCTCGAAACCTGGCTGGGCAATGTTGTTCTCGTAACCGCTTAATGTGGAGCGTTTCATGGTAAGGGTAACGGCGACATCGTCCTGGGTCCGTCCACGCCGTTTACGTAAAAACTTTATGTTGCTGCTGAAAAACATTTTTTTGTGTTTTAAAAAATTATGATTATATTATCGTCGGAAAAATGATTAGAAACACGGCAAATATAATAAAAAAAAATAGCGAAATAGCGAAGTAGCGAAATAGCGAAATAAAAATGAAAAAAAATGAGATTTTGGGTATTACCTTTTGGGGAAATACAGATTAAGCATTAAATATCTGATATGGAGACGTATGATGTTAAAACATTTAACCAGCGTATGCGATCAAGGACTCGTGCTTTTGCTGTTTCAGTATACCAACTCTTAAATGGAATAAGGCTGGGCGATCTTAACAGATCACTGGCCAGGCAACTTTTGAGGAGTGCGACATCTGTAGCGGCTAATTACAGTTCTGCGACCAGGGGGCGATCTGAGGCTGAGTTCTATTCGAAGCTATGCATTGTTGTAGAGGAATGTGATGAGGCACTTTTCTGGCTGGATTTTTTATTGGCGGTGGATGTGTTGAAGCAGGAACAGATCAGATCGATTAAAATTGAGGCAGAGGAACTACTCAGTATTTTTTCAACCATCCGGAAAAAACTTAAAAATAAAAAATTCCCTGCTACATGATTTCCTGCTTCGCTATTTCGCTACTTCGCTACTTCGCTACTTCGCTACTTCGCTATTTCGCTATTTCGCTACTTCGCTATTTCGCTACTTCGCTACTTCGCTACTTATGTTAGTCTCCCGCAACATAGTCCACCTCGATTTAGACACTTTTTTTGTTTCCGTTGAGCGACTCCTTCGCCCGGAACTGAAAGGGAAACCTGTAATCATTGGTGGCACATCCGACCGCGGAGTCGTGGCAAGCTGCAGTTATGAGGCAAGGAAATTCGGCATCCATTCGGCCATGCCAATGAAGATGGCCCGGGCGCTGTGCGGTGATGCGATTCTTGTGCGGGGAGACATGGAGCTCTATTCAAAGTATTCTCAAACGGTCACGGAGATCATTGCCGAAAGGGCGCCTTTATACGAGAAGGCCTCTATTGACGAACACTACCTTGATGTTACCGGGATGGACCGCTTCTTTGGTTTGCAGAAATGGAGTCATGAGTTGCGGGAGAGGATCATTAAAAACACTGGATTACCGATCTCTTTCGGGCTGTCGGTGAACAAAACCGTATCGAAGATTGCCACCGGGGAGGCCAAACCCAACGGGGAACTGTATGTGAAGCACGATGCAGTGCAACCCTTTCTGGCGCCACTCTCGATTCGCAAGATACCGATGATCGGGGAGAAGACTTACCGGTTGCTCCGTTCCATGGGAGTAGTGACCATTGACACCCTCAGCCATATACCAGTCGGTATGATGGAACAGGTGATGGGCAAAAATGGCCTCGTGATATGGGAGAAGGCCAATGGCATCGATACCACGCCGGTACGTCCCTATCATG
>JAPLDG010000339.1 GCA_026391845.1 Bacteroidota bacterium | reverse complement strand
TGTCACGCGTAACGCGTCACGCGTCACGCTCCCTTGTTGCTTCGCCGATACCCTGCGAGTCTGGTTGAATATTTGCAACAATCCCCCCGAAAATCCCTACCTTTGACTTTCGAAAAAATCATGCCCATGAAAATTGCTGAAATTATCCGGCACCTGGAGCTTCTCTGTCCGCTTGCATTTCAGGAAGATTACGACAATTGCGGGTTGCTCCTGGGCGATCCGGCCGATGAATTCCACAAAGCATTGCTGTGCCTCGATCTTACTCCGGAAGTAATGGCGGAGGCGGTGAGCAGTCAATGCAATCTTGTCATTTCCCACCACCCGTTCATCTTCAGGGGCTTGAAAAAACTGACCGCCGGCGAACCGGAAAGCGAAATCATCACACTGGCCATCCGGAACAACGTGGCCGTTTATGCCATCCACACCAATCTCGACAATACGCTTCATGGATTGAATGCGCTGGTAATGACAAAAATCGGGATTTCAAAGTACCGCATCCTCAGTCCGAAGGAAGACATGCTGGTCAAACTGGCCGTGTTTTGCCCGGTCGACCACGCCGAAAAGGTTCGGCAATCGCTCTTCCTTGCCGGGGCCGGCCATATTGGCAACTACGATTGCTGCAGTTACAATGTAAACGGAGAAGGAACTTTCCGCGCTTCCGATCGGGCCAATCCCTTCATAGGCGAAAAGAACGTGGTCCATGTTGAAAAGGAGATCAGGATAGAAGTAATTTTCCCCGGATATCTTGAAAACAGGATTCTTACAGCGCTCCATGCATCCCACCCCTACGAAGAGGTGGCATATGATCTCTATCCCCTTCACAATAAACTGCCTCAGGCCGGCGCCGGTTTGATCGGCAACCTCGACGAACCCTGTGATGAAACCCGTTTTCTGGAACGGTTAAAGAAGATTCTCCATATCCCGGTGGTCCGGCATTCTCCTTTTCTGTCAAAACCGGTCAAGTCGGTTGCTCTGTGCACCGGTTCCGGAAGTTTTTTAATTCAGCAGGCTGTGAGGGCAAATGCGGATGTATTTCTCACCTCGGATTTGAAATACCACGACTTTTTTGGGATGGAGAATAAGTTGCTGCTGGCTGATATTGGCCATTTTGAAAGCGAGACTGGGGTAAAAGAATGGCTTCATGCTGTGCTTATTGAAAAATTTCCTAATTTTGCATTCCTTATTTCAACAGTAAATACCAATCCTGTTCATTATTTTTAAAAAAGAGTTTATGGCAAAAACAACAAGCAAGCCAATCGCTACCTCCAAGCCATCAAAATTAGCTAAAAAACCTGTTGCCAAAGAGGTTGCTCCGGCAATGGCAGATGCTGTAAAAAGTGAAGAGGTGACCGAAGAAAAAGTGATGGCAAAGGTTGCTCCCAAAGCCAAATCAGAAGGCGCTGACGATAAAGCCGAAATCACCATCGAGAAAAAATTAATCGCACTCTATAGCCTGCAGCAAGTTGATTCCCAGGTTGATAAAATCCGGATCATCCGGGGTGAACTGCCGTTGGAAGTTCAGGACCTTGAAGATGAAATCGCGGGCCTCGAAACAAGGGTGGATAATCACATCCAGGAAACGTTGGTCATGGAGAAATCCATTGCTGAAAAGAAAACTTCTGTGAAGGATGCCCTTGCGCTCATTAAAAAGTACGAAGACCAGCAGATGAATGTGCGCAACAACAGAGAATATGACTCATTAACCAAGGAAATTGAATACCAAAACCTTGAAATTCAATTATCTGAAAAAAGAGCCAAAGAGTTTCAAATAAGTCTCGACTTGAAAAAGGAGGAGATTGGCAGCTATCAGAAATTGTTGCTTGACCGTAAAAACGACCTCGAAATCAAACGCAGTGAATTGGATGATATCATTGCGGAAACTGAAAAGGAGGAGAGTGATCTGATCAAGAACTCTGAAAACAACAAACAATTTATCGAAGATCGTCTGCTAACTGCCTATACGCGAATCCGGAAAAATGCCCGCAACGGCCTGGCTGTGGTTCAGATTGAACGTGATGCATGTGGTGGCTGCTTCAACAAAATACCTCCGCAACATCAACTCGATATCCGGATGCATAAAAAGATCATTGTTTGCGAATATTGCGGCCGGATTTTGGTCGATGATGGTATTGTGAACGCAATGCATTGATGGTCAAAAAAATGCGATTGAATAAGGCGTCCCTGAGATGGTTAATCCTTCTCATGGGCGCCTTTCTGCTTTTTACCCCTTCCACCTTTTCCCAATTCAGCTTCGATACGAACTGTCAGCAAGCCTACAAAGCGATTTTCTCCCTCCGGTTTTCAGAAGCGCATAAGCTGATCGGCATGGAGAAAAAAGCGGCACCGGATAATCTCGTGCCAGTTTACCTCGAGAATTATATCGACTTTTTAACGCTGATTATTGGGGAAGAACGTAAAGTTTATGACCGGTTGAAGGATCAAAAGGGAGAAAGGGTCAATGCCCTGGAAAAGGGGAGGAGTGATTCGCCGTATTACCATTTCTGCCTGGGAGAAGTTCATCTGCAATGGGCGCTTGCCCGGCTTAAATTCGGGGACTATGCGGCGGCGGCCTTTGAAATCCGGAAAGCGCATGCCTGCTTTTCTGCCAATGACGCAAAATTCCCATCTTTTTTGATCAATAAACTTGGGTTGGGGGTGGTTAATGTCATAGTAAGCCTTGTTCCCGACAACTATAAATGGGTTGGCAACCTGATCGGGCTCACTGGCTCAATGGAACAAGGCATCGGCGAGATCCGGAAAGTCGCTGAGTATTCAGGTACTGACAGAATTACCCGGATGTACAAACCTCAGGCATCTTTCTACCTGGCATTTCTCACCCTGAACCTGCAGAAAAATAAAAAGGAGGCCATGCCTTTGCTGGACCTGTTGCACGATCACACACCCGGTGTTCAATCACCGGAGAGCCCGCTGCTGATCTTTGCCAGGGCAACCATTCTGATGAAAAACGGGTTGAATGATGATGCGCTGGCCGTTTTGCAGGAGCGGGTTTCGCTTCCCCAAACATTCAGATTTTCTTATCTCGATTACCTCGAAGGTATCGCCCGGTTGAACAGGCTGGACGACAGCGCTGCAGTCTGTTTTAACCGGTTTGTTGCCGGTTTCAGCGGACGGAATTATCTTGGGTCAGCATACCAGAAATTGGCCTGGATCACCATTTTGCATCAGGATACAGGCAGTTATTACCAATGGATGAAACAGGTGTTGGCAAAGGGCAAATCAGCGGTGGATGAAGATAAACAGGCTCAGTACGAAGCTGAAAAAGGCATTGCGCCAAACCTCATTCTGCTCCGTGCCCGTTTGCTGTTTGATGGGGGATACTACAACCGGGCCATGAGTGAATTGCTCAACAACCCCGTTAAATCAGCCGTAAAAACAAAACGGGACCTGGTGGAATATACCTACCGGCTTGGCCGGATTTACCATGAGATGGGAAACTATCCCAAAGCGCTTGAAAATTATCAACTTACCATTACGCGGGGCAAAGCGGAGCAATATTATTATGCCGCCGGCGCTGCCTATCAGATGGGATTACTCTACGAAAACGCCGGAACTTTGGCCAAAGCTGAAAACGCATACAATACCTGCCTGGCAATCAAACCCGTGGAATACAAAACCAGCCTTCACCAAAAGGCAAAGGCTGGTTTGAACAGGCTTAAAGTGATGCAGCCTAAAACCTGAATCCGACGGTTGTCGAAACGGTATTGGTATAATTGCTGATGGTGGCGGGGTTAACCATGCTTGCGTCATACAGGTAATAATCCTGGTTCATTTTTGTCCACACATAGGTTACATCCGCGAAAAAATGCTTTGATCTGTAGCCGAGTCCGCCGGATGCCTGGAAACGTTCACTGTTGTTGGTCAGGCCGTTGTATGGGCTGCTGCTGGTATATGGATTGCTGAAATATCCGACACCGCCCCTGATCCTGAAGTTTTCCACTCTCCATTCTGTGCCGACGCGGATGTTGCCCCACGATTTATAATTTGATTTGATCTCATCATTCACATCGGTATAACTGTCGTAAGTTGAATTAAAACGGGCCTGTGAATAATTAACATATTCATAATCGGCGCTCAGAATGCCGTATTGCCCGATAATAAATGCCAGGCTCCCCATGGCGCGGAAAGGGGTCATTAACTGGTAATCGTAATCACCAATGGGAGAGTATTGGGTTGAATTCCACTCCGGATTTGTAAACCTGGAGTCCATGCTGCTCGACCACTGATCGCGCATGGAGGGGTACCAGGTTGGTGTGTGGACAGTGGCGCCCATTCTTACCCAGTTGGCAGGCTTGTAAATAATGCCCAGTTTAAAATTGAATCCCGTACCGCGGGTATGAAGATCATAATAATAGGTGAGCGAGATGAAGTTAGGAATGGTGTCTTTTGTCCGTGTTTCCTTGTAAATGCTGCTTTCGTAATAGTTGATGGTGGGCACCCCGATGGTCATGCCAACAAATAGCTTTTCAGAAAAGTTGGCGCCAAAGGAAAAATCAAGTTCATTCATCGAACCAGTTGTTTTGATAGTTTTGTTCTGGATAACTCCGCCATATGCCGCGTCACAGTAGTACTTATCAGTGGCCGAATCATGAAAAACCAGGTTTGTTCCGTATGCCAGTCCGATATCAAAAGGATAGGAATCCTGCACATCCTCTGGTCGTGTCTGCGTTTCATTCAAGGTGTTGGCATAGCTTTGCATCATGGAGTTTTCACTGTTTACGCCGTTGATCACCACAAGGTTGTTGAAATTATTCTGCCGGTTTAAACCGATCCCGATATTGAAATTCTTCAGGGGTGAGGCGTTGTTTTTACCGTAAGGATTTGTGCTGAATATCACCCCGATATTGCCTATGCCGAAATTGACATAATTATCGGCGGCATTGGAGCCGTTATACATAGAGGAGGCGTAAGCAACGCTTGGTGCAATGGTAAAAGTACTTTCTGATCCTTTGTAAAGTCCGATCCCGGCAGGATTTGTGGCCAGTGAGGAGAAATCGGCGCCAACAGCGCCAAAGGCGCCGCTTAGTCCGTTAAACCTCGCTGTTCCACTGTAAAATATCCGGGAAAACCGCAAGGCATCTTCCGCAGTTTGGGCGTTAAGCAGGGAGCATGTCGAGGTGGAAAAAAGGATGATAATGATTGCTTTTCTCATGGTAGTCCGTATTGATTGTTAGAAAATGATTACTTCCGTCTTCCGCCGCCACCGCCACTGCTGCCTGAGGATGAACCTCCGCTGCTTCCGCCCGATCTTGCCGGGGCACTGTAACTGCTGCCGCTGTTTGAATTCGACGGGGATGAGTACGATCTGCTGCTGCTGTTACCGGAAGAAGATGATCTGGTGGGTGAAGAATAGGTCCTGTTGTCGTTGGAAGGTGTTGCAGACTGCCGGGTTCCGGAATTGTACGATCCTGAACCGGACCTGGTGGCAGGACTCTGGCTGGTTGTTCTGATGGTTCCCGGATTCTGTGACCTGGGCGCAACGTACTCCTGACTCGATTTCGGTTGCCTGTACCCCGGAGAGGAATAACTTTGCGCAGCTCCCGTACGCTGTGTCGGATTTACATTTTCAGGCCTGGAATATCGTGGTTTTGGCTGCTCGCGTACCGCCTGATTCTGGGTTCTGCCGGTGGATTGAGTTGTAGTTCTCTGGGAACCTGTCTGTCTGTTATTTGTGGGACGGGTGTAACGATATTTTTCCTGACTGGCTGGAACAGTACGTGCAGAAGGTTGAGATGTACGTGTGGATGGAGCGGCAGTTTGTCCCGCCGGTAATACGTTTCTTCCGGGATTCTCCCGTGCAATGCTTCCATTGTCAGTGCGTGTATTCGGGTTGCTGATGGTAGCAGCCGAATTCCTTGAATTTGGGCGGGCGGCGCCTCCGTCGGAGCTGTATAATGACCTTCTGGAGCCATAATAAACGTCGGTTGCGTAGTATGGTGAATACCAATCGTTGTAACCGTAGCAATAGCAGCATGAGTTATACCAGGGATAACCGCCATAATAAGGGTAGCCATACCCATACCCATAATAACCTCCGTAGTAAGGATAACCCCAGCCCGTTCCATAGTATAAAGAAGAACCATATGCTCCGCCGTATCCGGCGCCATATCCGAGGTTGATGCTGAAATTGGGTGAATTGCTGCTCTGGCTCCCGCCTGCGTCGTCGTTTGAATCGTAAACATACCCAACCGTTGTGTCCTTGTTGCTGAAATTATTCATTCGTGTGGAATAGGAATAATCGTTGTAATCGTCTGCAAAGGTTGAAGATGCCGGTTTCTGCGCTGCAGATTGATCCGGGGAGGTGACAACCTGGGCGGGTTTGGTTGCTGAAGGGGGAGGGGACTGGTTTGAGGATGGGGTGACTGAGGAGTTGTAGGCTTCGTCGTTGACATAGGAGGTGGCTTGCTTCTGAGAGGTGCATGCACTGATTGTCAGAGCGATGATTGCGATAATCCAGGCTGATTTTTTCATAAGGCGTTCACTTTTGTAAATCTTGGGTATTGTTTACTTCCGCAGGATCGGGATAATTTTCGTATTTTTGCCGTCATTGAAAGCGACACGTATTTTAACAAATCTCATACCAAACTTATAAAATGGCTAAAGATTTTCCTTCAAGGGCAGAAAATTATGCTCAATGGTACAACGATCTGGTTATCAAGGCTGATTTGGCTGAAAATTCAGCAGTCCGCGGCTGTATGGTGATAAAGCCATACGGATATGCGATCTGGGAGCGGATTCAGGCCGTTCTGGATAAAAAATTCAAAGATACGGGTCATGCGAATGCCTACTTCCCGATTTTCATCCCGAAATCTTTTTTCAGCAAGGAAGCGAGCCATGTTGAAGGGTTTGCCAAAGAGTGTGCGGTCGTAACCCACTACCGGTTGAAGAACTCTCCCGATGGAAAGGGTATTATTGTGGATGAAGATGCGAAGCTGGAGGAAGAGCTGATTGTGAGGCCGACTTCTGAGACCATCATCTGGGATACCTATAAAAACTGGATAAAATCGTACCGCGATCTGCCGATCCTGATCAATCAGTGGGCCAACGTGGTTCGCTGGGAGATGCGGACACGTCTGTTCCTGCGCACTACGGAGTTTCTCTGGCAGGAAGGGCATACGGCCCATGCAACCCGCGAAGAGGCTGTTATCGAGGCAGAAACGATGCTGGATGTTTATGCCGATTTTGCCGAGAACTGGATGGCAATCCCGGTCCTCAAAGGAACAAAATCACCGGCTGAAAGGTTTGCCGGCGCCATCGACACCTATGCCATAGAGGCCCTGATGCAGGATGGGAAAGCGCTTCAAACGGGTACGTCACATTTTCTGGGACAAAATTTTGCGAAGGCGTTTGATGTGAAATACCTGAACCGTGAAAATCAGCTTGACTATGTGTGGGCCACCTCCTGGGGGGTCTCCACCCGGCTGATGGGGGCGTTGATCATGTCACATTCTGATGACCATGGCCTTGTGCTTCCCCCAAAACTGGCGCCGATCCAGGTGGCGATCGTTCCGGTATTTAAAACCGCCGAACAGCTGGCACAAATCTCCGAAACGGTTCTCCCGATTAAAAAATCCCTGGAAGCAAAAGGAATAACAGTGAAATATGACGACCGGGACACCCACAAACCCGGTTGGAAATTTTCGGAATACGAATTCAAAGGCGTTCCGGTTCGCCTCACCGTTGGGCCGAGGGATATTGAACAGGGAACTGTAGAAGTTGCCCGCAGGGATACCCTTGAAAAGGAGGTGCTTCAGATTACCGACATTGAAAATAAGATCGTTCATCTGCTGGACCAGATCCAGAAGAATTTGTACGATCGCGCACTCTCTTTTCGCGAAAACAACACCTTCCGGGTGGATACCTGGGATGAATTCAAGTCTGTACTGGATGAAAAAGGTGGTTTTATCTCCGCTCACTGGGATGGAACGGCTGAAACCGAGGAGAAGATCAAGGAAGAAACCAAGGCCACGATCAGGGTGATCCCCATTGGCAATACAATGGAAGCCGGTAAATGCATCTATTCGGGAAAACCTTCCGATCAGAGGGTCATCTTTGCAAGGGCCTATTAGCCGGCTGTTTTATCATTCGGGAATCAGGCGGCCGGCTCCTGTTATCGTTGTCTTGATATCCGCCGGACTTCCCGAGTAATAGATGTTTCCAATGGAGGAAATTTTGGCTTCCAGCCCACGGACCGCGTTCACATAGCAATCATTGGAGCCGCTGTTGGTCGCAAAAGTATAGCCTGTTGTCAATCCCCTGAGCTGGAGCAAGCCGTAATCGCCGGCATACACGCTGCTGACATTGCAGATGCCGTTCAGAATGAGTGTGGCGGTTCCCATATGCTGAATAAAAAATCCATCCGCGACATGTATTTTCAGATCAATGGTGCCGCACCCGCCCCACATGTCAATTTTAAAATATCCGTTTCTTATCGTATCTGTGCAGGTGATATTTCCGGATGATTCATAATGGATTTTCAGCAGATTGTTCACCGAAACATATACATTGAGGGGCTTGGTATAACTTCTGAGCCAGTTACAGCTATTGGTATTCCGCAACACCAGCTCTTTTCCGGCCACTTCAGTGATGACTCCTCCGATAATATTCTGCCCGGCTTCTACGGTAACTTTGTTTTTTGAATCCTGTTTCAGGATAACGTTCACATCATCGAGCACACGAATGCTGTCAAAATCTGTGATCTGACGGTCCTGCATCACAATCGGTCCGGTGGAGGATACACACTTTCCCCCCTCTTTGCTGCATGCGCCCAGAAATATTCCAAGGAAACAGATGGAAATCAACGTAAAATTATAAACAGGTTTCATCGCACAGTTTTTTTACCAAATAGCACATTCAGTTTGTAACCAATCCCCCATCCAATGTAATCAGCTCTTCCCCAATGAACTTTAATCATGACTGCGGCATATAAATGCTCCGAAAATCCATATTGGAGGGATATTTTTTCGTACAGCGGGCCATTGCTTTTTTCTTCGCCTCCCAGGTAGTAACCCAGATTGAAAATGAATCCCAGCCGCGACATGGCCAGCTGGTATGCCACGTTTGCGCCAGGCCGGATGATGGCAAACTTGTTGCTTACCGTGATTCCGTTCATCTCCAGGAGTGTAATTTGTGACGGATCGTAGGAGAAATCGAGACCAATCCCGAATTTACTTTTCGGACTGACCTGCAGGAATGAATTACCGTAAAAATGGGTGACCCAATAGTTTTTCCCATATACGGCCTGCATGTTTTTATAACCGACCAGGCCGCCAATGTCAATTTCTATGGCTCGCCTGACGATGGCAGAGTAAGCCTCGGTAGGGGCGAAGTAGCGGTTGCCGATATTTCTGTTTTCCTTGAAAGGGCGATAGGCGAACCCTACGTTGAATAAAAAGAGGTTGATGCCGTAATTGGGCAGTTTCAGGGAGCCATTGGAAAAATGCTGAAGACTCACCCCTGTGGTGGCCGTCAGATAATAGTTGATCCGGTAACGCGCTTCAAACATCAGGTTGACGGCTGCATTGAAATGTGAACCGATGGCCAGGTTCTTATAGTTTGTAATCCGGTTGAATGGCTTGGTAATATAACCGATTCCGATTGCAAACCGGAAGCCGGCCGTGAGACTCTTATCCTTAATCAGCGGAAAGTTTATCAGTGGCATAAGTGCATAGGCGCTGCCCAGTGCGGGGTTGTTGCCGAAACCAGTATGAAACAATGAAATGCCGATGATCGGATAGTTATAGTCACGCTCCCATTTTCTTTTCCCGTAGGTCAATTGTTCCACAACGATCTCAAAAGCAGGGAAATGGGCGTTAAAAAGTTCCAATTCAAGGTGTTGGGCGTACAGAAATCCATAGTGTGCCTTTCCTTCAATGATCAGATTTGAAGAAAACAGTTTGTGTTCAAATTGCGCGGATGCGAGGTTTGCATTCGTTGTGATGATGAGTAGGATTCCTGCAAGCCTTAGAAATATGTGAATCTTTGTAACTAAATGATCCAAGAAAAAGTCGATAAGAAATGAAAGGCAAATTTATGGCGAATATTTAATAACGTGGCAGGGATGAAATGCGTATTTTTACCTAAAATATTTTTCATGGAAGAAAAAATTGCCGCCTTTCGGAAACTGCTGGAAATCATGGATGAACTTCGGACAAAATGTCCGTGGGACAAGAAACAGACCATCGCATCCCTGAGATATCTGACCATAGAGGAGACCTATGAGCTCTCGGAATCCATTTTGCAAAACGACATGGATGCCCTTAAAAAGGAGCTGGGCGACCTGATGCTTCACCTTGTTTTTTATTCCAAAATAGCTTCGGAGACGGGTTTATTTGACATCCGCGATGTGATTGAGAGCATTACGGAAAAACTGATCCACAGGCATCCCCATATTTTCGGCGATGTGGTGGTGAAGGATGCCAAAGAGGTTCATGACAACTGGGAGCGGATCAAGCTGAAGGAAAAGGGCAACAAATCAGTGTTGTCGGGCGTTCCGGCCGGACTTCCGGCCATGGTGAAGGCCTACCGGATACAAGAAAAGGTAAGCGGGGTTGGATTTGACTGGGAAAAACCTGAACAGGTTTGGGAAAAGGTGCTGGAAGAGTTGAACGAACTGAAGGAGATGGTTGAATCTAAAGCAGCTCATAAGAGAAAGGAAGATGAACTGGGCGACCTGATTTTTGCAATTGTCAACTATGCGCGGTTCATCGATGTAAATCCTGAAGACGCACTGGAGGGGACCAACCGGAAATTCATGAAGCGATTCAGGCATCTGGAGGAGAGATCCAGGGAGTTGAATAAACCGTTGCATGAAATGACCCTTGCCGAAATGGATGTTTACTGGAATGAAGCAAAAAAAACAGACTGAGTTATTCTCATTCTGGCTGCCATTGATGGGTTTAACCGTGGTAGCCGGTCTCCGTTTTCTGTTTCTGGACGCCAACGATGTGGCTATGGATGAGCCATTTACCATCTTTTTTGCCCAGGCTGACCTTCATACTTTGTTTGGGATGCTTCCTAAAGAGAACAATCCTCCCCTGTACTTTCTTGTTATGCATTTCTGGACCGGCTGGTTTGGTATTTCAGCCTTTTCTGTCAGATTTTTATCCTGTGTTTTCGGCATCCTTACCGCAGTGATGCTCTATAAAACGGGGAAGGATTTTTTTTCGCAACCGGTTGGTTTCTTTGCGGCTGCCTTGTTTACCCTGTCAGATTACCACCAGCTGTTTGCTCATGAGGCACGGGTATATGCTTTATTTGCGCTGCTGACAACCGTTTCGATGTATTTATTTCTAACCTTGACGACCGGATCCCGAAAGAGAAGGACCCTCTTGCTGTTGGCGGTGACAAATATTTTACTGATCTATTCCCATTTCTTCGGTTTTTTTATCTTTCTCATTCAGGGGCTTTCGGTATTGATCATCTCTGATTTTCGTAAAACCGTCTTGAAGCCATACCTGGTTTCAGTATTCATCTGTTTTATGGCCTATATTCCCTGGTTGCCGGTTTTGATTTCACGTTTTTCACAATCGGCAGGGGAAGGAACCTGGGTAAAGCCGCCCGTGATTTCCGATCTCTACACCATGGTTTGGCGGTATCTGAATGCTCCGGTTGTAACTGTAGTCGTTCTTTGTATTCTCACGGCAGCGCTGATCAGGTTTATCCTTGGCATCAGGAATGGAACCGAAAAATGGAACAAAAGAAGCGCCGTGCTGATTATCTGGTTCCTGGCGCCCTATTTTTTAATGTTTTTCGCTTCATTTCAAATCCCCATGTTTCTCGACAGGTACACTGTTTTTATCTCAGTCGGGTTTTATCTGCTGACAGCTGTTGCGTTGAGTTCCCTGCTCAAAAGGACTAAACCTTTGCTGATCGTGATGTCGGTTTTTATAATCATGATGGCCGTTACATTTCATCCCCGGGTGGACAATAAAAGACGGTTAAAAGAAGCTGTGAGTTTTATCCGGGAAAACTGGAAACCCGGGACCTGCATTATTATCTGCCCGTCATGGCTACAATATGGCTTTGCATACCATTATAATCAATTAATATTCAAGGATTATGCACATTTGCCAATGATGCTGAACAGGGAATGTATTTATCCTGTGAACGATTTGTCATCGCTGGATACCAACAAGCTGAAACAGGCGGATCGGGTGTTGTTTTTTGAGGAGTGGGCTTCGCTGACAGATCCCGGGCAAACCCTGTTTACCTATCTGAACCGGGAGTTCAGAGCTGAAAATACCAGGAGCTTTTACGAAAATTTCAAGGTACACCAGTACATAAAATAGAATAACACTGGGCTTATTATGGTAATGTATAGTCAGATCCAAAAAGCACTGAAAGTGCTGTATATGATTAACCGTGGGTGAAACCCACGGCTCGGAGACTGACGGAACCTCAGCGCCGAAGGTGCTGAATATCATTTTTATTCAGCACCTTCAGCGCTGATGGTCACGGATATACCTGCAAACCATGGGTTTCACCCATGGTTATTGAGATTCAGCCACTTTGTGGCTACCTTCCGAAATCAGCTTTTATTTATAAATTGGAAGATCAGTGTTTGCTCAGATATTCAGCAACGCCTTCTGAGGTGGCTTTCATTCCGGCATCGCCCTTGTGCCAGTTGGCAGGGCAAACTTCGCCGTTTTCTTCAAAGAACTGGAGGGCATCAACCATCCGGAGCGCTTCGTCAACACTTCTGCCCAGCGGAAGGTCGTTCACAACCTGATGACGCACAATTCCTTGTTTGTCGATCAGGAAAAGACCGCGAAAAGCTACCGGGCCGCCTTCAAATTCCATAATGCCATCTTCGGTATAAACATATTCACCGGCCAGTACATCGTAATTGGCTGATATGGTTTTGGAGAGATCCGAAACGATCGGAAATTTCACGCCCTTGATTCCGCCATTTTTCGGTTCTGTATTCAACCATGCCCAATGTGAAAATTTCGAGTCAACCGAACATCCCACAACGGCAACATTTCTTGCTTCAAATTCAGCAAGTTTATCCTGGAATGCGATGATTTCCGTGGGACAAACGAAGGTAAAATCGAGGGGGTAGAAGAAAAATACGACATGCTTTTTTCCAATGTACTGGGCAAGTGAGAACTTGTCAATAAATTCACCGCCATTGATAACGGCTTCTGCTTCAAATAAGGGAGCTTTTTTCCCAACTAACACGGCCATAAGAATAGGTTTTAAGTTTATACTTCAAATTTTTTGCAAAGATACGGATTATTTAGAACCATTTTTGATAGGACCGGAAAATTTCAGTTATTTATAGTCGCGGAGTTCAAATTTCAGCGGTTCATTTGTCTGGAAATCAAACAGGGTCAATTTTCTCAATTCATAGTAGCTTCTCCAGAAAGTATGGAGGGCGAAATAATAATTTTTTTCTGAGTTATCGGTTTCAATCTGGGCGTTGTTCAGGTCGAGGATGTCGTTCATTTTACCGATCAGGTAGCGGCCTTTGGTCACTTCGTAGCTTTTGCGTGCAACGGTATCTGATTTGGCGGCGATCGTCATTTGATTTTGCTGCATGTTGAACTGGACGGCTTTGAGATAAACATTCCGCTGGAAGTCGATGGCCTCCTGTTCCACTGAATTTTTTACAATATCTTCCTGTGACTGAGCCATTTTAATTTTGCCATGGGCGACTCCCCAGTCAACGATCGGAATGGTAACACCCAGGGAGACCTGGCGCTGGTCGGCAGGATTGATGTATGCTTCCGGAATGGTTGGTCCCGACTGTTGAAGCCCGATCAGGGCATGGATGTTGGCATCAAACCGCCCGTCTGTTTTAGCAAAATTTACCGCGCTGGCAGCTTCAATCAATCTTTTTTTAAAATCCAGCGCTGAAGAGGAGTTCTCATTGGCCAGATTTACGGCTTTCAACGGATCAACCTTAAAGAACCGGATATCGCCAGGAGGAAGCAATACGATATGGGTGCTATCCTGCAGGCGGACGTAGGATTTGAACTGGAACCGGGCATTTTCAAGGGCAAGTTCGGCATTTTCAACGGCTGCCTGTGCCTGCAATGTATTCAATTCCAGTTTCAGCAGTTCGTTTTCCGCGATCTTTCCCAACTGATATCTGCCTTTTGCAATGCGGTACAGCGTGTCATAATTGGAGAGATTTGTCAGGGCAATCTTTTTTTCAACCTGTGCCTGGAGCAGTGAAAAGAAGTAGTTTGTTGCCGTGATGGCAACCTGCTCCATGTCTTCGATGTATTTCCGTTTTGCCTTGGCATACTTGAGTGGTTGTATTTTCCGGTCCCAGCGATAGGGGTTATAGCTGAAAATAGGCTGGTTCAATTCGATATTCACCGGGTAACTGAGGAAAGGCAACGGGTTTGGTGAATTTGCATTGTGAACGCCGCTTAGATAGGAGTTGAGAGAGAGGGTTCCACCTGTAATACCGATTTTCTGGGTCAGTGCAAGGTTCGCCTGTGCACTGATATATTGGTAGCTTGCATACGACTGCACTCCGTCAACACTTTGGGAAGTAATCGATTGGTTGATATTCGGTAATGTAGCCGTCAGTGCGAGTGCAGGCAGATTTGACGCTTCATACGATCTGTATTCCCAGTAATTGTTGGTATAGGTTTGTTTGGCGTTCAACGCGTCAGGCGATTGTGCTTTGGCGGTGCTGATGGCCTCAGCGAGCGTGATCTGACGTGTATTGGTTTGTCCGGATGCCTGGAATTGAAGACAGAAAACAATCAGGATCAAAAAAAAAGTTTGTTGTGCGGCAACTTGAATAGTTTTCATGTCATTCGTGTCTTAAAGATTCGACAGGATCCTGGGCAGCGGCCCGCTGCGACGGCATGTATCCGAAAATAATCCCAACCGAGGCTGAAACACCAAAGGAAATGAAGACAGATATCGGGGAGACAATGGTTAGGATATCGGTAAGTTCCATGATGATTTTTGAAAGGGCAAGACCCAGGATGATCCCGATGAGCCCGCCGCTGATGCTGAGCAACGTTGCTTCCATCAGGAATTGCAGTACAATGTCACGTTTGGTGGCTCCAATGGCCTGGCGGATGCCGATTTCCTTAATGCGTTCCATCACCGAGGCCAGCATGATGTTCATGATGCCGATTCCGCCAACCAGCAGAGAGATGCTGGCAATGGCTCCGAGAACGATGTTAAAAATATCTTTTGTCCGCTGTTCCTGTTTCAGCAGCAGTTCAGGAACCATGATTTCAAAATCGTCCACCCCTGCATGACGGCGGAGCATCATTTTTTTAAGAATTTCAACGGTCGGGCCGATCTGAGTGCTCTCTTTGACCTGTACCACGATCTTGTCTATCTGGTTGGTGGTATTTTCGCTTTCAGTTCCCGACGATGTTACTACATAGGAATCCTCATCGATTTGCGATGTACTGCCATGAAGCGAGGCTGCCGTGATGATGGAGCGGTCTTTAAACCGGCGAAGCAGGGTTTGTATCGGTGTATAAATGGTGTTATTGTAGTCGGAAATACCCAGGTTGTCAATGCTTGACTGGCTGATGTCCCGTTTCTTCAGCACGCCGATTACTTTCAGCCAGATGGGGCCGCATTTGATGTCTTTTCCAACGGCATTTTCTGTGGGAAAAAATTTGGCTTTCAGCACAGGACCTATGATGCACACGGGTTTTCCATCTTTCAGCTGTTCCTCGTTGAACATCTGGCCTTCCTGAAGTTCAAGTGCGAATACCTGGAAAAAGTCGGGGGTGATACCAGCAGTTTTGGAAGATCTTTTGATCCCATCCTTTACAATGTCGGTCTCATAGATCACTTCAGGGCTTACCCTTTCAACAGATGGAATGATGTTTTTAATGGCTTCAGCATCGTTGAGATTCAGGCCCGGTGAGAATTTTCCTTTATTTTTCTGATCTTCCTGGTCATTTGATTGTGAACTCTGATCGCCCGATTTTGTCGAATTATTTTTCTGTTTTTCAGATTTGGGAGCGATGAGAATATTATTAACCCCGACCAGTTTCATTTGATCGAGAATCTCTTTTTTAGCGCCGTTTCCGATGGCCATCATGGTAATAACTGCTGCAACACCGAAAATGATGCCCAACGCCGTGAGGATTGATCTGAATTTATTCAGAAAAACTGCCTCAAGGGCTATGTTGAAGATGTATTTATACCGTTCCAGCATGGGGTGGGTAATTACGAATTACGAATTACGAATTACGAATTACAGATTACAGATTTGATATTTCAGATTTGACATTTCAGATTTGACATTTCAAATTACTAACAAATGCAAGCACCCATGGCTATTTTTTAAGCACCACCGGTGGCGGATTTTGGGTTTTCCCGGAGTCTTTGTATTTTTCGATGGTCTCCTTTGGCAGCAGGTCGATCGTGATCTTGTCAGATTTTTCAGGTGGAACGAGCAATACAACATCGTCTGCATTGAGACCGGCCTTGACAATTATTTCATTTTCATTGGATTGACCGACAATTACTTGTTGTTTGGACGCTGAAGCGCCATCTTTTTTATACACAAAAGTGACGGAATCATTGTTGAAAATTGCTTCAATGGGGATAAAAAGAACATTTTCAATGATGTTTGTCAGGATTTTGTTTTTTGTGGTCATGGCAGGTCTGAGAATGGAGTCAAATTCCTTAATGACGATTTTTACTTCATACACCTTTGCATTGGAGTTTTGAAGTTGTTCGCCGATATTAGCAACCTCCGTCACCGATCCGGAGAATTTTTTTTCGGGGAATGCATCAATACCGATTTGAACTTTCTGACCGACTTTGACCTTGCTGATGTCGATTTCATTGATGTATGTTTTTGAAATCATTTCAGAGAGATCAGGAAGTTCGGCAACAACGTTTTCCCAGGTGTTCATCATGGCATTCACCCCCATTTTGCTTCCATCGTAATTGCGTTTGTAAATGACCATTCCTGATTTTGGGGCGTGTATGGTCATTTGTTTTTGCACATCGTGCATTTGTTCCAGTTTTCGCTGTCCCTGGTTGAAGGATGTTGTTACCTCCTGCATGTTTGCGCAAGCTTTCTGGTAGCGGAGTTTATAGTTTTTTTCGGTTTGTTCCAGGGTTCTTTGTGATTTCTCAAGATCCATCTCAACCTGCCTGATGGTGGCCGGGGGTTCATATTTCGATTGATCCATGATGATTTTTTTCTCTTCCAGATTATATTTCAGGTTGATCAGATCATCCCGGAGAGCCCTGAGTTCGAGGGAAGTATCAAGTCGTGTCTTGGTCAGGGATGTCTCAAGTTTTTCCTGATTCAGCTCTTCATCTTTTATCTTATTGGTTGTTTCCGATGGGTCGAGCTGGGCGACATACTGGCCGGAATCCACAACAGTTCCGTCGGGGATTATATCCTGGATTTTGACATTCCATATCCTGAAAAGCTGGCCAAGCGCCTGTGGCCCGTTGATCTTGTCGGCGCTCTTTGCCACCAGTTCTCCTGTGGTGGTGACTTCGATGGGAAAATTGCCTTTTTTGACAGTGGCCGTTATCTGTTGACCTTTATTGTTTTTTCCAAAGAAAAAATAGGCAACGATCACCAGGAAAAAAGCTGAGGCGATCAGGTAGATGTACTTTTTTCGGGTCATGTTGAAAGAGATTAAGTCAACAAAATGCTTTAAATGTAACGTATCTCAGACGTCTATATTTGCATATTTGGCATTTTTTTCGATAAACTCACGGCGGGGCGGAACATCATCGCCCATCAGCATGGAGAAGATGCG
>JAPLDG010000316.1 GCA_026391845.1 Bacteroidota bacterium | reverse complement strand
CCACAACCTGTAACGGGTTGACGGTCATGGTTACCGTGTTCGAAGTAGCCGGGTTGCCCGAAGGACAGGTTGCGTTTGAAGTGAGCTGACAGGTGATGGCATCGCCGGTAAGAGGGATATATGAATAGGTCACATTGGTGGCACCGGTGATGTTGGTTCCACCCTTCTTCCATTGGTAGAGCGGGGTTGTACCGCCGTTGGATGGTGTGGCGGTGAAGGTCACGGAAGTCCCTGCGCAGACCGGATTTGCCGAGGCGGCAATGGAGACACCCACAACCTGTAACGGGTTGACGGTCATGGTCACTGTGTTGGAAGTGGCAGGGTTGTTCAGGGAACAGGGGGTACTCGATGTCATCCGGCACGAAACCGCATCGCTGGCGGCCGGGATGTATGAATAAGTGGCGTTGGTTGCCCCTGAAATATTGGTCGCGCCTTTGATCCACTGGTAAGCCGGGGTGGCTCCGCCGTTTACCGGTGTTGCGGTGAAGGTTACCGATGTACCGGAACAAACCGGATTAGCTGAAACTGCAATCGTTACATTTGCGGCTCCGTTCATGGAGGTCGATTGAGTCAATATGGTGACCAGTGAATTCCCGCAGGCACTGTAGGCCCAAACATAGCGTGTATAAGCCGTATTGCAGGTGAGGCCCGTTTCTGTTTTGGCAGTAACCATGCCCATATCGGTTGCCGTGCCGTAGTTGTTGGTTGTGTTCCATTTGTACCCGGTCGCTCCGATAACGGTATTCCAGATCCATACAATCTGGACCGGAGATGCGGTGTGGGTTCCTGTAGCAGGCGCAGCGGGGGCAACATAAATTGTTGTCTGGGAGAGGGTGACAGGTGCTGAGATCCCGCATGCGTTGTAGGCCCAAACATACCGGGCGTATGGTGTGTTGCATATAAGCCCTGTTTCGGTTTTTGTTGTGGCAACGCCAACATCGGTGGCGGTGGCGTAACTGCCGGAGGTGTTCCACCGGTAGCCTATGGCGCCAGGAACGGTATTCCAGTTCCATACCACCTGGTCTTCTGCAGGCACGTTGGTACCTGCTGCCGGAGTTTCTGGCGGAATGCAGGTGAGGATGGAATTCCAGGTGCCTTTGATATAGCCGAAAAAGGCACCGTTGCCATCGGTACCGCAATCGGTGCAGTAAACGATCAATCCGTTTGCAGGGTTCACAATCGCGTTGATTTCCGTGTGGGTCATTCGGGGAGGTAACAATCCCCGGTTTGATGATTTGACATCGAGCATGGCCGAATTGTTTGGCACGCTGCCATCGGTGTTGATGCCCACCTGTGCAAAGGCAGACAATCCTGACATCAGCATGACGCACAGGAAAGCAAAGAGTTGTTTCACGAAGTAATGAATTGATTGTGAATAATATAATTAATTACATGTTATGGAATGAGCATATCGGAACAAGCTCATAATAAATTACTTGAGCAAAATTAGAAATAAAAGGATAAAAGCAAACAAAAGCAATATTAATTCTGGGTAATCATCATATCAGGAGCTAATTCCCAATAATAAAAGGCAAAAAACGTTTTCCCTGTATTGTTCCTTTATACAAAACTGGTATGATTGTGATCAATCAAATTTTTATTTGTGAACAAAACACAAAATTCGTAGTTTTAACGCCTGTAAAATCTCTTCAAAAACCAACCCGAATTATGAAAAAACTAATTGTTCTCTTATTTGCATTCGCAATCCTTTTTCTTCCGGCTTTCAGCCAGCAAAAGAGTGAGTTGAAAATTGAATTCGAAAAATACACCCTGCCCAACGGGCTTGATGTTATTTTGCATGTTGATCGTTCCGACCCGATCGTGGCGCTTGCCATCCGCTACCATGTCGGGTCAAACCGGGAAGTGGAGGGCAGAACAGGTTTTGCCCACCTTTTTGAGCACATGATGTTCCAGCGATCGGAAAATGTCGGGGAGGACCAATTTTTCAAAATCATCCAGAATGCAGGTGGCACGCTGAATGGCGGAACCGGCAACGATGCTACGACTTACTACGAGGTTGTTCCGAAAAACGCACTGGAAAAAATCCTGTGGATGGAGTCAGACCGCATGGGTTACATGATCAATACCGTCACCGGAAAAGCCTTCACAAATCAGCAAAATGTTGTCCAGAACGAAAAAAGACAATCATATGACAACCAGCCGTACGGATTTACGAGCTGGGTGGTGGCGACCAACCTTTACCCCAAGGGACATCCCTACAGCTGGACCGTCATTGGCGAAATGGAAGATCTGAAAAACGCCACGGTTGACGATGTAAAAGCATTTCATGAAACTTTTTATCTTCCGAACAATGCAACGCTTGTGCTGGCAGGCGATTTTGATGTAAAAACCGCCAGAAAACTCATAGAGAAATATTTTGGCGAAATAAAATCCGGGAAAGCCGTTGCCGATCCATTGCCAATCCCGGTAACCCTCGAAAAGACCAAAAAAATATTCCATGAAGACAACTTTGCCAAAGCTGCCCAGATCAGGATGATCTGGCCCACGGTTGAAGCATACAATGATGATTCATACGCGCTTGAATACCTTGCCCAGTTGTTGTCACGTGGGAAAAAAGCCCCGCTGTACATTATTCTCGAAAAGGAGAAAAAACTCTCTTCCAGCCAACGCGCTTACAACGGATCACAGGAGATCGCCGGCACTTTTGTCATCAGCGCCACCGCCGATGAAGGGGTCAATCTGAATGATATCGAGAGCGGTATATTCGAGGCGTTTGGCATGTTTGAAAAGGTGAGTTTTACCGATGAAGATGTTGATCGCATCAAGGCAAGCCAGGAGACCGATTTCTACAACGGGATCAGCAGTATCCTCGGAAAATCCTATCAATTGGCCTCTTATAATGAAGACAAAGGCGATCCGGGCTATTACAAGACCGACATTGAAAAGCTAAAATCAGTTACCAAACGCGATATTTTACGGGTTTATGACAAGTATATCAAGGACAAGCCATTCCTGGTCACAAGTTTTGTTCCGAAAGGCCAGTTAGACAAGATCGTTGAAGGATCGGAAAAATCCGCTGTCGTGGAGGAGAGTATCACAAATGCAGCACAGGTTGAAGCAAAAGATGAGGCAGAGGAGAAAATATCGATGACGCCTACCCTGATCAATCGGGCAGTTATGCCAACAGATGGGCCAGACCCCGCACTGAATCTGCCAACGGTTTGGACTTCAACTCTTTCGAACGGGTTGCAGGTGTATGGCATTGAACAGGATGAACTTCCGCTGGTGGAGTTTTCAGTGGAAATAAAAGGGGGGCATTTCCTGGATCAGATTGAGAAACCAGGCGTTGCCAACCTTGTTTGCGAACTGATGATGGAGGGCACCAAAAACAAAACCCCGCTGGCGCTTGAAGAAGAGATTGACAAACTGGGAGCTACCATCAACCTGTTTGCATCAAACAATTCCATCACGCTATCAGCCAACACTTTAACCAGAAACTACGACAAGGTTCTTGCCCTTGCACAGGAGATGCTGCTTGAACCAAGATGGGATGAAGCGGAATTTACGATGGCCAAAACACGGTTGCTCAACCTCGTCAAACGTCAGAAAGCTAATCCGGCCACGCTGGCAAGAAATGAGTTCAACGAGTTGGTCTATGGCAAAAGCCACATCTTTTCCACCGACCGGATGGGAACTGAGGAATCCGTTGCAGCTATTACGCTGGATGATCTTAAATCCTTTTATGCGAAAACGTTTTCGCCATCCGTGGCATCCTTCCAGGTTGCAGGCAGCATTGCCAAAGCGAAGGTAATCGCCTCTCTTCAGCCGCTTGCCGCGGCATGGAAAGCGAAAGAGGTCGTATTCCCGGTTTACACGCTCCCTGCACCTTTACAGCAGTCAAAAATTATCCTGGTTGATGTTCCGGGCGCCAAGCAATCGGTGATCAATATCGGTTGCCTCGGTCTGGCACGTCAGGACAAAGACTATTTTCCCGCGGTGGTGATGAACTATAAACTGGGAGGTTCCTTCAATGGCAATGTAAACCTGGTCCTTCGCGAAGAGAAAGGTTTCACCTACGGCGCCCGCACCGGTTTTACAGGAGGAATGACAACCGGAACCTTTATGGCCAGTGCCAATGTTCGTTCATCGGCCACAGAAGAATCAGTCGGAATTTTCAAAGACCTGATGACCAGGTACGGGGTGGAAATTAAACCGGAAGACCTTGAGTTTACACGCAACTCCCTGATCAGGGGATATGCGCGCCAGTTTGAAACCCTCGATGCAAAAATCGGCATGCTCAGCGAAATCAGCATGTATAAACTGCCTGTGGATTATGTGAAAGGCGAACAGGCCATTGTTCAAAACATGACCCTCGATCAACTCAAAGCGCTTGCAAAAAAATACATCGACCCGTCAAAGATGTATTATGTGATCGCCGGAGATGCAAAAACACAGATGGAACCGCTGGAAAAAATCGGTTTTGGGAAGCCGGAACTGGTTGTGAAAAAATAGGGTATGTTACTCCAGAATTATTCCCATATTTTTCATCAGGAATGAGGCGTTCAGATTCCGGCATACTCCGGGAGAAAGCTTATAATCGATCTCCATCCGGTCGCCGGTGATATGGATCTCAAAACAGAGATTCCGGATATTTTCAGGGTAATGGTTGATCAGATCGCCCAATGCCAGGTCGTGCGTGGCAAAAAGTCCGGCAAGTTTATATTTCATCAGTTGCCGGATGAGGGCGATCGATCCGGTTTGCTTATCAGATGAATTGGTTCCCTTGAGAATTTCATCCAGCAGGATCAGCTTCTGCCGGCCGCTTTCAAGTTCGGTAATGATCTCCTTCAGCCTCCTGAGTTCTGCGTAAAAATAGGATTCCCGCTTCGAAAGAGAATCGTTCGTGCGGATGCTGCTGTGAATTTCGATCGGGTAGAAAGTGAGCCGGCGGGCAAATACCGGCGCGCCAATCATGGCAAGCAGTAAATTGGCGCCAATGGTACGCAGAAATGTACTTTTACCCGACATGTTGGCTCCGGTAATGATGCGAAACTGGTTCCATCCCCTGATTTCGATGTCGTTGGTCACACAGGTTTCCATGGATATCAGCGGATGGCCCATCTTCTCAGCTACGAACAGAAAACCTTCGGTTACCGGTTCTGGGTAACTGTATTGCGGGTGGTTGAAGGCAAAGGTTCCAAGGCTCGATAAAGCATCCGTTTCGGCCACAACCTCAAACCATTTTGGAACCAGACTGCGGTATGTCAAACGCCAGCGCTCCACTGAAATCAGTACATGGATGTTAAACATGAAGAGTCCGTTCATGATCACGGCAACCAGCAGATTGAGGTTTGAATCCATCAGGTTCAGCAGTTTCGAGAGCCTCTTGATTACCTGTCCGGGATTACCCTGCATTCCGGATCTGAGGATATGTTGCCCTGATTTATTGAAGTCCGAAGAAAAAGATGCCTCTTCAATCAGAGAAAGCGCCATCGAATATTTTCGCAATATTTCAACCTGCGAGGTAACCGCCTGATGCATCACCTGGGTCTTTCGCCCGTAGGCAAAGACGATCAGCAATTGCAGCAGAACCATAATGACGGGCAACTGATACGGCGCCATCCCGATAACAGACATCAACAAAGTCCCCACCGTGATTGCAGGAAGAAGGTATGCTGCCACTTTCACCGGGTTGATCCGTTTCATGCCATCATTTCCGTTCAGCCAGCCTTTCAGCGCCAGCAGGTCGTCCCTGGAGGTAACCTGGTCTATGAAGATCAGCCGGAGCAGCTGCCGGAACTCAACATTGGCCGAAAGCTCCATGATTGCCTGCTGCCGTGCCGGAATTTCATTCCGGTATTGATAGGCGTTATTAAAATAATCGGTCAGCCTCTCTTTCCCGAAAATGGTTGAAGTGCGGTTCACACATTGGTACAAGGAGCCAGATCCGAAAATGTCAAGGTCGTGTGTATATGGATGATCCTGGCTGACAAATTCATTCCCCGGGTCAAATTCCGTATAATCTCCATGCAGCGCCTTTATTTCCTGCTCATTGATCCTGATCAGCTGCTGAAGCTTGTGAATAGCTCTTTTCAACCGGCTGTCGTACCATCCTGCGGCCAGAAAACCCGCAAAAGCGAGTACGGCCGTAATCACAAAAAGTGTCCCGGGAAATTTAACGGCATAAAAGATTGAAAAACCGGTAAGGATGAACAATGAAAGCCTCAACCATGGTATCCACCGAAGTGGTTTCCGCAACTGCTCTGTTTCGGAAGTGAAGCCACCAATGCGGCGCCTGTAAATCGACTCCTGGGAGTTCATTTAGGAAACTCTTTAGATTTTAGCCATATCTATCTGAAAATCCATGGGATGCTCAGGTGTACTGCAGTGAAGCACGCATTGTTCACAAATCTGGAGTTCGCCCTGCAGACGTTTTTTAACCATGTCCTCGATGCGCTGGCGGAGTTGAGGAATGGCGATTTTCGTCACGATCTCATCCGCAAAGGCAAACATCAGCAACATGCGGGCAGTTTCCTCACCAATGCCGCGCTGGCGCAGGTAAAACATCGACTCCTGGTCAAGCTGACCTGTGGTGGAGCCGTGTGAACATTTTACATCATCATTGTATATTTCTAGAAATGGCTTCGAGTTGACCCGTGCGGTGTCGGTCAGCAAAATATTCTTATTGCTCTGCCGTGCGTCGGTTTTTGTAGCATCGCGGCGAACCATTACATGACCGTTGAAGATGGCGCGTGAATTTTCATCCAGGATCCCTTTAAAAGTCTCATTGCTGGTACAACCGGGATGTGCATGATCAATAAAAACCTGGTTATCGACATGCTGTTTGCGGTCCATCAGGTATATGCCGTAAATGTTGGCGTTTCCATGCGGACCATTGAAAAGAACCCGGATGTTGTTGCGAAGCAAACCACCATTCAGGGAAATATAATGAGAGTCCAGACTGGCCGATGCCTCCATCCTGAAAAAAACCGAACTGATCAGCGTACTGTTGTTGTTGAGGTTCTGAAGTTTGTAATGATCCATCACCCCATTTTCGCCTACGTGGATCTCCGTCACAATGTTGGAAAAACTTGCCTGGTGGTTGTAAGAATCGTCGCAGTGAACCAGGGATAGTTTTGCATTGGCGCCGACCACAATCAGGTTTCTGGGCTGAAGGAAGAGGTTCTCCTCATGATGGATCACATTGATGAGTTGAACCGGCTTGGGGCTTTTTACGTTGTCGGGTACATAAATAAATACGCCGTCCTGTGAAAAAGCCGTGTTCAACGCAGTGAAACCATCCGCGGTGTCATCAGCCATGGTGCCATAATATTTTTCAATCAATTGCGGATATTTCTTCCGGGCTTCGGCAAGGCTGCCCATGATGATCCCGTTGCCAAGTTCCATGAGTGGAACATCCTTTGAAACATACCATCCATTCAACTGCCCGATCACCGCCGTGTCGAGATGGGGGATGTTACAACGGAATACCTTCTGAAAATCAACCTCTTCCATCGGACGAAGATGATAATCGTACCCACGGTTAAAACTCTCCTCCAGATCGGTCAGACGCCAGGTTTCCATGCTGGTATCCGGGAAACCGAGATTGGAAAAGGAATCGAAGGCTTTTTCGCGGATCCCGGCCAGGGCTGTCGTATCATGTGCTGCCAGGAAACGGCGGTTCTTTTCAAACAGGTCGATGAACCTCTCCCTGGTAATGAGTTCTTTAACGTTGGGTTGCATTTGAGCTTTTTTACGCTTGTTCTTTTTTAATCCAGTCGTAGCCTTTTTCCTCGAGTTCCAGCGCCAGTTCCTTCCCCCCTGATTTAACTATTTTTCCTTCAAACAGGACATGGACAAAGTCGGGGATGATATAGTCGAGAAGCCTTTGGTAGTGCGTAATTACCACGAAAGCATTGTCGGGCCGGCGCAATTTGTTCACTCCGTTGGCCACGATGCGCAACGCATCGATGTCGAGGCCCGAGTCGGTTTCATCGAGAATGGCCAGCAAGGGCTCAAGCATCGCCATCTGGAAAATTTCGTTTTTCTTCTTTTCTCCCCCGGAAAACCCTTCGTTGACAGAGCGATTGGTAAGGTTTGAAGTAATCTCAACCAACCTTTTCTTCTCCTCCATCAGCCTGAGAAAATCGCCCCCCGGCAACGGATCAAGTCCTTTGAACTTTCTTACCTCATTTACAGCGGTTCGCATGAAGTTGGTGATGCTCACCCCGGGAATTTCCACAGGGTACTGAAAACCAAGGAATATACCCTCGCGGGCACGGTCTTCAATGGAGAGTTTCTGCAGATCTTTTCCATTGTAGAGAATTTCGCCGGCTGTTACATCAAACACTTCACGGCCTGCAATGACCGAAGCCAGGGTGCTTTTCCCGGTTCCGTTCGGTCCCATGATGGCATGCACTTCGCCTGCATTCACTTCGAGGTTCACTCCCCGGAGAATTTCCTTGCCGTTGATACCGGCATGTAAGTTCTTAATTTGTAGTAACATATATTAAAATAATTCAAATTTCAAATTGCAAAATCAAAATATAAAACCAACAAATCATCAGTTACTCCATACATTTTCAAATCTTCAAATCTTCAAATCTTCAAATCATCAAATTATCAAATCATCAAATTATCAAATCATCAAATCATCAAATCTTCAAATCATCAAATTATCAAATTATCAAATCAACTCATTTCAACTTCCAGCCCATTATCCAACGCTGCCTTCCAAACTGATCGAGAGCACTTTTTGCGCTTCCACGGCAAATTCCATCGGGAGCTGCTTCAGCACCTCTTTTGCATATCCGTTGACAATGAGACCGATGGCGCTTTCCGCTGAAATTCCACGCTGCTGGCAATAAAAAAGCTGATCTTCGGAAATTTTCGAAGTTGTCGCCTCATGCTCCACAATGGATGATTTATTGTCCACCTGGATGTAAGGATATGTGTGTGCCCCGCATCTGGCGCCAAGCAACAGTGAATCACACTGGCTGTAGTTGCGCGAATTGACGGCATTCTTCGAAATTCGTACCAGCCCCCGGTAAGAGTTGTTGCTCATGCCGGCTGAAATCCCTTTAGAGATGATCGTACTGCGGGTGTTTTTCCCAAGGTGCATCATTTTTGTTCCTGTATCGGCCTGCTGATGGTTGTTGGTAACGGCTACCGAATAGAACTCACCGACCGAATGATCACCCAAAAGGATACAGCTCGGATATTTCCAGGTGATGGCTGAACCGGTCTCCACCTGTGTCCAGCTGATCTTGGAATTGTTTCCCTTGCAGATGCCTCTTTTCGTTACGAAATTGTAAATGCCTCCCACACCGTTTTTATCGCCGGGATACCAGTTTTGAACGGTTGAATATTTTACTTCGGCATCTTTCATGGCCACAATTTCCACAATGGCGGCATGAAGTTGATTTTCATCTCGTTGTGGGGCTGTGCATCCTTCCATGTAGCTCACATAGGCGCCCTCTTCGGCAATGATAAGGGTGCGTTCGAACTGCCCGGTATTTGCTGCGTTGATTCGAAAATAGGTGGATAATTCCATGGGACAGCGAACACCCTTTGGAATAAAACAAAATGAGCCATCGCTGAAAACCGCGGAATTGAGGGCGGCAAAATAGTTGTCGGTATATGGAACAACCGACCCCATGTATTGTTTCACCAGATCGGGGTGGTTGAGAACCGCTTCACTGAATGAGCAAAAGATAATGCCATGCTTTGAAAGGGTTTCGGAAAAGGTGGTTTTGACTGAAACGCTGTCAATTACCGCATCCACGGCCACGCCGGCAACTCCGGCCAGTTTTTTCTGTTCATCCAGCGAAATTCCGAGTTTGTTAAAAGTCGCCAGCAATTCAGGATCAACTTCATCGAGACTCGACAGTTCCTTCTTTTTCTTTGGCGCCGCATAAAAGATGATCTTCTGAAAGTCGATCGGAGCAATGTCGAGATGAGCCCATTCAGGCTGCGACAGCGTAAGCCAGTGCCTGAATGCCTTCAATCGGAATTCAAGCATGAATTCCGGCTCGTTTTTTTTTGCTGAGATATAGTGAATGGTATCTTCAGAAAGTCCGGTAGGCGCAAATTCCGTTTCGATATCCGTGACAAAGCCGTACTTGTAATCACCCTGTGTAACTTCATCCAGG
>JAPLDG010000286.1 GCA_026391845.1 Bacteroidota bacterium | reverse complement strand
GTACGTTTGTCGAGGATTTCAAATCAATTAAATTTCATTATCCAAAGATATAGAGTTTTTGGATTACCTGATTATTTTGTATATTTGAATGATAAAGATTTATACCATGAAGAAACTGCTTTTCCCCCTGTTTTTTTTCTGGGTAAATATGCTTCCTGCCCAGAATTTTCAGAACATCTGCTCCCCCGGAATAACCTTTTATAAAGACTACAGTGACAACCTGAAGGCATTCAGGAGAGACTCGGTGTTTATAACAGGCAGCGACACGCTGTTCGTCTCATACAACGCTATCCGAGATACCACAGGTGAATGCAGGGATGTCGGCAACGGGAGTGTCCTTGGCAGAAAAATCATTAAAAAGAGCAATGGATTTTTCTGTTTTTTCAACAGGTATCAGGATTCAATATTCATCAACACCCAGGCAACCCTGAACCAAACCTGGAAATTCTGCAGTCTGCCATCTAATTCGTATATCCAGGCACAGGTTACTTCAATTATCACCGATAGTGTATTGGGCGCCACCGATCAGGTAAAAGTGATCACTTTCCAGGCAAAGAATTCCGGCAATAATTTATACATTAGCCGGAAAATCTTCGCAGAATATGGGCATCCAGGATATGTCCTGGCAGCAGGTTTATAACTTCGATGTCGGGGATGTCTTTCATTACTACGGTTCCTGGTGGACCTCACTAGGATCGTGGTACACGACCCGGACGATAGAAACAATCCTCGGAAAAACGGTTTATGGAAACTATGATACTGTTTCGTACCAGATAGAAAAATGTGTCAGAATCGATGCCAGTTATCCGCCACACTATACTACATCCTTCGATACGGTTACAAAAGTCTATAATCTAAGAGATGCGCCTCTTCTGCTTCCTGCGGAATTTACCGACACGCTGAAACCACCCGATTACAATGCGAAGATATCCATACAAAACTCCCGCCTGAAAAAAGGAGTTATTACCGGCACGAATATTTATGAACCGGCAACCAGCTGCTATACCAATCAATTTGAATCGATGTACACGGAAGATAGTTATATTTTCGGGCTTGGTCATACTTATAATTATTACCAGTACTGGAGCGACGGATTGTTTACCTATAGCGAATCTCTTGCCTATTATAAAAAGGGCACGGAAGTCTGGGGAACACCTTTGTCCACTGATTGCTCCGTTTTGACCAACACTGAAAATAAAACTGTGTCACAGGAATCTTCCATTGACATATACCCAAATCCCGCTGAAACAGCGGCACAGGTTTTCCTGCGTGGCTTTATTGGGAACGATAATTTGTATTTCGCGCTATATAATTTTTCAGGAATGCAGGTTTATGAAGGAAAAATATCTGCAAATCCATTTACGCTCAATCGCGCTGGTCGTGCTTCCGGATTGTACCTCCTTGTAATTTCTGATAAGACCGGCACCATAATCGGCCGAAGCAAAGTAAATTTCAAATAAAGTCGGAAGTTGGCTGTTGGCAATTGGCAGTAGGCAGTAGGCAGTAGGCAGTCACGCGTCACGCGTCACGCGTCACGCATCATACCACCCCGCATACATGTTGTAATTCTTCGAGATCCGGTTCACCTGGCCTTCAAGCAGGGTTTGATCGATGTTTTTCACCTTACGAGCCGGCAGGCCTGCCCACACCGATCCTGACTCCACAATCGTTCCTTCTGTGATGAGTGCACCGGCACCCACGATGGAGTTGCTATTGATTACCGCTCCATCCATCACGATGGCGCCCATTCCGATCAGCACATTGTCGTGAATGGTGCATCCGTGGATAATGGCGTTGTGAGCAATGGAAACATTATTTCCGATGGTAACCGGCGCTTTCTGGTATGTGCAATGGATAATTGCACCATCCTGTATATTCACATTGTTGCCGATCCGGATGGAATGAACATCACCCCTGATGACGGCGTTGAACCAAACGCTGCAGTCATCGCCCATCTCCACATCGCCCGTCAGGGTTGCGTTATCGGCCAGAAAGCAGTTTTTCCCCATTTTTGGAAGGATGCCTTTAACTGATCTGATTGTGGCCATATTTTTTTGTTTTTTATCTGGGACTTGTCCGTGGATAGTCGAGCGAATAATGCAAACCCCTGCTTTCATGGCGCCGGCTGGCCGCTTTGATGATCAGATACCCGATGTTGATCAGATTACGCAGTTCACAGAGTTTTGGGGTGAGAATAGACTTGCTGTACAGGTCCTCCGATTCACGGTAGAGCAATTCAAGCCGGTCGAATGCACGTTGCAACCGCAAGTTTGAACGCACGATCCCCACATAGCTGCTCATAATGGCCTGCAGTTCCTTGAGCGACTGGGTGATGAGCACCATCTCTTCGTTGAGCACCATCCCCTCTGCATTCCAGTCGGGAATTTCATGACATAAGGTTATTGACGGTATCTGGCTGATGGCCTGTGAACTGGCCCGGTGAGAAAAAACAAGCGATTCAAGCAATGAGTTGGAAGCCAGTCTGTTTGCCCCGTGCAATCCGGTTTTGCCCCGTGCAACCCGGTTGCCGCACACTCCCCGGAGGCGAAAAGATTGACGATGGAGCTGCGTCCGAATTCGTCCACCTTGATGCCGCCACAGGTATAATGAGCAGCCGGAACCACCGGGATCATATCTTTGCTGATATCTATCCCAATGGATAGACATTTGGCATAGATGGTCGGGAAATGGTTGATCAGTTCGTTTTTATTCAGGTGCCGGCAATCGAGACAAAGGTAATCTTCGCCACTCAGTTTTAATTCGTTGTCGATGGCCCGGGCGACAATATCACGGGGGGCAAGTGAAAGTCGCGCATCATATTTATGCATGAACTCCTTGCCATCGCGTGTTTTAAGTACCGCGCCAAAACCGCGCATGGCTTCTGTGATCAGGAAAGCAGGTTTTTCCTCGGGAAGATAGAGTGCCGTCGGATGAAACTGGATGAATTCCATGTTCTCCACGGCTCCTTTCGCCCGGTAAACCATGGCGATGCCATCACCGGTGGAGATCAGCGGGTTTGTGGTGTTGCTATATACATTTCCGGCGCCACCGGTGGCGATGAGCGTTATTTTTGACAGGATGGTATCGACCAGGCGGGTTCTCGGGTTCATCACAAAAGCGCCGAAACAGGTGATCCCTTCAGTACGGCTGTTCACCTCCACGCCAAGATGATGCTGGGTGATGATATCGATGGTGAAATGATTCTCAAGGATTTCGATATTCGGGTGTTTCTTCACCTGCTCCAGCAACTTGTTCTCAATCTCGCGCCCGGTGCTGTCCTTGTGATGCAGAACCCGGTATTCAGAGTGTCCGCCTTCCTTTGCCAGATCGTATCGGCCGGTAGTGGTTTTATCGAATTTCGTACCCCATTTTATCAGCTCCTTGATCCGCTCCGACGACTCATTGATGGTAAAACGCACCACCTCTTCATTGCACAATCCGTCACCCGCGATGATGGTGTCCTGGATGTGTTTTTCAAACGAATCCGGGGTGTACATCACGGCTGCAATGCCTCCCTGTGCCCAGCTTGTGGCAGTATCATCCATTTTCGATTTGGTGACAATGCACACTTTCCCGTGCTTTGCGACCTTGATGGCGAAAGTGAGGCCGGCAATACCTGATCCGATGACCAGGAAATCAACATTTTTTCTCATGGCGGTGTTTACAAGTCGAGCAGCAATCTGATGGGATCCATTCCTTCTGTGAGCATCCTGGCGGGGTCTTCAACCAACTCCTTGACTTTTACCAGGAAACTTACCGATTCACGTCCGTCGATCACCCGGTGGTCATAGGAGAGGGCAACGTACATCATGGGGGCAATCACCACCTGTCCGTTGACTGCGATGGGCCGTTCCTGGATTTTATGCATCCCGAGGATGGCGCTTTGCGGAGGGTTGAGGATCGGTGTTGACATCATGGAGCCAAAAACGCCACCGTTGGTGATGGTAAACGTACCGCCTTTCATATCGTCGATGGAAATTTTATTATCCCGGGCTTTGCCTGCCAGCTCTTTGATCTTTAGCTCAATTTCGGCGATGCTCATCATTTCGGCATTGCGCAACACCGGAACCACCAGCCCTTTCGGGGCGCTGACGGCAATTCCTACGTCAACGTACCGGGGAGTAACCAGCTCCTCGCCATCAAGCATTGAGTTGACCTGCGGATACTCTTTCAGTGCGATCGTGACTGCTTTTGTAAAGATTGACATCAGCCCGAAGCCGACACCATAGCGTTCTTTGAATGAATCGCTGTATTTTTCCTTTATTTTCAGGGCAGCCTGCATGTTGATCTCGTTGAAGGTCGTGAGCATGGCCGTTTGATTCTTGACCGAAACAAGCCGCTCGGCCAGCTTCAGCCGCAGGGTCGTCATTTTTTTCCGGTCAGCATCCCTGGTTCCTTTGAACACCAATGCTCCGGATGCCTCTTTTTTTCCCTGGATGAATGTCTCTATATCTTTCCGGGTGATCTTTTTTCCGGGGAAAGCGGTGGAAATATCCTGTGGATTCACTTTCTGATCTTCCATGATTTTCCGGGCGAGGGGAGAGGCATGCAGCGTCACCGAAGAACTACCAGTTGGGGGAATGGTGATGTTTTGAACCGGTGAAGATACCGGATCCGTTGTTTTGCCATTTGCATTTTGCACTTTGCTATCTGCACTTTGCATTTTGCTTTTAGCAGGCTGACCTTGCATCACTTCAATGATCGCGATCACCGACCCGACTGCCACTGTTTCTCCTTCCGCGGCCATCATTTTTATGACGCCATCCTCGGGAGTGGTGACAGGGAATGAAGCTTTGTCGGAGTCGATTTCGACAATTTCCTGATCTTTTTCAACAGCTTCACCATCGGCTACCAGCCATTTGGCCAGTTGAACCTGGGTAATGGATTCACCCGGACTGGGAACTTTTATCTCAATTGCCATAGGGCTTGTTTTATTTGCAAAATTACAACGAATGTGTTAATAACCAATGATCACACAATCTGAAACTCATGCTCCGCGCAATGCAGCCTGCATGAGCCGTTTGCATGTTCGCATGTGCACTTTCCAAGCGCTTTTTCAACGATCAGCTTCTGCTGGATCTTATGCAGTCTAGAGGATCCGGTTGCCGGGCTTCCGCTGGCAGGGCGCGCAGTATGGTGAATCGTTGGCATGGATCCATGAGGCTCAAAAACCATGTTCTGTGCAATGAACTTCCACGCCCCCATATTCACCGGTTCCTCCTGAACCCATTCCCAGTGTTTTGCCTGAGAATACTTTGCGAAAACTGCCTGAAGTTGTTTCAGCGGAAGCGGATAAAGTTGTTCAAGTCTGACAAGGGCCACTTCATCCCGATGCTGTTTCTCTTTTTCTTCCA
Organism: Bacteroidota bacterium; assembly: GCA_026391845.1. Taxonomy (GTDB): domain Bacteria; phylum Bacteroidota; class Bacteroidia; order Bacteroidales; family FEN-979; genus CAIVAT01. Next base: position 2,153 of record JAPLDG010000286.1, on the reverse strand, counting down.
GGATGTCGTAGAAGACCTTTCCGGAACACAGTACAACCCGGCGGATTTTTGCCGGGTCGGCTTTCGCATCATCAATCACTTCGCGGAATCCCCCGGTGGTAAAATCTTCGATGGATGAAACACAAAGGGGATGACGCAACAGACTTTTGGGGGTAAAAACAACCAATGGTTTCCGGAATGGCCAATAGAGCTGACGACGCAAAACATGAAAGAAATTGGCCGGCGTGGTGCAGTTCACGATCTGCATGTTGTGATGGCCGCACAAGGAAAGAAAACGTTCAACCCTGGCAGAGGAGTGTTCCGGTCCCTGGCCTTCATAACCGTGTGGCAATAACAACACGGCACCATTCATCACTTTCCATTTGTCTTCCGCACTGCTGATGTACTGATCAATGACGATCTGTGCGCCATTGTTGAAATCGCCGAATTGTGCCTCCCACATCGTTAACCCGGCCGGGGTGGCAAATGCATAGCCAAATTCAAAACCAAGAACGCCATATTCCGACAGCAGTGAGTTGTAAATGCTTAATTTAGCCTGATCCGGAGAGATGTGTTCCAGTGGAATGAATTTCTCTTCAGAATCTTCCACGGTGAGCACCGCATGCCGGTGACTGAAAGTCCCCCGCTGACAATCCTGACCGCTGAGCCGAACCGGGTGACCCTCAGAGAGGAGCGAACCATAAGCGATCAGTTCCCCCATGGCCCAGTCAAGTTTTCCCGCTTCGAACATGGCTTTGCGGTCATCCTGCATTTTTATGATTTTGCGGAAAAATGTTTTCCCTTCCGGCAATGCGGTGAGCTTTCGGCCGATGGCAAGTAAACTGACCTCAGAAATGGCCGTATCCGGGGAGTGTTGAAAATCAACAGGCGTAGCTTTGCGCAGCCCTTCCCATTGTTTTCCGAGAAAAGGGGCAATGTCGCCCTTGATGATGGTCTTCGCTTCTTCAAAGCCCTGGTCGAGAAGCGTGTTGATTTCTGATTTGATCCTCACAACATCAATGGAAGCAAGGGTATTCTCTTCTTCCAGTTTTTTCAGATAAATTTCAAGAGGATCCGGATGGGTTTCTATGATTTTATAGAGGATTGGCTGGGTAAACCTGGGCTCATCGCTTTCGTTATGACCGTATTTCCGGTACCCCAGCAGGTCAATGAAAATATCTTTATGAAATTTTGCCCTGAATTCCATGGCAAGCCTTACTGTATAAACCACAGCTTCCACATCATCGGCATTTACATGGAAAATCGGCGACTGGATGGTCTTTGCCACATCTGTGCAATATACACTCGACCGGCCGTCGAGATAATTTGTGGTAAAACCGATCTGGTTGTTGACAACCAGGTGAATGGTACCGCCGGTTTTGTAACCATCCAGATCGGCCATCTGGACGAGTTCATAAATAATGCCCTGGCCTGAAATGGAGGCATCTCCATGTATCAGGATCGCCGCCACCTTGTCGTTGTTTCCCAGATGAGAGTGATCAATTTTAGCCCGGGAAATGCCTTCAACCACTGCATCAACGGTTTCAAGATGCGAAGGGTTGGGCGCCAGGGTGAGGTGGACGTTCTTGCCATGTTGTGTGACAATGTCGCCGGAATAACCCAGATGGTATTTCACATCTCCCAGCAAATCGTCGTCTTCATACTCTTTTCCTTCGAATTCCGAGAAAATCTGGGCAAATGGTTTGTGCATGATGTTGCCTAGTACGTTCAACCGCCCGCGGTGAGCCATGCCCAGTACAAATTCATCGATGCCCAGGTCTGCTCCTTGCTGGATGACGGCCTCCAAAGCAGGAACCAACGATTCAACGCCTTCAAGTGAGAAACTTTTTTGCCCGGGGAATTTTTTATGAATGAATTTTTCAAACAGGACACCTTCTGCCAGCTTCCTCAGGATGATTGCTTTATCATCGATGGAAAACTCAGGCGTGTTGAGGCGGGGCTCCATTTTTTCCTTAAACCAGTCCACTATTTCAGGCCTGCGGATATAGTGATATTCCACCCCTATCGACTGGCAATAAGTTTTCTGCAGGTGAGCAATGATCTCCGATAGCTTTGCATTTCCAAGGCCAAGTTCTTTCCCGGCCTGAAAAGTTTTCTGCAATTCCTCCTGCGAGAGACCGAAATTTTCAATATCCAGCGTCGGAAGATATTTC
>JAPLDG010000148.1 GCA_026391845.1 Bacteroidota bacterium | reverse complement strand
GGACAGCGATTACAATTGCAATATACAGTTGACCGGTTATGCTGATCATCATGGCGAGTGACCTTGCGTGCGGGGTAAGCGGCACGATATCGCCATAGCCCACGGTTGTCATGGTTATGAAGGTGTAATATATGTATTGATGAATGGCACTATCCCCCTGGACCTGGATAGTGTTTAAGTTGTTGAAATTGTATGATCCCGGACTAAGGCCAGCCATGAGCGCTACAAGTATTGAGTAAACAAGTCCGATCATCAGGTAGGCATTAATCGATTCAAGAATGACGGATGAAGAGACCTTTTTCGCTCTACTTATCTTTCTCACCAGGGCAACAACAATATAGACGAACAAAACCATATTGATTGTCTTTGAAATACCTTTGAGGATCTGGGATTCCATCAGGTCACCGATCCAAACTATCATAATCGCTGTCATGGCGTATGCAAGAAACATCATCCTGTGGGTTGCGATCAACTGTGTTCCCAATAAAATAGTACATGTCAAAAGAAAACTGTAGGTGAGCTGATGCAGCCGGGCTGGTAAGAAAGGAACGAAAAAAATGGATATAAGAACTATCGGAAAAAGCAATTTATTTGCCAGTGAGAACGAAATAATCTGGCGGCCGGGATTCAGAAATTCTTTTATAGACATTTTAGCGAGCGAATTAACTTCATACAAATAATATGATATGAAGGTCAAATATCATTTGATGTTGCAAGATACTAAATTTGGAGATTTGAAAACATTCTTCAATCCGGTGTTTACAGAAAATATCTAATTTTGCTCCTGTAAATTTCCTGAATGATTTCCTGTAAACCGATTGTTCTGCTGTTCGTACTGATATTGTTCCCGCGATCTCTTTTTGCCCAGGGACATGTTATATCAACAGTACATCATGTGGATATGGCAATTCCTTACCATCCAGCCGATAAGAGCGACTTTCACGGAAATGCCATTCTCAGGGAGCTCGCCAAGGATGTATTGCGTGAACCCTGGCAGGTAAGAATCCGGATTTCCTGTGAATTGCGATTATCTATCACAAAAGATGGAGATCGTAACCGGCTTTTTATTTCGTTCAGAGATCTATTGGTAAGCGGAGACACTGTTTATCGGCATTTCCCGGTAACGGATGTGTTATTTCCATCTCGCATCGGAATGAAACTGAAGTGGGCGAACCGTGCCGACACTTCCGGGTTTACCGAACAAACTATCACCGGAAAATCCATGGCGCACAGTGACAGTCTGATTTGCTCCATCCCTGTTGGTTCCTACGATCCCCTGGTTGATACATTGATGGTACGAGCGGTTGAATTCTCTTATGATTCGCTGGCATTGCGAACCTTTGCTGACCGCATTGAACTTATCCATGACTATTATGCATCTGTTGCATTGCTCGACTCGTTGCAGCGGTTCACGGCTGACCTGCACCTTGACAATGCAACGCTTTTGCCGTTCAATTATTTAAAAGTGTCAGAGCTTGTAAGTGTGATCAGACAGATAGATGCCCGTGATTTTCCTGGGAAATTGCTTCAGAATGGTTTCGATCCCTCCGGTTTAGCAAATAAAAGAGGTACGATCTACAAACATTCACGAAGCCTTGTGTACAATTTCATGGATGAAATACACCGGACTGGTGTCATCCCTATGGAAGCTGATGCAGACCTGCTTGCCATGTATTTTACTTCCCGGGTTTACTCGTATGTTCGACGGTCATTCCTGATGGATCAGCACCAGGGGCGCATCTACAACGATTGTCTGGATCATTTTTTTGATCAGGGAGCCTTCCCGGCCGAAGAAAAGGTGGAGAGTAAAATGCTGGTTAAGATGTTCCCTGACGCCCGGCAGGATACCATCGCACAGTATATTTCCAGGCGTATTTATCGTTCCTATCAGAGAAGCGCCCGGCGACTCATGGATGAGAACCAGTACGCTGAAGCCTTTTCGATGATGCAAAACGGCCGGCGTTTTATTGCCGGAAATCCTTCGCTGCAGGGTAGTTCTGCCGATGATCTCCTCCTGTCAGAGGCGGCCGAAGGAATACGGAATTCTTACGTCGGCATTGCTTCAACCTGCATCAGGAGCCATAAGTTCAATATGGCCGAATTATACCTGTCCAAAGCGGAGCGATACGCAGAAGAACATGCAAAATATATAAGATCGGATTCATCCTACCGGGCAGTTTTCAGTGAACTTTTTTTTCTGCGGAATGCTGATTGTGACGACCTGCTCGACCAAAAAAAATATGAGGAGGCGATTAGCTGTTACGAGCAATTCGAAATGGCCTATTCACCCCACGATCTGGAGCTTGTAAGCGCAAAACTGGATGAAAAGAAATCTTTGGCCAGGATTGGCCTGGGAAATATCTCTGCCTCGCTTACCGAAAAGGCTTTGAAAAGGAAGGAGAGCGATACGGCGCTTTTTTATTATGAGCAGGCTGTTGCGCTCCGTCAGGAGTCTGAAGTTCGCAAAAATATGGATAACAAGCTTGATTCCCTTGCACCCGTGATGGCTCGAATCAAATTTGACCAGATTTTCAGGGATGGTTCCCTGGCTTTGGAAAAGCGGCAGTTTACCCTGGCTGTTGCCCGGCTGGATGAAGCAAAATCGCTTGCAGATAAATACAGATTTGACTATGGCCGCGAGTTTGATTCAACCTATCGGCGGGCGATGAAAAATTTTCTCATCATACAATTGAGTGTGACGCAGAAAAGAATCTGGGCAAACCAGTTTGACACGGCTCAACTGGAACTTCAACGAATTCAGACGATCGGGTTTGACAATGGTTTATCCAATGATTCCGAATTTTCAGCCGCCCTGGAGAATTTCAAGGTGAAGGTTCAGGAGCAACGGTGCAGAAACCTGCAAGATTCAGTTGATCTCATGGTAATCAAGGCAGACAGGAGCATTGCCATGCACAATTTCCGCAACACGATAATCTATCTGCAGCAGGCCCTGGTTTTTGCACGTTCTATGCCGGTGTGCGCCAACGCTGAAAAACCGGTTTTGGATACGATTGCAAGGTATCTGGAGGCAGCAGATTATCAGCAGAAACTTGCAGATATCAGTGCGAATGTTGCTACCGGGAACTATGCTGAAGCAGTACATAGTCTAGAGAAATGTCAGCAACTATATCAAAATCATCGACTTGACAGGTTTGGAATTGTCATGACAGATACCTATGACTTCATCCGTGAACGGGGTAACCCAAATCTCACCGAAGCGGCCATCGTTTTTTTTATTGACATGGAAAAATACCAGGAGTCCATTCGGTATTTGCTACTGATTCATGACCAGGGTATCCCGGCAAAAAACATGGTTATTGTTCAGGAAGCGCTGGGAAGGAAATTGGCGCAGTTGGACCACCTGAATAATTCCCGGGAAGAAGCTGTAAAAATGATCGTTAAGTATGTTCCGGCCGAAAGTTGGTATGATGCATTTCGGGCAACGTATACCAAAGAATGGAACCAATTGAACAGGGAAGGGGCAGCAGGTTCAAAGTAATGGTATTCTTGATTTTCGGATAAAAATCCACCTTAGCAGCGATGGAAATACAAATAGCAACATCGGCAAAGCCATTATAAACCCGCCGATCACAGCGATGGCCAGCGGCTGCTGCATCTGTGCCCCAACGCCTATACCCAATGCAAGTGGGGTCAATGCAAGAATGGCGCCAATGGCAGTCATCAGTTTGGGGCGGATTCGAAGGGAAATTGCATAGCGAATGGAGGCGTCCACATTGCCGCCCGAAGATTTCATGTTCACCCAAAACTGGTTGACGGTGAAAATTGCATTTTCAGCAATGATTCCCACGATCATGATAATACCGGTATAACTGCCAACATTGAGTTGGATTCCTGTGATATATAGGGCCCAGATACAGCCGGCTGTTCCCAGCACGGAGATGAAAATAACCAGGAGAGAGATTCGGAAATCCCTGAAAAGAAAGAGCAACACTGAAAAAACCAGTACCGTTGCGACCAAAAGGATAATCAGTAACTCGCTAAAGGAGGATTGTTGCTGCGCCCACGTACCGCCATAAATCACATAATACCCTGCTGGCAGCGCCAGTTTCTGTTCAAGTGTGTTTTTTATATCCTTGATGGCGCCTCCAAGATCCCGGTTTTCGAGGCGAGCTGTGATGACGATGTTTGATTTGAGATCTTCCCTGGTAACATCGGGTGTTCCTTTAGACAACTCAACCCTGGCAAAATCTTTCAATGGCCGGAAGGAGCCCTCAGGAGTGAAAATAGGCTGCCCGAGGATTTTTTCAAGCGAGTTCTCTCTGAAACTGGTGAACCGTAAAAGAATTTGCAACATCTGTTCCCCCGATTGCACTTGCCCGACCTGAACTCCTTCATTATAGGCCTTAAGCTGTGTTTGCAGGTTTGCCGGACTCAAATTGAACTGAGCCAGTCTGGCTTCATCGGGGATGATTGTGATTGTTGGTCCCTCGACAATGATGCCATTGTTCAGATCGGCAATGCCGTTGATTTTTTTTAACAAGCCCTGCGCACGAAGGGCAAGGGTTTCAAGTACAGCCTTGTCGTCTCCGAAAATTTTTATCTCAACCGGCTCAGGCCTCCCGATTAAATCACCAAGCAAATCTGCAATCCGTTGTCCGAATTCGATGATCAGCGCAGGTTCCCGGGTTGAAATCTTTTCTCTTAATTCAGAAATCACCTCTTCCGTTGACCGTTTGATGCCCGGCTTGAGCTGTATCAGGTAATCGCCTTCATTGGGTGGAATAACACCGCTTGCCATGCTGATGCTTGAACTCATGTTGGTTCCGGTACGTCGCATGTAAGTTGCTACATCCGGGTGATGCAATACAATGGTATCCACCCTGCGCATCATGACATCGGAGGCATCAAGTGAGGTGCCAGGAGGCGTGAGGTAATCGAGTACGATTGTGCCTTCATCCAACACAGGCAGAAAACCGGTATTCAGCTTCGGTATCAGAAACAGGGCACTTGCGGCCAACAAGATGATAAATCCAAGTGCAAAGAAAGGTTTGTCAAAAAACCACACAAGCCAGTTAAGCTGCATGCCTTTGCCAAGGTCACTTTGGCCATTGTTTTTGCTGCGGTGTTTATACCCCAAGGCAAGGTGAAGAGCGGGTAATCCGAGCCAGGTGGTGAAAAAACTGCAAACAAGCGTGATTTCCATAGTTGCCGCAAGTTCTTTGAAGAAGCTTCCCGCAACACCGCTCATCATTACAAAAGGGAAAAAAATGACAATCGTGCTCAGCGATGACCCAAGCATGGCAGGGAACAACATTCTGATGGTATCACTCACCACTTCGCGTTTATCCTTTTCCGGGTTTTCCTCATGAACCCGGTGAATTTGTTCAATTACCACAATGGCGTCATCAATGATCAACCCGATCGAAGCAGCGATGGCGCCCAGCGACATGATGTTGAGTGTGATCCCGGTAAGATAAAGTACCGCAATCGTCAGCGCCAGGGTTACAGGTATGATGATGATCACGTTCAGACTGGCACGGAAGGACCTGAGGAACAGGATTACAACGAGCAAAGCGAGGAAGAGCCCTTCATAAATGGCACGGAGCACGCTGCTGATTGATTCGCTCACAAAAGCCGATTGATTGTAATAAGGCTTCAGGATCATCCCCGGAGGAAGTTGTTCTTGAATCTCCCTGGCCTTTTCCAATACTTTATCGGAAAAATCCACCAGGTTCGTTCCTTTTTGCTTGACCAAATCGAGAATAACAGCCTCCCGGCCATTTGCATTGATGCGGATAAACTCCTGTTGTTCCTGAAATTCGACCATGGAAAAGTCGGCTAGCCGGATAATCCGGTGGAGGTCATTCCTGATCACCAGGCTTCTCAGATCTTCTATGGTATTGATCCGGCTGTCGGTAACTGTGAGGTATAATCTGCGGTAATCAGAGAGCAACCCGTTTGATTCAATAAAATTGGTGCTGTCGAGCACATCAATCAGTTTTTGAGGCGTCAATCCCAACTGTACCATTTTCATCGGATCTGGGATGATCACAAATTCTTTGGTCTTTCCCCCCCTGACTACCACATTCGAAATGCCAGGAACTTCTGAAAACCTTGGTCTGGCAAAGAACATCGCCACATTACGCATTTCGATCTGACCAGACCTTTCGCTTTCGAGGGTATAGCCGATCACCGGATAGATATTCTGGCTCATGGCTTCGATGGTAAGATTGGCCGTTGGGGGCAGCGTGTTCTTGATCTCGTTGATCCGAGCCTCCAACTGCATCCTGGCAATGTTTATGTCAGTTTTCCAATCGAAAAAGGCTTCGATGGTACAACTTCCCCGGTTTGTTGAACTGCGCACGGTTTCAATACCATTCACCCTCTTGATGGCTATCTCGAGCGGACGGGTCACAGTTATGAGCATCTTGTCGATGGGCTGCTCACCATTATCGGCAATGATGCGGATTTTGGGAAATACCACATCAGGAAACAGCAGCATTTCCATCTTCCGGTATGCAAACCCACCCAGAAACAGAATCGCCAGCAGAACGAATATCGTTGGTTTCGTATAGGATCCCATCATTCCTGTTTGATGATACGGATTATGGCAGTATCTCTCAACCCGTAATTTCCACTGGTAAGAATACGGTCGGTGGATTCCAATACAGGTGCCACAATTTCAATGCTGTCCATTCCCTGAATCCCTGGTTCAACAGGGATTTTCACGGCCATGGAATCGTTGATCAATTTCATTACCCAGAAATTCTTCAAGACCTCATCATTCAACAGGGCACTTTTTGGAAGAATGATTGCATTATTCTTAACGGATCTGACAATATTTACTTTGGCAATCAGGTTCTCAGGGATATCAGTATCAGCGCGGGGCTGAAGGATCATCTGACGGGTTTGGGAGGCCTCCGATATCGAAGGCAGCATGGACTTGACGAAAGCGCTGATCACGGTGTTGCCTGGCAATATCAGTTTGCAATTATCGCCAATGTGAATTAAATTGCTCATTTCAAAAGGAACTTCCAACAAAAATACAAGACTTCCAGGTTGCACCTGTGCAGATAACGGTTCCCCTTCCTGGACAAAATCTCCTTTCTGATGGTTCATGGATGAAATGATGCCATTCACCGACGCTTTTATTGTCACAATCCCACTGATGTTCATGGAATTAATGCTGTCATGACTCAAAGCCGCAGCTTCCTTTGTCCTGAGTTGAAACAGAACCTGGCCTTTGACAACCTGATCTCCGGGTGAGACCGAACATTTTTCAATATAGCCTGTTACAGGTGACCTGATGACTGCCTTTACAAGAAACACCGAAGTGGCCATGAGTTGAGTATATTCAGCCATTTTTCCAAAATGAGGCGAAATCACGGTAACAGGAACCACTGCACGAACTGTTTTTTCGTCCTGTTCCCCGCTGCTGTGGCATGAAGTCAGGTTTGCCATGCAGACCCAGGTTAATAAAATTAGCAATCCTCTGTATATCATTGTCTCCAGAAGTTTAATTCGTTGATGACATATTGCACCCGTATCTGATATCGCAACCCGGCGTATTTTGCTTCAATGAGGTTCTGTAATGAAAGAATATACGCTGTGATGGATGCGGAACCCGTGTTTACCAATGCAAGATTTGCAGCGATAAGTTCATGAAGCAGCGCAACTTGTTTTTCATTTTCCTTCATCAGCAGCCGGGTGTTCTTCAATTCATCTTTCAATTGGCTTACCTGTGTTTGATAACGTACTCGCAAATTATCCAGATAATATTTTCTGGTTTCCTCATGCATTCTGATTTTGTTGTAATTTATTTTTCTCTGGTTTCCATCAAAAACGGGAAGTGTCATGCTCAGTCCAAAGCTTAGTCCGAAATTCTGATACAAATTGCGGGGTTCATTGTTTATCAAACCCCCATCAGCAAACCAACTCAATGCCGGCTGATATTTGCGATCAAGCAACTGTTTCTCGTTGTTGATCAGCAAACTGTCAGTCAGAAAACGTTTGAAAATCAACAGATTTTCTGTCTGATTTGTCAAGGTATCCTGAATGACGGGTAAGTTCAGGTTACAAAAAGTGGTATCAGTGACGCCGCAAATCAGGTTGAGATTGAAGAACTCTTTCCTGTATTGCAAATCGAGATCGCCGATATTTCGCTTAACCGTCATCATTTCGACTTGCAACGAAAGATAATCGGTTTGACGGCCGACCCCTTGCTCTGCCCAGGATTTTAAAACACTTGCTTCATTCACCATATTGGCCAGCACTTCCTCCTGAACTTTTCGTTCTGCCAAAGCCGAAAAAGTCGCCAGATATTGCGCTGTTATGGTCCTCTTCAGTTCATTTACACTGATTTTCCGCGCATTGACCAAACTCCCTGATTCCAATCCGATCTTTTCCAGATTGGCTTCACGGGTTTTATTGTTAAATATTTGCTGGCTAACGTTAACCGTACCGATCAGGCTCTGACCGTTGGTGATTACATCGCTGTAACCCCATCCGTTAACGGTGGGCGCATAGACCATGTATCCGTTGAAATTGACCTGAGGCAGGCAGGTTGCCCTCGCGATCAGGCTATCGTATCGGTTTGAGAGAATTTGGTTTGACAGATCCTTTAATACCGGGCTATTCTGTACTAAATAAACTTTCCGCTTTCATGAAAAGACCCGGCATCCAGTTTGAAGAAATAGAGGCCGCAAGGAATTTTATCCGGATTTCCGGCATGTAAATCCAGTGAAAAGTTGTTCATTCCGGGTTGCAGATGATCAAAAGCCACTTTACTGACGACATGACCGAGCATATTGAATACTGTCACCTCAACAGTTGATGTCTGTGGTAAATTAATGACGAAATTGAGCAAACCATCCGAGGGATTGGGATAAAGCAATAAATGCTGGTTGTTCAGGCCCTGCAGGTTTTTATCATCGAAGCCGGTGAAATTTGGTTTTGAGAGTTTAACAGTTGTATAAAGCCTGTATTCACCCGCTGCAAATGACAGGGAAGCGGCAGTGTCGGCAACATTCAGCGAATCGCCCGTGAAAAATTCATACCACATGCCTTTCCTGGTAAATCCTGGTATGACATTCAATCCGCTCACATCGAAATTTCCCAGCACCGTAACATCCATCGTGCTGTGCTTCAGCCAGATTCGTTTGACCGTACCTGCAACATCAAGTGAATAGATTGACGTGTTAAAAACCGGCTCTGTTTTTTTTAATCCCATCAAGGCAGCGAAAATGTTTTTTGTGTAAACCCTGCGCCAGTCGGAGAGATAGTCCCAACGGATGGGCTTAGGAGCAAGTCTGGAATCAGATGTTCCGGAGGGGTAATTAATGGAATAATCATAACCCAGTTCTTCAAATTGCCAGATCATCTTAGGCCCCGGAATGGTGAAGAAAAAATTGGCAGCCAGTTCCATCCGATGTAGCGCGGTACCGGTATCCTTGGTGTTATAATATGGTTCCATCATCGCATTGCCCCAGGTTACGTTCTTATACATCATACGCTCTTCATCATGACTTTCCATATAAGCAACAAGCTGAGGAGATCCCCATCCACGCTTCTGGTAAGAGGCCCAGGAGAAATCAGATTTTCCGCCGTTGTTATATCCCATTGCGCCTTCCTCATAAGCGCCGGTGATGTTCCCCCACAATAACATGTTATTTGCAGCAAGTTCAGTCTCCTCGGAATTGTCGGCTAAATGCTCGAGAATCATATAGGCCTTGGGATTTACGCTGTGCAGCGCTTCGGTATATCTCTTAAGCGTGGCAACGCGTCCGGCGTCATACTGACCCCAGAGGGAGACGTTATCGGGATATGAATTCTTTTGGGTAAAGCCTTTTGACAAATCGAACCGGTATCCATCCACATGAAATTCCTCAACCCAGTATTTGATCAGCCGTTCCATGTATGTTCTGGTTTGGAAACTCTCATGGTTGAAATCATATCCAACGTTATAAGGATGCTTGGGAACCTGGTTAAACCATGGGCTCACCGCAGCGGGTTGCTGATTTGTTGCGTCCCAGTATAGTCTAACCAAAGGAGATTGACCAAAGTGGTGATTGCATACAATGTCCAGGATAACGGCGATTCCACGGGCATGAGCCGCTTCAACAAAATTCTTCAGTCCGTTCTTGGTGCCATAGTATTTATCAACTGCGAATGAATAATCAGGGTTATAGCCCCAACTGACATTTCCTTCAAATTCCATCACAGGCATCAATTCTATCGCATTGATACCCAGTTTTTTCAAATAGTCGAGTGTGTCAATAAGCGATGGATAATCATGGTTCACTGTAAAATCGCGGATCAACAGTTCATACACAATAAGGTCGGAAACTTGTGGTGGTGTAAAAGGGGTCATATTCCATGGGTATGGATCCTGGCCAGGCTGCAGGTAGGTAGCTACTCCCTTTGCTTTTCCGGCCGGGTAGGGCTTCAGACCCGGGTACGTAACCGCAGAGATATATTGATCTTCAGGATCACTGACCTTATCTGCATAAGGATCACCGATGTAGAGTGTCCCATCGACCAGGTACTGGAAAATGTACTCCTGTTTGGGAACAAGGTTGTTGATCTGCAGCCAGAAACGTGTGCCATCAGGGGTGATTTTCATGTAAAATCCTGAATCGTTGGCCCAGTTGTTAAAATCGCCAATCACAAAGATGTTGTTTTTTCCAGGGGCATACAGGGAAAGAACAACAGTTTGATTATCAATATAATTAATGCCATCCACGATCCCTGCAGGCAGAGCGGCAACTTGCGGGGAAGGGATGGTGGTATAGAAAAATGAATCGGCTACGCTGCCGGTACTGTTGATAGCGACGATTTTCACCCATTGTTTCACCCAATTCGAAGCTGAATTGCTTGCCATGAGGGTGTCTGTGATATTTTTCCCTGCAACTGCCTTTATCTGGATACCGTTGAGTAGTATTTTCATGGAGTCGGCTGCGGGGCTGATGGCAGAAACCGGAATAGGATCATTCAGTTTGAGGAAAAGTGACCGGCTAACCGGAAGTACAATGTTTACGTTAAAGGTATTGGAATAGACATCAAGAAAAATATCAGAACCGTCTGCATTTTTACCTTCCTTTTTACTATCAGCATTTCGGAATACAAAAGCCATTTTGGTGATTTGTTCGTAGGAGGGGACTCCATAAAAACTTCGGACAGATGGCTTAATTTTGAATTGATACTTGTTATTTCCCAGCGGTGTCAACAGCGCTTTTGGAATATTTTCGGTCCAGCCGGCAATTACATATTTCCAGTCAGCAGTAGAAGCGCTGAGGTTTGTGATCACGCCGGTATGTGCATAAATCGGAGGTGCAACATCCTTTAGTCCTGCGTTACCCAGTGCAGCATCAAAAATGATGGTGCATGAATCGCCATCCTTGGGAAAAGGCGGATTTGAGACAATTACCTGGGCTAAACCGGCTTTTGCCAGCAATAAAATAGCAGAAAACAGAAGAATAAAAATTCGTTTCATCGATTTGATTTCTTGGTTTTTAGAAAGGTACGAAAAATCAACCTGTTGGTTGGGGCAAGGCAGAGCAGTTTTAAAACTCAACGATGGTGATCTCTTTGTGGTTGCTGTTAGCCGCGTCGATAACAAGGGTGATTGTATAAGCCTTTCTCACAATCGCCATGAGGTTGCCGCTGTTATTGATAATATTTGAGCTGCTTGCTGCTATATTCAGCTCTGAATATCCAGCATCAAAATTTTCACCTCCGATCGGCGGAGCAAGCCCGTTCAACGTTCTGATTTTGAACCCTTCATTGGCTTCCAGGATGACTCTTGTCCATGTCCAGGTGTAAGTGGAGTTGGTAACCACAGGAATTCCGCCATTGTCGGCAGGCATTTGGTTTCCCCATTGCCATGCGCTCGTATCGGCATGGGCGGTTGCATTGTCGATGCTGATACCCGTGCCAACGGCATCGCAAACAACGCCTGTCCAGTTGGTTAAAGGTAGTTCGCCTGTTTTGGTCATGGTTGCCATATACAAGGATCCAAGTGAATAACTGATGGTACATGTATAGATGCCGGCGTTGCCGTTCGTAAAGTTCATACCACCCGGAACCAGGGGATCCGGTAAGGATTGCCCCGCGTTTAGGCCGCCGAGGTTGGTATTGAAATTGACTCCCTTCATGCCGCCACCTACATCGAGGAGGGTATCGAGAACAACTTTCCAGCCGTTTGAATATCTGAATTTCCAGTCGTATGCTCTCAATGGCAAATCGCTGATAGTCCATGACATGGTGTGGAGGTCAAAAGCGGATTCCGTCATTTGTGTAGAATAACTCCAGCCTACAGGTGTTGCTGCGCCAATCAGTCCCCAGTGAACGGGAACGATGGAGGCTTTACTGAGTGCATAATCGATTACCACATGATACATCCCGTCGGCAGGTACGGCGAAAACGCCTGAACCTGTTTTTGTTGCAGAACCACGTTGGAATGGAACGGTTGGCTCATTCCAGGTTACGTTGGTGGCAATGCCAAAGTCAGCTCCGGGGTGGTAGATCGTTTGCACGGAGCCTGCAACCGAGATGATGTTAAAACCTTCCTTGATTGCTCTGACAGGAATGTAAAGCTCCAATAAAGACGCACGGTCAAGTTGTGTTACTTCATTGCGCGCAATTTTCATTCTTGCATTTGAATTAAGTGCGGAATAGGCTGTTGCTGCGCCAACAACATAGAATCCATCTAAAAGGACAGGAGTCAAAAGAAATGTGTAGGAAGCGCTTTGCATCGGACGGGCGCCGATCGCACCATCCTGATATCCATTGGCAGTGGCTGTAAATAAAAGTGAGTCTCCCAGATGGAAAATGAATCTGGAGGATTTCGCAGATTTATATTGGTTTGCGATAGTTTGTTCACCGGCACCGATATGCCTGATCTCATCATTTCCCTTATGCCTGGCTATATTCATGAGCTTTATCGATTTGGTTGTGTAGCCGTCGGTTACCTGCAGGATCAATAAATCAGGGGATGAAGAGGTGATTTCAAATTTATGCATGCCAACCGGGAAATCATTTTTGAACGTTGAAAGGGTTTTACCCTGCGCGGTTAAAACTGACAAAGTCAATTTCTCTTTTTTTATCAGGTTGACATTCACGGTAGTAGATCCAAAAAAAGGATTGGGCGTGTTTTGCATCACTGCAAAAGATTCTGAACCGGACAGGCTGTTTTCAGGGATTCCCAAGGAATTCGTTATAACAACAGACGGAGATGCGCCCAATAACATGGTATCGCAGCCCAATGTAACATTCCGGATCAAAACACTTTGTAAAACCACAACATTTTGGGATTGGGCATCTTTACCGGAAAAGGAAAGGGTGATCGTGTTTGTTTGCGAAAAACCGATCAGGGTGACGAAACAGAACTGAATGAGTAAAATGAACTTTTTCATGGTGGATGGATTTGGGTTTCTGCGTTTAGGTTGCAATTTAATGAAAATTAGTTTCCGTTTGCACGAAAATATAAAAAAGAAGGGGTGACCGAAACGGACACCCCTTCCTCAATATGAAAGATGTATTCAACTATTTGGTGACAACGATCTCCATTTTATCTGCATTTGATGCATCAATGTTGAGTTTCATTGTGTACGTTCCTTTGGTTGTGCATTTCAGGTTTCCACCTCCGCCGTCAACTATTTCAGCAGCGCTGGCAGTTGTGTTCAAAGCAGCAAATCCTACATCGAAATTGGCGCCGCCGGAAGGAGGAGCAACTCCGTTTTCTGACCTTACTTTAAATCCCTGGTCGGCTTCAAAGATAACAGTCCATGTCCAGGTATAAATATTGCCGGTTTTGGTTGGAATGCCACCACCATCGGCAAGAAGTTTGTTCCCCCAGTTCCATGCGCTTGGGTCTGGAATTGCATTGGTATTGTCACTGCTGATGCCAGTGCCAACGGCGTCACATTTAACACCTGTCCAGTTCGTCATTGGAAGATCACCGGTTTTGGTAAGGGTTGCTTTATATCCTGAACCGACTGTATAACTCAGGTTTACAGTATAGATTCCTGGCACTTTATTGTTAATATTTCCTCCGCCAGGTAACAGGGTATCTTTCGAAAAGCCTAAATTGGTGTTGACATTAACGCCTTTTTTGCTTCCACCAAGATCAAGGGTTGTATCGATGATGATTTTCCAACCGAAGGAATAGCGGAATTTATATTGATTGCCTGTTAATGTAACATTGGCAAGTTCCCATGACATGGTTGTCGTATTGAAGGCGGATTGTGTCAATGGGGTTGAGGTCCATCCAAGAGCTGTTGCCGAACCAATAATCTGCCAGTTGACTTTTGTAACAACAACCTTGTTAAGTCCGTAATCCAGAACCACGTGGTACAATCCATCTTCTGTCACGGTAAATTTGGTTGTATTCTCGGCATAAGAACCTTTTTTAAAGAAAACATCTTTTGGTTCATCGGTTCCGGGAGTGGCATCCGTAGCAAAATCAGCACCGGGACCATAGGTTTTGGTAACGGAACCGGCAATCTGAACAATGCTGAATCCGTCGGCACCTGCTTTTACAGGAATATAAAGTTCCAGCAATTCGGTACGCTTTGCTGATGCAGGAGTAACGCCCGCATCTCCATTCAGAATTTCATTGTAGGTTGATTTCATCATTGCTTTGTCATTGACAGCACTATAGGCAGTGCCGGCGCCAACCACATAATATCCATCTAATACGACAACAGGAGGTGTCACTGGATCGTCATCCTTGCTGCAGGAACTTACGCTGAAGGCGATGGCAAACACGACTGCCAAAGCCAGCATTGTTGAAAATTTGATCATCAGGTTTTTCATGATAATTTAGTTTAGTTGATTAATTAAGGGTTAATAAAAATATTATTTAACGGGATCTAGCAATAAATTGTCGTTGGCATCTGTTGCCCATTTCGGAATCGGGAAAGTCAACCGGTCGTTTCCATCTGTCGCTGTTTTTTCCCATTTGGGGTTTTTAAATTTCCCGAACCTGATCAGGTCCTGTCTGCGAACTCCTTCGCAATAAAGTTCCCTGCCTCTTTCTGCCAGCAGGCTGTCAAGCGGGTTCGAGCCTCCATCGAACGCTCCTATGCCGGCCCTGCTGCGGATTGGGTTGATTTTGGCAGCAGCTTCACCGGTGTTACCCGTCCGAATAAGCAGTTCAGCTTTGATCAGTTGGAAATCGGTTATTCTGAATAACGGGAAATCGTTGCTTAAATTTTCCTTGGCGCCTTTTTTTATTTCATACTTGCCAACACGGGCACCGGTACAACGCAATTCAAACGGGGTAGCATTAGATGCGTCCATTTTCAGGTGTTTCAGATGCGGGTCAATATTCAGGTTCTGGTGGGTTGTTCCATCGATGATGATACCGCCTTTGCTGCTATATTGCAATCCGAAGAGGTGATAACCTGTCCGTCTTTTATCAGTTGCCTGGTAGGTGTCGAAGAAATCCGGTACAACTGCAAACCCGTTCCATGGTCCGGCAGTCATGTCATATTTCTCGTTCATCTGGTAGTGCAGTGTACGCATGTGAATTCTGAATCCCTGGAAAGTGTTTTCATCATAAGGAATGGAGAAGATGATCTCCGAAGAATTCTCATTGTTGGTTAAGAACGGCCCCAGTAAATTGGCCTCCATGGTGTAGGAAGAATTTGCCAGCAAGCTGTCGCAACTGATCATGGCTTCCTGCCATCTGGGAGTACCGGTGTAAACTTCGGAATTCAGATACATTTTGGTCAGCAGAGCATACGCCATGCTGGTTGTAGCCATATACTTTTTATCCCCTCTGTTGAGGTAAGGGATTGCATTGTGTACAGTGGT
>JAPLDG010000291.1 GCA_026391845.1 Bacteroidota bacterium | reverse complement strand
TCACCCAGGAGGGCAGATCAGAGATCATTAAAAAGAAAGACAGATTTAATCAAAAATAGATAATCATACCAAATACTTTCTATATTTGTTGAGAAAATAACCCATCATTTATTTAAAAAGTTCACTTATGAACCATCTCATTAAAATGATCAGCCTCCTGGCTTTAACTATCATAATCACTACCGGGAGTTTATTCACGGCTTGCAAATCAAAGAAACAGGAAGAAACAGCTCCTCCACCATTTAAAGTAATGGAAATCAAGGCGGTAAAAGTGCCTATGTATATTCAAACGGTTGGACAGGCGGTGGGCATCCCGACCGTAGAGATCAGGGCACGGGTTGCAGGATACCTCAAAACCTGGGACTTCGAGGAAGGCTCAATCGTAAAAAAAGGACAAACCCTTTTTACCATAGAACCGGATGAGTATATCAACGATTTGGCTTCTGCAAAAGCAGACCTTGATAATAAAACAGCAGCGTGGGAAAAAGCCAAGCTCGACGTGGCCCGACTGAAGCCGTTGCTCTCGACCAATGCCATTAGCCAGAATGACTTCGACAAAGCCGTCACAACAGAACAGCAGGATCGAGCAGCTGTTGCAAATGCCAAAGCAAATCTGGACCAGTCCAACCTGAATCTCTCTTATACAACGATGGCTTCACCAATTACCGGGGCAGTGGGCGCATGTAATATCAATCCGGGAAACCTTGTAGGCAAGGGCGAATCTACCTTACTTACCACGGTGTCGGCTGTTGACCCGATGTATGTCAATTTCCAGATGAACGAAACCGATTATCTCAAAATCATGCGGTATATGGAATCTCATCCTGATCTGAAAGGCAGCCTGAATTCCCTGACAATTTACCTGACACTTTCTGACAATCAGGATTATGACCATCCCGGAAAAATTGATTTCATTGACAGGCAGGTCAATACTACCACTGGTACCATTGCGATGAGAGCGATAATACCTAACCCGCAAGGGCTTATCAAGCCAGGAAATTTCACAACTGTGAATATCGTTCTGATGGAACTGGATAACGGAATCGTCATCCCGCAAAGCGCCACCACTCAAATCCAGGGAAAAGCTTTTGTGTTCATGGTTGACAAGGACAACAAAGTCAACCGGATTCCCGTAATCCTCGGCCGGAGCATAGGCCAGAATTTCATGATAATGAACGGATTAAAGCCTGGCGACAAAATCATGCTTGAAGGTTTCCAGAAATTCAAAGAGGGAATGCAGATCAAGCCGGACATGGTATCTGACACGATCTCAGTACCTGCCAGACCCTAAATTAAAATAGCGAAACTGTGAAATAGCGAACCAGCAAAATTCACAAATAACCGGTCCCAGGGAAGACCATAATCGTCATTCGTAATTCGTAATTCGTAATTATAAAAAGATGTTACAGCAATTTATAACCCGCCCGATCCTCGCCTCTGTAATCGCAATTCTCATTGCTTTGGTTGGAATCCTGAGCCTATTCACGCTACCAATATCGCAATATCCAGATGTGGTGCCTCCTACGATCGCAGTTACTGCTTACTACCCTGGCGCCAGCGCCGAGGATGTGCAAAAAACGGTCGCGGTCCCGCTTGAAGAGCAGATCAACGGTGTTGACAACATGACCTACATGACTTCACAGTGTGCAAATGATGGTTCATGCACCATTACTGTCTATTTTTCGGTGGGAACCGATCCTGACATGGCAACGGTAAACGTTCAGAACCGCACGCAACGTGCAATGAATGTGTTGCCTCAGGAAGTAATCCAGAGCGGGGTCATCGTCATGAAAAAGAACCCCAGCATTCTGATGCTTTATTCTCTTATTTCGAACGATACGGCTTATGACACGAAATTTCTGGCAAACTATCTGAATATCAACATTGTTAACGTACTTAAGAGAATCAAAGGCGTAGGAGATGTGACCCTTTTTGGTGGTGACGATTATGCCATGCGGATTTGGTTGAATCCTGAAAAAATGGCCGGACTTGGTATCAGCGTGCAGGATGTTCAAAGTGCCATCAAGGATCAGAATGTTCAGGCAGCCGCAGGTCAGATCGGGAAAAACCCTTCCGCAAAAGGACAGGAAATGTCACTGGTGATCCGTGTCCAGGGCCGGTTACTGGATGAAAAGGAATTCGGGCAGATCATCATAAAAGCCAACGCAGATGGTTCCCTGGTGCGAATGTCTGACATCGCGCGAACTGAAATGGGTCTGAAAACATACGATGCATATGGCAGATTTAATGGCAAACCCGCTCCGGCAATTGCCGTATACCAGTCGCCGGGTTCCAATGCCGTACAGCTTCAAAAGGTCTTGGATGCTACCATGGAAGATCTTGCAAAAGAGTTCCCGCTGGGAATTTCCTATACCAAAGGACTTGATACGGTTGAATTTGTAAACGCTTCTGTTGAGGAAGTTTTACGAACCCTGCTGGAAGCATTCATCCTGGTATTTATTGTGGTGTTTGTCTTCCTGCAGGACTGGCGGGCTACACTTATTCCGGCTATTACCGTGCCGATATCGCTTGTTGGTGCGCTGGCCGCTTTTGCATTGCTGGGCTTTACAATAAACATGCTTACCCTCTTTGCGCTTGTGCTTGCCATTGGAATTGTGGTGGATGATGCTATTGTGGTTCTTGAGGCCATACAGGAAAAAATGGATTCGGAAGGATTGTCCCCCCTTGAAGCCGCCAAACATACCATGAAAGAGATCACCCCGGCAATTGCCACCATCACCATGGTGCTGTGTGCGGTTTTCATTCCCGTATCCTTTCTTGGAGGGACAACCGGCGTTATGTATAAGCAGTTTGCGCTGACACTGATCTCGTCCATCCTGATATCGGCTTTGTTGGCACTTACCCTTTCGCCCCCGCTGTGCGTCATGCTGTTAAAACCCAAAAAGGACAAAAAGGGCCTGCTTGGAAAGTTCTTTAAAGCATTTGACCGGGGATTTGAGAAAACCACCAACAAATATCTTAAAATCTCCGATGGTTTCACCCACCATCTCTCCCGACCGATTATGTTTCTCGCCATTGTTTGTGCGATGGCAGTGGTTGTCATGAAGTTTTTACCTTCAGGCTTTTTACCACCGGAAGACCAGGGATATTTCTTTATCAATGTTTCAACGCCAAAGGGTTATGCCCTTCCAAAAACGGATGCGGTCATGGTTATGGTTGAGAAAATACTCTCTGAAACTGAAGGGGTTGAATCTTATACCACAGTTCCCGGATACAGCATTCTTGATAATTCCGTGAGCACAACCAATGGTATGGCGTTCGTGAAACTGAAAGACTGGAAAGAAAGAGGAACGGCGAGGAATGTCGGCGTTATAATCAGGGAGGTGCAGGCTAAATTCAATAAAATCCCCGGAGGGGTTTGTATGGCTTTCAATCCTCCCGCTATTTCTGGACTGGGCAAGACAGGCGGGCTTGAATTTCAGCTGGAAGACAAAACCGGCGCCGGAATAGACAAGCTTTCAGAGGTTGCCTTGTCCTTCCAGTCTGAAGCCATGAAAAGAAAAGAATTCGCCAGCGTTTTTACACCTTTCAGAAATGATGTACCACAGCTTCGCCTGATCGTGGATAAAGAAAAAGCAAAGGTCCTTGGTGTACCTGTCAACACAATTTACACAACCCTGCAATCACTTTTCGGAAGTTATTATGTCAATGATTTCAATAAGTTCGGAAAATCCTACCGTGTGATCATCCAGGCTGAAGACATTTACCGCGCAAACAAAGAGGATATCACAAGTGTATATGTTAAAAGCAATTCCGGAAAGATGGTCCCTCTGGGCACACTGGTGGAAATTCTGCCTGTCCAGGGTCCGGATATTGTCAAACGCTTTAATCTGTTCAGTTCAGCCGACTTTACCATTGCTCCGGCTCCTGGAATCTCCTCCGGACAGGCTATCGAAGTTGTTAAGGAGATAAGCGCCACTGCCCTCCCCTATGGTTTCGGGTATGAATACTCAGGAATGACCCGGGAAGAGCTGATATCCGGCGGACAGGCTCCCTATATCTTTGCTTTGTGTTTTATATTCGTTTATTTCCTCCTGGCTGCCAAATACGAAAGCTGGCTGCTTCCAATCCCCGTCTTACTTGCTATTCCCTTCGGTGTGTTTGGCGCATTTGGTCTGCAGTGGGCCAGCGGCCTTCAGAATAACATTTACGCCCAGATCGGGCTCATCATGCTCATTGGCCTGGTTGCCAAAAATGCCATCCTGATCGTGGAATTTGCCAAACTTAAACATGATGGGGGAGTGGAGTTGATGGAGGCAGCAAGAGAAGGTGCGAAACTAAGATTCCGTCCCATCCTGATGACCTCATTTGCATTCATTTTAGGGGTAGTGCCTCTGGTCATCTCATCCGGTGCAGGGGCAGCCAGCCGACATGCCCTTGGAACCTCAGTTTTCGGGGGTATGCTCGTGGCCACCATTTGCGGCGTACTGGTCGTTCCTTCGCTCTATGTTGCATTTCAGCGACTTGAGAACAAGATGAAGAAAAAATCGTAAATCATAATTAACAACTTATTATGGTACCCAGATATTCAAAAATTTGCATCCTGATTGTCCTTTTCTCCGCATTTCTGACCATTGAAGGTTGCAAGGTCGGGCCCAAATACGTGCGGCCAACTATGAAAACAGACAGCCTGTTCAGGTTCGCGCAAGGCGCTGATACCAGCAGCATGGCAAACATTGAATGGATTAGTTTGTTTAAGGATACGGTACTCCACCGGCTGGTTCAGACAGGACTGAAAAACAATTATGACATCCGGATTGCTTTTGCGCGCATCGAAGAGGCCAGGGCGGCGTTTAAACAATCGAGGGGTCAGCAATGGCCTCAAATTTCCGCCCAGTTGGCCGGAGGCTGGCAAGGGCAGTCTCTTCCAAAAGGCGGGACGGTTGAATACAGTACCTTAGCTGCTACAGGAAATATAAGCTGGGAAATAGACCTTTGGGGAAAACTCAGACGCTCCAAAGAGGCTGCACGTGCCAACTTGTTTTCACAAATAGCTTATCAACAGGCTGTTAGAATTACCCTGATCAATGAGATTGTTACCAATTACTTCAACCTTCTCGAATTTGACAACGAACTTCGGATCACACGCGAGAACATTCTAATCCGCCAGATATCGCTTGAATTGGTTCGTAATAAAATGATTGCCGGTACTGCTTCCGGCCTTGTTGTGGCACAAGCCGAGGCAGAACTGGCTCAGGCCATGACCAAGGTACCCATGCTCGAAATGCAAGTAGGGGAAAATGAAAATTACCTGAGTACCCTGCTTGGAGAAGCACCTCATGCCATCAGCCGCGGAAATGCGATGCTCGATCAAATCAACCCGCCTGATATAAATACACCTGGAATTCCCACTCAATTGATTTTCAGAAGACCAGATATCATACAGGCAGAGCAGACTCTGGTTGCTGCCAATGCCAACATCGGGGTCGCCCGTGCCTCCATGTTGCCAACACTTGGAGTTTCAGGGAGTATCGGTGCAGCATTTAATCCCACAAATCTGGTTTACAGTGCATTGGGAAATCTCGTGGCTCCAATTTTCGCGGGTGGGCAGTTACGACAGGGCGTTAAAAAAGCACAGGCACAAAAAGAGCAAATGCTTTACAGCTACCAGTTGACGATCATGAATGCACTGAAGGAAGTTTCGAATGCATTGCTGTCGCAAACCAAGATGAGTGAGGTCGTATTGAGCCAGCAAGCCACTGTAAATGCAGCTCAAACAGCATTTGACCTCTCAAATCAATTGTATAATGCCGGATATGCAAGTTACCTGGATGTCATCCAGGCGCAACAACTGTTATTTTCAGCACAAATTGCCCTCTCACAGTCACAAAGCGATGAGCTCACTGCTGTGGTGAACCTGTACAGTTCGCTTGGCGGAGGCTGGAAATAACACTTAACAATTTAATCATAATGTCATGAAAACCTATTTTTTACTGTTTTTTATAGTAGCATTGTGTTTGGTTAACGTTCATGTT
>JAPLDG010000183.1 GCA_026391845.1 Bacteroidota bacterium | reverse complement strand
CCTCGGTTCGGGATTTTGCCTCCAGCTTCCTTCAGATTCCGCTTCACAACGGACACCCTTACTCTTGGCTAATGGTTGGTAACTACCGACCTCCATAAAGGACTTGCACCTTCAAGGTTATAAGTGTGCACGGCACACAAGAAAAACGACTGTCCGGTAATGAGCGAACAGCCGTTTAAGAATAAAACATGCAATACAATCGATTATATTGGGAGGATTTGTATGCAAAAAATCGCTTGTTATTGCTGCGAAATCAGTCTGCCTGTTTTAATCGTTTTATGATTGCTTATGATCTTGTAGAAATAAATTCCTGAATGAAAATTATTTAATGCAAGAATGGTTGATGGCTGCGTAAGGTTCGTATTCATCACTTCTTCGCCCAAACTATTGTATATCCTTATTTCAAGATTCTCTTGCTGCATTGCTTCATCGATCACCATGGTGATGGATTTATGGAATGGGTTCGGGTAGAATGCCACTATTTCATGTGCATTTGCAGCATCAGGAACCGGAATGCCTACAGGTGCACAAGCAGAAGGGACTGTGGGCATAACGACCGTAATTGCTTTTGTCAGCAAGGCGCCTGTGGTAGTCAGCGCTCTCCCGTACATTTTTATCCCGGTACTTAAAAGGGTCGCACCATTGTTGCACACCAAAGTTCCCCTGAAAACCGAATAGTCATTGATATTCACCGCGCCATCAACTTTCCAGTAGATGTTCTTTACCTGCGCTCCATTCATCAGCCTGACTTTTGAATATGCCCCGGTCGAAAGAGCGCCATTTATTTTGATAACAAATACAGCTTCCGGATTTCCCTGGGCATTGATTAGCAGCGTATCAATAAGCACTGTGGCCGCGTTCAGGAGGTAGGTATGGGGAGTCAGAACAAGGTTGTTCCCAAATTGTGCAGGATAGAGCAGCTCAATATCATAAGGCAATTCATTCAGGTAATCATATACATGAAGCAGGTCGGCTGCACATTGCGCTGTCGAGACATCCGGAATGGGATGGACGGTGCCCGTTACCAACAGAGGATCATAACCGGTGGTTAGCCCGACATTCGTGCCAACATCTCCCGTAACTTGTGTGATTCCGGAATTTGTGACTTCCCCGTCGGATGAAAATAAGGCATAACATTCCGTGGAACCTAACAACGGAGCCTCTGGTCCGTATAGAACCGGACTTCCGCACCCGATGGGCGTATAAGCCAATACACCGTCAACCGTAACAGCCCCGGTTGTTGAAAGCGCTCTTCCCTCAAGCGTGTCGCCGGTATTCATGTTTATTGCAGCATTATTGGCAATGACGGTTCCCCTCATCGTCGTTCCTGAAGCCATGCTCACCAAACCTTCTACTTTCCAAAACACGTTGCATGCCTGTGCGCTGTTTATCAATTTGATTTTCGAACTGGCGCCGGTAGAAAATGCACCTTGTATCTGGAAAATAAAAACCGCATTTGCATCTCCCTGTGCATTCAATGTAAGATCCAGATTCAGGGTTGCTGCCGTAGAGATATAATATACGCCGGCATTAAGCATCTGTCCGTTTCCAAGCAGCGGAGCTGGAAAGAAATTTGGAACGGTCCCGTTCAGCTGATTGTAGGCAATCAGCAGGTCTGCTGCACATTGAGCAGTTGTGCCATCATTGTCATGCATAACCCCGTTCACATTTCCAAACCCGGTTCCAGAACCATTGTTCGAGCCGACATTGCCCGTAACTTGCGAAATTCCTGAATTGGTAACGGCCCCGTTTGATGAAAAAAGAACAAATCCGGCGGCAGTTCCCAACGGAGGCGCCTGGGCAAAAGTAACTACAGGTATAATAAGCAGAAAAACTGCCATTAATATATTGATTGGTCGTGTTTTCATTTTGTTCCTTCTTTTAAATTAAATTTCCATATCTGTTGACATAAAAAGATTTTCTTATTGCCTCGCCCTGATCCCTTTCTACATGGAGAAGGGATCAGGATTGGCGTAAATTGGGGACAACTTACTTTTGAGGGAGAATATCAATGATCACCGTCCGGTTATAAAACCGTTCCTCCGGGAATTTGTTTTCAAAAGGCGAGAGGTTCTGATCTTCGCCAAATCCATACACTTCAAATTTAACATTGCTGTTGCCTGCCTTAGTCAAACCTTCAACAAGAATGTTCCGAACATCGTTTGCCCTGGCCAATGATAATGTTTGGTTGTAGGCTTCTTCTCCGATAATATCGGTATAACCGTGAATGATTACCGTACCGCCGGCAGGAATCTTCGGCACCACAATATCGGTGAGATACTTTTCATAAAGTTTGACTGCCTTCGATTCATTGAATTCATAGATGATGCTGAATCTCATCACTTCCTCGTTCTTGGGCGGGGTCCAGAGCACCATATAAACTGAAGTATCCCTCGTAACCGTCATGCCATTTTTTGCATGACCTGTCATGGTTACCCTGTAATTGCCTTCGGGAGTGGTTCCCATAATTGTTTTTCCGGGTATGCTCACTGGCTCCCGTGTATATGGACCATATTGTTGCGTTGCTCCTTTATCATCCCTGATTTCCACCGACCATGATGTAAACGCCTGGTTAGCTCCCTCAACATTGAAGGAAACATAACTTTCGAGCGGGGCCTGCTGCATGTTCCTGATTTCAACAGGTTTCAGAGGAACATCCTCGCCACTGCGGAACTCCATCAGCAAGGCAGGGGAGTTACTTGAGATAGAAACCCTGCGATCTCCCTCACGAAGGAGATCAAGTTCTTTGGTACCGCCCGGCTGCTCTGAGGGAATCTGTGGTTTAACCCGGCCTTCGGTACTGATCCTCGAAGCTTCAATACCAAATATGCTGACCAGGTATTGTTTGACCGACTCTGCCATGGCCTTTCCGTCTTCCGGTCCTTCCATGGATGCTCCTGTTAGCTTGACATTTGCGGAAGGATTTTTTATCAACCGGTCACCGACGATGTTCATAACATTATAATAGACAACCATCTGGCGCTGTGAACGACCGGATAGATTCTTCGGCGTAAACAACTGAACCTGGTCTTCTTTAAATTCTTTTACCTGATCCTTTGTTAGCAAAACATAACGATCCGGGATCTCCTTTGAACCGATATC
Organism: Bacteroidota bacterium; assembly: GCA_026391845.1. Taxonomy (GTDB): domain Bacteria; phylum Bacteroidota; class Bacteroidia; order Bacteroidales; family FEN-979; genus CAIVAT01. Next base: position 4,176 of record JAPLDG010000183.1, on the reverse strand, counting down.
GAAGAATACATAGTTGCGAACCGGGAATATTTCCCTGACATTTCGTTCAACAGCAATGTTCTTTGGGGCGATAACAGTAAACCGAACTTTTGGCTCTGTTGGCGACACGAGCGCAACCGGAATTGTTACAGCCGGTTCAATAACTTTGGGACAGGAATACCCGAATTTATAGGTAATTCCAACTGTACCGGAACTGTACATGTCGTTGAACATTCCCTTGGCGCCGCCTCTTGTCATATCCAGAAGGTCAGAATCCTGCCATCTCCATATAAATTCAATGGGAACAGAAAAATGTTTGCTCAGGTTGAAATCAAAACCAAGCCCTGCAGCTACTTTAAATTGGAGATTATCCTCCCCTATTCCATTGGTATTCCCAACGTTAAGGGCATCTCCTTTTTTTCCCAGGTAAGCTATATCAATCCCGTCGCCATTCTGGAGCGTTCCGCTGGAGTGATCCATGCCAACCCCGCCAATGAGATAAGACGAGAATATCCGCTCGGGTTTAAACCCCAGGATCCAGTTCAGCCAGTTGATTGTAAGCTGAAGGTCGGTTTCAAACAAGGAAGAACGAAAGCTTCTTGTAACTTTCTGAGGCACACCATTCCCATCCAGATAATCCCATGCCCATTTATCCTGAATATTGCTATGGAGATTGCCATAGGCAAGTCGGGCGCGAACCCCGAACACGCGTGAGAACTGTTTGGTGGCAGTGAAGCCGACATTGTAGCCCACACTCTTCGAATAGAGGTTAATCCAGGCATCCCTGGATACATCACCGTTAAATTGCATCAAACCGCCAAATAAACCAACCGACCAATAATTGTAACAGGTGGCAACATTGGTCCCGTTCTTTATCACGTTGGTTTCATTCTGGGCATTGGATACGAAAGGTATTGCCGCCATGAGCATGACAACCATTACCTTGGACAAGCGTTGATAGAACTTTTTCATAAAATTGATTTTTAAATTATTAATATTGGTTTGTAATTCAAACATCTAAAGCTTATTCAACCTCCCATAAGCTTGGGTGGTCTTCCTTGTTGTGACTCTTTTTCTTTTCCACCATTTCCTGATGGTTTGTCCTGCTGCTGCCTGGATGGCTGACTCTGCTGCTGCTTTTGCGGCTGGGCCTGCTGCTGCCTGGATGGCTGACTCTGTTGTTGCTTTTGCGGCTGGGGCTGCTGCTGTCTGGCTGGCTGACTCTGCTGCTGCTTTTGCGGCTGGGCCTGTTGCTGTCTGGCCGGCTGACTCTGTTGTTGCTTCTGCGGCTGGGCCTGCTGTTGTCTGGAAGGTTGAGCCTGTCGTTGCTGTTGTGACGGTTGATCTTTTGTACCCTGATTATTCCTTTGTAACGGTGTTTCAGATTTTCTTTGCGCCGTAGTTTTCACATTTTCTAAACGTTCCACTCTGGCTGGCGCCGGTTTTGATCTGCCGGATACATTTTTTTGCATTTGCGGTCTGTAAACCTGAAGCTGATTCTTATTCAGATTCTGGCCAGGTTTACTGCTTTCTTTTATCGAAACAGGGGTAAATGTCCTGCCGGCATGTCTCTCAACATCTGCTCTTTCAGGGCCTGCATTGTAGGTTACATTGCGTGTTCTGTTTACCCTTGTGTTGTTGATCACAGTGGAATTGTTGATGATCGTAACATTGTAGGAGTTGTTAACATAATATTTATTGATGTTTGTTCTTCCAAAATCCCGGTCTCTGACAAATGTCCACTGGTTGTTAGGTATGTAATAACCACTGCCGTAAGCGATGCTGATGCTCACGCCGGGTCCGATGGGGGCCCATCCATAAAAATCTCCGGATCTTCTCCAGGTTACCCATCCCGGGCCCCATTCATAATCAGGAACCCACATGGCTCCGTAAGTTCTGTCGATATACCACCGGCCATAGTGAAATGGCGCCCATCCCCATGAATAATTAGAAATCCATGTCCATTCTTCATCTGTGAATACCCAGTACCCATTTGTAGAATATGGTGTAAACCCGGGGGCGACATCCGGTACCCATACATATCCGTAATCTGGACTGTCAACCCAGGTGCCGTATGGGCTTAACTCATCATAAAACACCTGGAAACCTACCGACACTCCCTGCGCCGTTGTTTTTTGCGGTATAATACAAGTAGATAAAATGAAAATGAGTAAAAATGGAACGATCGCTATTTTAGTTTTCATACATTGCTTTTTTTGTACTGAAATTATCAGGCTGCAAAGGTGCATCCATTGAAATGCCAATGTATTACACAATTCCATGAAAGAGTTACATCATTCACACATTCAAACTGAATTATCGTTTTTAATCCCCGGCGTGGTAAAAAACCTGATGTGTGAATCATGTAACTAATTGAAAAAGTTATGTAACAGTTACACGGGGAGATGCCAATAAATTTGCAGTCAGAAAAGTCATCCAGGAAATGAAAAACACCAATCCCGTATTTAAGGTTAAAAGTTTCGCAACGAAGCAATCCATCAAACTCAGCGAGAAAACGATGGTAAAAACAGCCAGTGCAAGCAACTTTTTAACTGACCTTGCCGATGTATTTTTATTCATTGTACAATTCTTCCGCGAAACATTTTCACGCAACTTTGAATTCAGGGAATTCCTTCGCCAATGCTTTCAAATCGGTTATAAATCTTTACCTCTTATCTCAATTACAGGAGCTATCATTGGCCTGGTTCTGACAATTCAATCGCGGCCGGTCCTCATTAAATTCGGGGCGGTAACCATGCTTCCCGGAATGGTCGCCATATCGCTGATCAGGGAAATGGGGCCCGTTATCACCGCACTGTTATGTGCCGGAAAAATAGGCTCAGGAATGGGAGCCGAGCTGGGGTCCATGAAAGTGACCGAACAAATTGATGCCATGGAAGTCTCTTCCACCAACCCGATGCGGTTTTTAGTTGTAACACGCATTTGGGCGGCGATCATCATGATCCCGCTTTTAATTTTGTATGCCGACGCTTTTGGTATATTAGGAAGTTGGGCAGGTGCGAATATCAAAGGTGATGTCTCCTTTTTCCTGTTTTTCTCACAGGCATTCAGCAATGTTAAATTCATGGATTTTTTACCTGCCGTTATCAAATCGTTCTTTTTCGGTGCAGTGATTGGATTCGTAGGTTGCTACAAAGGGTACAATGCCGGAAGGGGTACGGAAAGCGTTGGAGTCGCTGCAAATTCTGCAGTCGTTCTGGCATCCCTCCTGGTGATCATTGTGGATATGGTTGCCGTACAAATTACTGATATGCTTACATCATGAACACTGAACAAACAGAACAATCCGACATTAACTCGCCTTCAAAGACAACAAATGAGGCAGTTATCGAAATAAAAAATCTCAAGAAATCATTTGGTCAGCAAGAGGTGTTGAAAAATGTTACGTTAAAACTTCTGAAAGGTGAAAACCTTGTTGTCCTGGGCAAATCAGGTTCCGGTAAATCAGTGCTGATAAAGTGCATTGTCGGATTGTTGAAGTCCGATAGCGGAAAAATCGATGTGTTTAATAAAAATGTGAACATCTTAAACCGGAAAGAGCTGGACGAATTGAGACAGAAAATCGGTTTTCTGTTTCAAAGTGGCGCTCTGTATGATTCAATGACGGTAAAGCAAAACCTGGAATTTCCATTGCGAAGGATCAAAAAGGATCTCACTGAAAAGGAAATTGAAGAAAAAGTGACTGAAGTATTGGAAAATGTCGGCCTGGCTGATGCCTTGCATAAAATGCCTTCGCAGCTGTCGGGCGGAATGCGAAAGAGAATCAGCCTTGCACGCACCATTGTTGTTGATCCGATGATCATGCTCTATGACGAACCAACAACAGGTCTTGACCCTGTTACTTCCGATGAAATCAGCGCCCTCATCATCGAGGTGCAGAAAAAATACAAGACATCTTCCATCATCATTACACACGATATTAAATGTGCCCGCAAAACAGCAAACCGGATGGTCATGCTGGCAGAAGGGGAGGTTCTTCTGGAAGGGAAAACAGCTGACTTTGAAAATTCAACCAACCCTATAATCACATCATTCTTTCAATAACACGCAAATCGTAAATCACAAATATATGGACACTCAGACACAAAAATTCAAAGTCCGCTTAGGACTCTTCATTGCCGGAGGTTTGGCGCTTTTTGTCCTGGCTATTTTTATCATCGGTAAACAGAAAAACCT
>JAPLDG010000070.1 GCA_026391845.1 Bacteroidota bacterium | reverse complement strand
ATGATATTGTTATCCTCGTTGAATTTCAGTAATTTATCTTCACCGACTTTCAGCCGGCCGGCTGCTTGTTTGAGTTGGTACTCAAAATATTTCACAACCGCATCCGAGCGGTTTTCTTTGATCAGTTTATAGTTTTGAATGCACACTTCTGTTAACAGTGCCAAAGTTTGCTGACAAATCCCAGGCTCGTTTGATTCGAATTTCAACTTCACCAGGTCGCTGCTCGCAATGCGTTGAACATTAACGGATGAAATTGCTTTGATGGAATAATGAGGATGGCCGAAATAGAGCAATTTATAAACATAGTTGGTATCGCTTCTTCCCATGTAGGCTTCCAGGTTCTTCACTGTCTGCTCAAAAGCTTCCTTATTGATGGATGCAGGCAGTGTTATCCCATTTTGCGACGATGAATTCAGATCTGAAAAGGAAAAAGCGGGAATTGAATCAATTTCCTCCTGTGGATTTGAAGAGACTGGTGCTCCGGAGGTCTTTAAATTGTTAGCTGATACTTTGCTCACCCGAAGCTTCTGTCCCTCCTCCAGATTGTCACCCTGAAGCCCGTTCAGCTCCTTGACTTCGTTCACTGATAAACCATATCTCCGGGATATGGAATACAGTGTTTCGTTCAATTTAACTGTATGCGTTTGGTATGAAGATGTTTGCTTTGTTTCAGATGCAGGAGAGGCTGTTGCGTGAGTTGGAGCAGACTGTGGCTTTGTGACGGCTTTGATTTTCGGGTTTACCACCGATTTTACAACCAAAGATTTTACATAATCAGGGGTAGTCCGCATCAGTTGTTCATACGAGCGCTTTGAAATATATCGTGTATCATACGCTGGGAGCATCAGATGCTGGGCTAACAGCCGAATCGCTACTTCCTGCTGGGTTTCACGTGATTTAATAACATTGATCAGGTTATCAAAAGCCGTATTGGTCGCGAAAAAACTCAGTGATTTATCCATTTCCACGCTTGATCCGGAGGCAATTCCCGTAAAAAGAGTAGTTTCGGATGAATAAGTATATGTGGGGGTTTTGGTAAAATAAAAGACCAGTCCTGCCAGCAGCAACGGGGTGAGCAGCAGAATCACCAGATTTCTTTTAAGAAGCCTTAAAATATCAATGACCTTCATTGGCTCCTGACATTTGGGTTGTAAGGTTAAATTTCATTCCAACAATTTCTTCCAGTATCATATAGGAGGTCAGAAAATCCATCCGGGCGCTTTCATAGTCGGTTTCGGCTCTCGAAGCTGCATCCGATTGGCGCGCATATTCAGTGATCGGAATTACGCCATTTAAAAACTCCTGTTCCACCATCTGGAAGCTCATTCTTGCCGTTTCGCGATATTTGGATTTAATCCTGAATAACCGTTGTTTTAAGATCAGGTCATTGTACTGACGGATAACCAGTTGCCGGGTTTCATCCCGCTGAACTTCTGCCATGCTCTCTGCCTGTTCAATCTCAGTTTTGGCCAGTCTGACCAGATTCCTGCGGTTGACCAGGGCATTAAACGGCATGTTGAGATACAAGGTTCCGCTGTATTTGGTTTCGCTGCGATTCCCGGCTGCATTGATAGGTTGTATCCCGTCTGAGGAGCTGGAAGAGTAGCTGTAAAAATTTCCATAGCCCAAATTTGCCTGCATGCCAATGTATCTGGTCCATTCAACCTGGCTTGATTGCAATTTACACTTGTTAACGATCAACTGGAGGTCTCTGAAATGAATGTAATGATTATAGGACAGGGCAGAATCCAGCAATACATTCAGTGGAGGAAGGTTGCTGCTGATTTCATCCTTGACCGGATCAAACATGCTGTTATCCTGCGCATGAGCCGGGAATTGAACCAGCAACCAGAAAAGCAACACAAGTGAGCGTATGAAATTGTGTCTCATCATACCACAAATATAACAATTAAAAAAAGCAATATCAGGATATAATGACAAGGTTAAACAGAATCTTTTTGAAAGAGAACCATCGCAGTCCGGAAAATAAGTTTCAAGTCATACCAGAAGGACCATTTACCCCCGCTGAAATGCTCGGCATATTCGCTGTTAAGGTGTTTCAATTCTTCAAATTGGTTTGTATATTCATCATCAAAACTCTTGCGCTGAGATTCTGACATAACACCTCGCCTTCCTCTGAGTTCAACCTGCCAAAGCCCTGTTATGCCAGCTGGGGCAATTGCCCTGGTATTCCGGTCTTTTAACAAATGTTCGACTTCATAGATGGGTAAGGGGCGATTCCCGACAATCGACATATCTCCTTTGATAACATTGATCAATTGCGGCAGTTCATCAATGCTTGTTTTTCGAATGAATCTGCCAACCCTCGTCACACGGGGATCGTTGGACACTTTAACAAAGGCAGACTTGGTTATTGCTTTTACTTGTCTTTTATATTCATTTTCGCATATTTCATGCCCATGAATGTACAATAAAGTTGAGCATCTTTTGCCTTCCGGTAAACCTTCGCATATTTCACATGGATTTGTGAAATCGATCTCTTCTTGTTTTTTACCTCCGGTGTACTGGTTTTTCTCTTTGCTCAATTTGTCGATTTCTTTATCCGATCCAATGCGCATGGAGCGCAGTTTATAGAAATCGAAGATTTCGCTGCGTCCGAATCTTTTCGATGTGTAATATACTTTTCCTTTCCCTTTTGATTCAATCCAGATGGCGGCAATCACAACCAAAAGCAAGGGTGATAGCAGGAGCAAGGCACTTATTGCAACCACCAAATCAAAAACACGCTTTGAAAGCGGCATTTTAAACACAACATCCTGGACAAACGTTGGTGGTTCGACAGGGTATTTATGACGATAATCTTTTAAAAATCGCACCCGACTGACAAGTTGTTCTACCGAGGGATCCGGCAAAACATAAAAATCGTCTATGTTTTTTGACATAGCTTCATCATAGACATCTTTCTGGAATTCATCCGAAAGTAAAATAAAAGCTACCTCCTGGAATTCTTGCTTTTCCCGAAGTTTTTCGTAAAATTTAAATCCATCACCACCTGAAAGCTGCAAATCACTGAGAATGGCATCTGGCTTTCGACTGCTTTTCAAATAAATCTCTGCAGCCTGCATATTCGAATGTACGATGAAGTCAATTTCTTCTTGTGCATTCAACTTTTCGATCATTAATGGCGAAACTCCAACGTATTGGATGAATATTTTGTCTTCCATTTTTACACTGTATTTTAGGAATCACTGTTTTTCAAGATTTGCCGGATTTTATAAAATTACCATTTACGAGCACAATTTACCGGCTTCAGATTTTTATTGATCAATTCCTCGAGTTCTTCAGGATTAAATGGTTTCGTGAGAAAATCCTGAGCCCGGAGCTGGTAACACCTCACCCGCTCTTTGGTTTTCTCTTCTCCTGAAAGCATGATAACCGGTGTGTGTTTGGAGTATCCACGGTTACGGAAAACAGTAATAAAATCATAACCATTCATCGGTTTCATCTGGATATCGCATATAACCAGATCGATAGGGTTTCTCTCCAGCCATTCCAAAGCTGCCTGACCGTCTCCCTTTGCTTCAACAATGTATTTTACAGATAGAAATTTTACCAGGATCATCCGCATGGTAGGATCGTCATCAATAACAAGAATCTTTTTTTTAACAGAGGGGGCGGGATTAACTTCTTTGCGATGCTTATAATAAATGGGATCCAGATTTTTTGAAATCAATTCAAATAATTCATCCTTATTGAATGGTTTGCTGAGAAAATCCTGTGCCTTTTTCCGGTAACATTTTACACGTTCTTTCTTTTCCTCAACACCTGATAGCATAATGATCGGAGTGTTTTCAGTATAAGGGCGGTTACGGAATATGTCAAGAAAAGCATAACCATCCATCGGTTGCATCTGAATATCGCAGATGACTAAATCCGGCAGGTTCTCCTCCAGCCATTCAAGCGCTTTTTCACCGCTTCCAACGGCAACAACATCATATACCTCTTTGAAAGTAGAAGTAAGAATTGTCCGCATCATAGGTTCATCATCAATGGCCAGAATCTTGGGTTTCATAGATAGAGTTTTAAAGCAAAAATTACACTCAGATAGCGAATGCAAGTTACATGTTTTTTCTAAAAATGGTTGATGGAAATTATAACAAAAAAAATCTTTGTTAGGGAGGCTCAAACTTGTCTCTCAGAGAAGTGTCGGGAGTCTCCCCATTCACCGTACCCGATTGTATCACCCGCCATGTGGATTCGCGCTTCGAGGCAGCTTTTACACTCTTCGGCTTCTTCGTCGAGACAGGGTTTGTTTTCATAAAGGAGATAATCCTGCCGGTATTTTACAGGGGTAAGGTTCGGCATGATCACGTTGGCCCCCACCATCAAAGCCTTCTCCCGGCCCTGGGGGTCAATGGTTTGCATGGCAGTGGTTGCTGCGATGTTGATGTTTTTCATCATGATCCGTAAAATGGCGACCATCTTCAACGACAAATCGAAGCGCTCCTTCAGCGGCAGTAATTCGTGGCGGTATCGGTAAAGAGGCGTGTCGGCATGTTCGATGTAAGGTCCCATGCCGGCCATGTCGATATCGAAGTCACGGAAAAAAAGCAGATCGTCGGCAAGGTCTGAAATGGTTTGAAAGGGTAATCCGATCATCACTCCGGTGCCAACCTGGTAACCCGATTTTCGCAATGTTTTCAATGCATTCAGACGGCGCTGGTAATCATGGCTCAGGTTGTCCGGATGCAGCTTCAGATAAAGTTCCGGATTTGAAACTTCGATGCGCAAAAGATACCGGTGAGCCCCGGCTTCAAACCACATCCTGTAGGTATCTTCACTTTGTTCACCCAAAGAAAGGGTTACATGGATTTCGCCTTTTGTTTGCTGATGAATTTTTTTTAACAGTGATTCTATTTTCGTGACAAACGCCTTATTTGTTTGTTCGCCCGACTGCATCACAATGGAAGCGTAATTATTGATGTATGCATAGTTGACAGCTTCCAGTACTTCGTCATCCGTCATGCGATACCTTGCATAGCGGCTGTTTCCCGCCCGGATCCCGCAATAGTAGCAGTTTTTTTTACAGTAATTTGAATATTCAATTAATCCCCTGAAATAGACCTTTTTACCTACAAAAGATGCTTTAATTTCTTTTGCTTTTTCGAAAAGAGTCAGCCGCTCCTGCCCGGATGAATTCAGCAGGTAAAGCAAGTCATCTTTGGTAAAATCTTCTTTTTCGAGAATTTTATTCAGGGAATTCACGCTGATTAATTACGAATTAAAAATTACGAATTACAGTTTAACAAATTGCAGGTATTATTCTGTTCCTATACGTTAAACCTGATGTGCAGGATATCACCATCTCCGACAACATAATTTTTCCCTTCGATCATCAGTTTTCCATGTTCCTTGCAGGCGTGCTCAGAGCCAAGCCTCATGAAATCATCATATTTCATCACCTCAGCCCTGATAAATCCCCTTTCTAGGTCGCTGTGGATAACACCTGCAGCTTGTGGCGCAGTCATCCCCTTTTTGATGGTCCATGCCCGCACTTCTTTTGGCCCGGCAGTGAAAAAACACTGGAGGTCGATGAGGTGAAATGCCGCACGCACCAGCCTGTTCACTCCCGGTTCGGTTAAACCTGCATCGGCGAGGAATGCCAGCCTGTCTTCCTCACTCTCCAGCTCAGCAATTTCCGACTCCATTCTTGCTGCAATCACAAGTACTTCAGCATCCTGACCTTTGATGGATTCGATGAACTTTGTGGAATAATCATTTCCGGTTGTAGCCGATAAATCGTCCACATTGCAGACGTACATCACAGGTTTGTCGCTCAGCAGAAACATATCCTCCATAAAACGCCGCTCATCCTGCGAAATTGGGGCAGTGCGTGCCGACTCGAACGACTCGAGGTGGGATTTCAGCACATGGAGAACCTCAAGACCATGTTTTGCCTCTTTGTCACCGGCTTTCAGCATCTTTTCCATCCGGCCGATCTTTTTTTCAACAGATTCAAGGTCCTTGATCTGCAATTCAAGATCTACGATCTCACGGTCACGGACTGCATTGATAGAACCCTCAAGATGAGGTAGCTGCGGGTCGTCGAAACATCGGATCACGTGGATCAGAGCATCTACATTCCGGATGTCGGAAAGGAATTTATTGCCTTCCGTCTGGCTCCCGCCTTTTGAGAGCCCGGGGATATCGACCATTTCGATGGTTGTCTGCACAACTTTAACCGATTTGATGATTTTATCAATGGCCTGAAGGCGGGAATCCGGCACATTCATAACACCGAGATTCGATTTGGTTCCAGAAAACGCAGCCGCATGTGTCTCGGCACGGTTATTTGAGATACAATTAAATAAAGTGGTCTTTCCTGAACCGGAAAGTCCGATAATTCCACATTTTAATGGCATAATTTCGTACTTTTAGATGGCGAAGTTAAGCAATATTAAGGTCTCTTGATCAGGACTTTTTCTGACATGAAATTCTCAGTAAAATCACCATGATCGCAAACAGGACGAAATATTCGCCAAACCAAAGATAGGTGCCATACCTCACACCGAAGATCTGTATGTTACCAAGTAGGTATCCCAGGAAACCAAAGCCGATGAGATAGGCT
>JAPLDG010000042.1 GCA_026391845.1 Bacteroidota bacterium | reverse complement strand
TCGGAGCAAATATCCGGGAGGCTCAAAACGCTGAAAGTAAACCGGATTTTATCCATAAACTGAAGATAGCAGCAAAAGAGGCAGATGAAACAGAATACTGGCTTCTGCTTTGTAAACATTCCCAATCCTATCCCTCACCAGAACAACTCATTGAAAAAATCATTTCGCTGAAAAAATTATTGTCAAAAATCATCTCCACATCAAAAAAATCCATCCAATAGTGTCATCAGCAAATTATCAAATTATCACATCAGCACATCAACTCATCAGCACATCAACTCATCAGCACATCAGCACATCAGCACATCAGCACATCAACTCATCAGCACATCAACTCATCAGCACATCAACTCATCAGCACATCAACTCATCGGCACATCAACTCATCAGCACATCAGCACATCAACTCATCAGCACATTACCCTCTGAAAAACAGCGCTTTTATTATGTGAGTCGCCATTTTTGGATTCTCCTTCAGCCGGCGGGTTGAATAGCCAAACCATTCTTTTCCGAAAGGGACATAAACCCGCATGGTGTGTCCCTTGTCAACGATCGATTTCCGCAGGTCGGGGGTAACGCCATACAGCATTTGAAATTCATACATGTCTTTGGAAACCTTGTACTTGTCGATCAGCCGATAGGCCCCTTCCACCAGCGGTTTATCATGCGTGGCAATGCCGGGGTACATGCCCTGCTGAAACATGTATTCAAGGTCGGCAAGGTAATGATCATTGATTTCCTGATATTTTTTATATGCAATATCAGCAGGCTCCACATAAATGCCTTTGCACAATCTGAAATTCAGCGGAATTTCAGTCCGGTGAAGATCATTCATCTTCTTGATATCCTGCAATGTACGCTTCATGTACGCCTGCAAAACCAGGCCTGTGTTTTTGGGAAATTCACGATGCAGCTTTCTGAACAGTTCAATTTCCAGATCGGTACATTGGGAGTCTTCCATGTCAACCCGTACAAAATTTCCATAAGAGGCTGATTTGGCTACAATTTCACGGATATTCCGGTAGCAGGCCTCCGGGTCGATGAGCAAGCCAAAGCTGGTGGGTTTGAGCGAATAATTACCGTCAATTTTTTCTTTTTCGACCCGTTCAATGATCTCAAGGTAGGCATTTTTATTTTCCGTAGCCTCTTCGAGCCGCGTGATGAACTCACCGAGCAGGTCGATGGTGATTTTTACTTTTTGAGCGTTTAAAGTCCGGCAAACGCGGATTGCATCATCGATGGTCTCCACGGCAATGTATTTACTTGAAAATATCCGTACCAGCTTTTTGGGCATCAATGGGAGCATTTTTGTTATCAATTGATTGATCATAAGCACATCATGTTAAAGTGTTCAAGGATTAGCACAAAGATAGAAGTAAATAGGTATTTGGTATTCATCAAATTAATTTTTAATTTTGCAGACTTTTTTAGGGGAAACGTGAATCACCCGGATCAATATCAGATTGCGTTCAGTGGATTGAATTCAGGAACGCATATATTCGATTTTCAGATCGGCGATAGGTTCTTTGAACAGGTTGAAGATGCTGAGATCACAGGCGGAGCGGTGTCGGTTATTGTAACCATGGCTAAGGAAGAGCGCATGATGGATCTTCATCTGGCGATCAGCGGCAAGGTCACAGTGCCTTGCGATCGCTGCAATGAACTGATCGATATTGAGGTGAGCGGAAATGAACGGCTGATTGTGAAGTTGGGTGACCATTATTATGAGGAGAGTGAAGATGTACAAGTTATTCCTGACACGGCGTTCCAATTCGACCTGAGCCCGTTTCTCTACGAATACATCCACTTGCTGCTTCCGATACGCAGGGTTCACCCGGAGGATAAGGATGGAAACAGTCAATGCGACCCGCAGGTCATGAAGAAGCTGAAGGAACTGAGTGAGCACCATATACAGGATCCACGATGGGATGCTCTCCGGAAATTGAAAGACTAATCGTAATTTTTAATTTATAATTATTTTATTATGCCACATCCAAAACATAAAATTTCGACCACCCGCAGGGATAAAAGAAGAACGCACGACAAAGCAGTTGCCCGTACAACCATTGTCTGCTCAAATTGCGGCGCACCGGTTTTGTATCACCGGGTTTGTCCTGAATGCGGTTATTACCGCGGCAAACAAGCCGTTGTGAAGGCCTCTGCGGAATAGTTTTTTACCTAAATCGCTGCCAATGAAAATCGGTCTGGATGTTTTAGGAGGTGATTTTGCTCCGAAAGCTACGATACATGGTGCTATCCTGGCTCAAAAGGAACTCCCTCGTACTGATCAAATTGTTTTGATTGGTGATGAGAAAGCCATTTTAGCTTTTCTGAAATCAGAAAGTGTGAGCCCCGATCAGTTTGAGATCGTGGATGCTCCTGACCTGATCGAGATGGACGAACATCCCACGAAAGCCCTGGTGAATAAACCCAACTCAAGCATTTCGGTTGGTTTCAGATTGTTGAAGCACAAGGAGATTCATGCATTTGCCAGCGCTGGCAGCAGCGGCGCCATGATGGTTGGCGCCATATACAGTGTCAATACCATCCAGGGAATTATCAGACCAAGTACCACCGCTTACATCCCGAAGGAGAATGGAGGTTCGTCCGTGCTCATTGATGTTGGAACCAACCCCGATGCCAAGCCCGATGTGATGTACCAGTTTGGGATCCTCGGATCTCTTTTTGCCGAACATGTGTTTCATGTGAAAAAACCCCGGGTTGGCCTTCTGAACATTGGGGTTGAGGAAAAGAAAGGAAGCCTGACCACCCAGTCTGCCTTCCAGTTGATGAAAGATTCAAAAGACTTTCATTTCGTCGGCAATGTGGAGGGGCGTGAACTGTTTCGCGATAACGTAGATGTGATCGTTTGTGACGGTTTTGTGGGGAACATTGTTCTCAAACAGGTGGAGGCAATGTACCGTGTACTGGTGAAAAGAGGGATCAATGATGCTTATCTCGACCGGTTCAACTATGAAACCTATGGCGGAACCCCGATCCTCGGGGTTAACTCTACGGTGATTGTAGGCCATGGCATTTCCAATTCCAATGCCATCCGAAAGATGATTTTAATGGCCAAAGAGGTGCACGATGCCAAACTTGCTCAAAAGATAAAGCACGCGCTCGAACAATTTTCTCTTAACAACATTTAGTAAATCATGTCAAAACTCAGAGCGAAGATTTCCGGAGTCCATGGTTGGGTTCCTCCTTATATTTTGACCAACAAGGAGCTTGAGACGATGGTTGAAACCACCGATGAATGGATCATGACACGCACCGGAATCCGGGAACGTCATATTCTTAAAGGTGAAGGTTTGGGAACTTCCGACATGGGAGCTGAAGCCGTAAAAGGTTTACTCGAGAAGACCGGTACCAGGCCGGAAGAGATTGACCTGTTGATTTGCGCCACCGTTACACCCGATATGACTTTCCCGGCTACTGCAAATATTATCAGCGATAAAGCCGGTTTGAAGAATGCTTTCAGTTTCGACATCAATGCTGCCTGCTCAGGTTTGCTCTTCACCCTGATAACTGCTTCAAAATACGTTGAAACAGGGATGTTCAAGAAAGTGATTGTGGTGGGAGCCGATAAAATGTCGGGGATTACCGATTATACCGCCCGCGAAACCTGTGTGCTGTTCGGCGATGCTGCCGGCGCCCTGCTGCTTGAGCCAACCACCGAGGAGGTCGGAATCATGGATTCAATCGCAGGAACCGATGGATCGGGCCGGAACTATCTGCATATGAAGGCTGGCGGTTCCTTAAAACCGCCTACCCATGAAACGGTTGATGCCAAAGAGCATTATATTTATCAGGAGGGACAGCCGGTTTTTAAATTTGCCGTGACCCGGATGGCAGATGTTTCTGCAGAGATTATGGAACGGAATAACCTGACCGCTGATGATATTTCATACCTGGTACCCCACCAGGCCAATCTGCGGATCATTGATGCAACAGCCCGCCGCATGGGCGTAGGCAAGGAAAAAGTGATGATCAACATCGATCGGTACGGCAACACCACCGACGCCACCATCCCCTTATGTCTTTGGGAATGGGAAGATAAACTGAAGAAAGGCGATAACATTATTCTTGCAGCCTTCGGAGGCGGATTCACCTGGGGAAGTATCTGGGTGAAGTGGGCGTACTGATTTACTCCTTTACCAGTTTTGCCCTGTAAACCGAATTCTCACCGGTCAGCATGAGAAAATACACACCCTTTGAAAATTCCTGAACATCCACGGAGATTTTATTTCCGCTGGTTGAGTATGAAGGATTGAAACGGATCCCGGTAACTGAAATCGCTGTGA
>JAPLDG010000050.1:3422-5860 GCA_026391845.1 Bacteroidota bacterium | reverse complement strand
TGCCTCGCCAAAAAAGTCATTCGCAACATTGAGAGCATCGGTGATTCCATCTGTGGTGAGGACCAGGATTTCGCTCGGTTCAAAGCTAAACCTCCCCAGGGAATAATCGGCTGTTTCAAAAATTCCAAGCGGAAGTCCGTTCCGTACTTTCAACTGACGGATATTTCCTCCCGAACCAAGAATATAGGGATAATTATGTCCGGCATTGCAGAACTCCATCACACCGGTCCTTAAATCAACAATTCCTGCAAAAAAAGTAACAAACATCTCGCTGGGGTTATCCTGGCAGAGCTCATGGTTTAGACTTTGCATAACAACATTAACAGGCGTGCCTGCCACTGCCTTTGCCCTCAGTAGCGTACGTGTAACCATCATGAAAAGAGAAGCAGGAACACCCTTTCCGGCCACATCACCGATGGCAATGCACAAATGATCCGCATCGAGATAAAAGAAATCGTACAGGTCGCCGCCAACCGCCTTGGCCGGGTCGAGCGTGGCGAAAAGGTCCCAGTTCTCAGGTGTCGAGAAACCTCGTGGCAGCATGCCCATCTGGATGTTGTGCGCCACATTCAGTTCACTTTCGATCTTCTCCTTGGCCATCGTGGTAGCCTGCAGATTCAGAACATAACTTCGCAACTGTTCCTGCATTTGTGAGAAAGCGCCGGTAAGTTGCGCAATCTCATCTTTCGATTTCCTGACTGGCAACAGGGTATTGAACTCCCCCTGTCCTATCTTTCGGGTCGCTTCCACCAGCCGAACGATGGGGCGGGTCATTCTCCTGGTAATGAAAATCGTGGTTAAAAGTAAAATAACGATACTGATTCCAAACATCCACGCCATGACTTTTAAATATTTGTACATGGTGTCAAAGAGTTCTGCTTCAGGAAAAATGATGCCGAAAGACCATCCTGTTTTTGTGACAGGGGCATAACTGAGGTAGCTGGGAAATTTTTTCATCTCCAGGCCATCCATGGCTTTAAAACCGGATTTTCCTGCCAGCATCTCCCTGATGGCCTCCTGAGCTTCCTTCCCCTTGCCTCTCATAGCGATATCGACAATGTTCTGGTTATTCATGGCTGACTTTGGCGAAGCTATAATTTTTCCTTGCCTTGAAACCAATAGGCCATAGCCGGTTTTAAAAATATTAATCTCCTTTACAATGCGTGCAAAACTTGACAGTGAAACATCCATGGTAAGCACACCGGTGAAAATTCGGCGACCATTTATACTCCTGTATATCGGGGTGGAGTAGGTACACATCAGTGTGTCGCCACCCCCTTCATCATAATAAGGTTCAGTCCAAACCGGCCTGTTGAGAAGTTTGGGAAGGCGGTACCAATCCATTTTGTAGTAATCATAGCTGGCGCTGCCAAGAATACGGGTGTTTAATTTCCCGTTTTTTTCACAGGAAGAGGAAGCGTACCAATAACAGTCCGTTTGGAAAAGGTAGGGTTCGAAGGCAAGGCAGGTCCCAAATACGACAGGATCATGGCGCACGAAATCCCGCGCAATTCTCAGGACTTCAGCGTAACTGATATTGGGATTTTCCATCGCCTGTACCAGGGTTTGCGGAACAAGTTCGGTTGGTAACAGCTCATTTTCAAATTTGGTTATTGTCTGCTCGGTCAGAATTGTTGCCCTCCACTGGGCGTTGAGGTACAACAAGGCACCGGAGGTCCCATAACCGATAACCAGCGGAAAGAAAAGGATCATCAGGATTGCAATCAGAAAAAAGAGGCTGTACCTGAATGCCAGCCCGCGAAAGAATCTCGGTATTGATATGCGGAAACGCAAAACGATCGTTGGATTATTTTTTCCCGGTAAAGGTAAAAAAATATCTTTTGAGTATTCCGAAAATTGATATTTTTGACGTTTGGAATGCTAACCAGTTAAGAAACACATATGAATAAAGAGATTGAGCAGTTACAACCCGAAAGGCTATGGCACTTTTTTCTGGAAATCTGTAAAGTTCCACGCCCATCGAAGAGAGAGGATAAAATTGCGGCCTATATCCATGACTTCGCTGCAACGCACAAGCTTCAGTGCAACATTGACGAGGCAGGGAACGTACTGATCAAAAAACCTGCCACCCCCGGGATGGAGCGTCGGAAAGGGGTGATACTGCAATGCCACATGGATATGGTATGTGAGAAAAACTCTGACACCATACACGATTTCGACCATGACCCCATTCTACCGTACATAGAAGGAACCTGGGTGAAGGCAAAAGGCACAACGCTCGGTGCCGACGACGGCATCGGGATCGCTGCTGCCCTGGCTGTTCTGGAGGCAAAAGATATCCCGCACGGCCCCCTTGAGGCACTCTTTACCATGGATGAAGAAACCGGGCTTACAGGTGCGTTTGCCTTGAAACCCGGACAACTGGAGGGCCGGATTCTGATCAACCTTGACAGGGAGGATGAAGGTCAGCTGTTTAT
>JAPLDG010000050.1:2033-3412 GCA_026391845.1 Bacteroidota bacterium | reverse complement strand
TTGCAACCATGTCATTGGAAACCGATGATGTTCCGGCCGGTCATGTTGCCTATAAGGTCAGCCTGACCGGACTAAAAGGCGGTCATTCCGGCGATGACATCAATAAGGGGCTTGGAAATGCAGTAAAACTGATGAACCGCTTTCTTTGGAATGCCCGGGAATCTTTCGAAATCGCCCTGTCTGATTTCAATGCGGGCAATCTGCGCAATGCAATTGCCCGTGAGGCCTTTGCTGTTATAACGGTTCCAAAGGAGAATGAAAAAGCATTGATTGATTTTGTCAGTGCTTTTTATCAGGATATAAAAGCGGAACTTCATGCTACAGAACCTCAGATTTCGTTTATCATTGAACCAACCGAAATGCCTGAACTCGTTCTCACCAGCACACTTCAGGCCGATCTTCTTGATGCGCTCTATGCCTGCCCGCATGGCGTGATTGCCATGTCGCGTGAGATCCCTGATTTCGTTGAAACCTCCACAAACCTTGCCTCTGTAAAGTTCATCGATAAAAAAATCGTGATTACCACGAGCCAGAGAAGTTCGGTTGAATCCTCCAAAAAGGACATTGCAGATATGGTTGCCAGTGTGTTTTACCTCATGCAGGCCGATGTCGTGCATTCTGCAGGCTATCCGGGGTGGAAGCCCAACCCCGAGTCAGAAATCCGGAATGGATATGGTTTCACTTGGACCAACAATTAAAGGAGCTCATTCGCCTGATGAACGGCTGGATATCCCCTCTACGGTTAAATTCTGGGATCTGACACTTGAAGTCCTGAAGAATATTCCGTAAAGGGTCTCATTGGCCAATGACCGGCTCTGAGCCTGCATTGAATTGCGGATCACACTACCAACAATAGTTAAGACTCTTTGAATGTATGATAAGAGTACTCATGGTTATTCTGCTTTGTTCAGGCCTAAAATGCATTCCGCAAACGCCTTTCGATTTTTCTGAAAGTGCGGTCCTGGCAAGACTTTCACGTGACGTTCACATCCTCGCTTCAGACTCATTCGCAGGGAGAGAATCGGGGTTCGAAGGGGAACACAAAGCATATGATTATATTTCCAGATCCTTTCGGGAAGCAGGGTTAACACCGCATGGCAGCAATGACACCTCCTTCCTTCAGCCATTTCCTCTGGTGACCATCAGGATTCCGCGCAATTCCAACACGATGGTTATGGAGGGATGGGAAACTCCGCTCCTTGCTCAGTACGATTTTAGCCCCTCCGCCTATTCTTCAAATGGCCAGGTAGCTGGAAACAAATACATTCTGATTGACCTGGCCCGTTTCAGCAAACCTATGCAAATGAAGCAGGGCGAAGCAGGAACATCCTTAAGGCAATTGATACGACAAGCGTTCCAGGAAGGCAATTCAGCGGTCA
>JAPLDG010000050.1:0-1965 GCA_026391845.1 Bacteroidota bacterium | reverse complement strand
TTGTATAACAGGATGCATTTAAAACCCGAACAAGGAGTGGTTATCTCGGTTAATCCTGATATAGCTGCTTTCCTGCTCAAACATCCGGGTACGAATATTTCAATCAGGGTCGATGTTGAACGGACCAGCATCACCTGCCACAATGTTATCGGATATATCGACAACGGTGCACCATATACCATTATCATAGGAGCACACTATGATCATTTAGGGCTCAACAAAAAAGGCCTCCCCTTCAACGGGGCCGACGACAATGCCAGTGGAACCGCATTGATGATGGAACTGGCGAGGGTTTTAAAGCAGCATGGCGTTCGCACAAACAACTTTTTATGCATCGCTTTCTCAGGTGAGGAGGAAGGGCTGATCGGTTCAGGGTATTTCTTAAAAAATCCTTCAGTTGGTTTACATTCGCTCAACTTCATGGTTAACCTGGATATGGTTGGGAGATTGGGCTGTGAAGGTAACCAGGTCATGATTTTCGGGACCGGGACTTCTCCTTTATGGCACACAATGTATAAGGAAACCCCCCATCCGGAATTTCGCATATCCCGATTTCATGGTGTCCATTCTTTTTCCGATCACCTGGGCTTTTATAAAAACGGGATTCCGATAATCTCACTTACCACGGGGTTACATTACGATTACCATACCACCCGCGATGATGCCTGCACACTCAATTATACCGGAATGGTTGATATTGTGAAGTATCTTCAGGGACTACTGAGTTATGCCTCCCCGAAAGGCAGTGTTGGATTTAAAAAAGTACCGGGATGGTATGATTTCAGTGCAAACTTTAAAATTGCAACTGCAGGGATCGATCACCTGTTAAATGTTGGTGCAGATGAATAAACAGAGTACCAGCATTTTACGCCAACTATAGTCCTACTCCTACACCAAGCCGGAAGATCGGATTGGAATAGGGAGAGTTATAGGTATCGTTCAGGTTGAATAAAATGAGCAAGTCCATAGAAACCCTGCTCCCGATAGGCTGACGGTAACCTCCGCCCACAAAGAAGCTGTTGACTTCAACAATTGTATTGCCCTGAACATATTGATTTCCAAAAGGATCCTCAATTGGTCCGCCCGGATGCATGACATAGGGTTGAATATAGGAGAGGTACTCATATTCAACATGGGCGAAGATATTCCCCAGAAAGCTGTCAAAGAGACTTGAGAGGTAATATCTCAGATAGACTCCTCCTCCGTAAACATTGGACTTGTAGGGTAAATACTTCTGTTCGACCCTGTCATAGAAATAGTTCTTATTATAATAGTACTGGTATATAAACCGGAAGCCAGCATAAAGTTGATCCACTGTCCGGATGCTCACCTCAGGTGATATGGTGATGCCTGTAACGCTACCAGCCTGAAATCCAAGGTTTCCGCCTACATTTACCCTGCGCCAGAATGAATCGGGTCTTTTAGGTTTTGAGGATAGGGAGGGAATAGTATCCTGTGCCAATGAACCATTTATATATAATAATGAACACAGCAGGATCAGACTCAGTTTTATTGCCATTTTTTTCATGGTTTCAGGATATCAGCACTAAATTTCATTTGAGCAACAAAAATAATCAAAAAAAATGATATACGTAAACAACTGCATCCTATTGCATTACAGGAATGTTTCAAAAATAAATCAAGAAATATTAAAAATAAATGAAATATCTCTTGTTTGTTCAAATTTAATCTGTACTTTTGCACTCCCGTTTCGATGTTCTTTGAAGTTGTGATTGCAGAATAAAACCAATAGTGGTGCGAGAAATGAAGTGGTGTTGGCAGTGGGAAAAACTTTTTTATAAATATTTTTAAAAAAGTTTGGTAGAATGAAAAAAGGTTGTAATTTTGCAGTCCGATTTAAAACAAAGTACCCGGATGGGGAAATGAAGAAATGTTCTTTGAAAGACTGAAGTAAATGTAGTAGCAAATATCCCAGATAATATAATTAACCTAGTTAATTTCTTT
>JAPLDG010000290.1:21647-56537 GCA_026391845.1 Bacteroidota bacterium | reverse complement strand
AAATACTTTCCCGATTCAATAACTCATCGGGATTAAACAAGGAGAATTGAAATACAATTTGCCCATTCTGTATATGAATTCCCAGTTCTCTCATCCGTGAAAGGTAGTCTTCTTTCACCTGTCCGGTCATGCCAGGTTGCTGTGCACCTGCATTTCCGGGTGTGTGCGAATAGGCATCCGTTGGAAAAGCGCCATATAAGTCAGGCGATTTATTCAACCCTATTCCAGCCTTAATTTCATAATAGTGATCTTTAATTTTACCAACCACAATTGAATCAGCTCCATCGTAAACGCCTTTAAAATAACATTCCTGGACTGCAAGCAATAATTTGGAAACCATGTGCCAGTATATGCTTCCCAATCCCTCATATCCGTAAAATGTACCTGAGCGGCCTGTAAACGAGTGGTGATCGAAAAGCTCTTCATAAAGCGCTAAAATATTGTCCTGTTCTTCTTCAACAAGTTGGGCATATAAGGCAGGATCAAGATGGTTTAGCGCTTTTCTCAAAACGTCTGCATTGCGAAATGCCCCGTTAAAATGGAAATTACCCAGATCATCCCTGCTTAAGATAGACGAGTCGGAACCGGCAATTAATTTGCTCAGAAGTTTTGATTCCTTAACCTTACTGCCGGGAATATTATTTTTCTGGCTGAAAAGAGGCAATTGCCTGTCGGGATAAAGCAAGTAGCTATACTGATCCTGACGAAATAAATTACTGCATTTTAATGAGTTAAGCACATCCAGGCTCTCCCTGGCCGACAAAAATCCGGAACTTAAAACAGCTACCTGCCCTTCGAGCATCTCGTACAAATGACGGATGGAAACACTTTGATCAGAGAATGAGATCAGGTTATAGGCATGGTAGAGTCCATCCTCGCGTTTATTGATGCGAATGGACTGATCCATATATGCCAATGCGAGTTGAGTGAATTTCGACAAAACTTTTACCTGAACGGCTGGTTTCCGGCCTGAGAAGGATTTTTCGTAAACACTATTTCTGTAATCACTTCCGGCATTCCCAAGACAATCTGCAAAACGGCGCCGGTCGGCATTTGAAAATCCGGTTTCAATCAGGGCGGTATTTTCAGCAAAAAGGGCGAATATTCTATCGAACAGGGTTTTTACCTCTTCTGAAATCCTGATTTCCGGTGTAGCTGATCCGCTGAACTGTTTGGACCATAATTTCAGAAAACGCCTCAAATAGCAGAGGGTTACCATTGAAGCACCGTTACCCACCAGTGCGTTGTTGGCATCGTTCCATTCAGGTCGCTGCGTATTGAGCCAGATGCCCGCTTCAGGTATAAAGTTGCTAAGCTTGGCAAGCAGGGTAACCAGGATTTTTTCGGTTAGATTAACCCTGTATATCTCATGGTCCCTGCCTCTCAGTAAAACTCCGTCGGCGCCGGTTTTTTGGGTCAGTATCTTAATTTTGTCATTTAAATCAAAATCAAAGACAATGGTATCTTTCGGATTTTTTACAATTTCGTTGTATGGTTTGATACGGTAAGGAATATCTGCATAAACAAACATTTCCTTCTTCAGCAAGTCATTCAGGATCCCCGGATGAAATTCGTCGGATAATTCGAGGAATTTCTGGAGGTAAATAATCTGGTGGTCGCCCCAGTAGCCAATATAGGCCCATGGGTCGTGCGGATCAGGGCTTTCCCAATCGATACCTTCCCGGGTAATCCGGTATGGGTTGTAGCCGTCGGCTGTTGTGGCATTTAAAAACTTGCTGATCATCCCTTCTAAAAACTCGGGATACGAGAGGCTTAACGCTTCCCAGTTCTGAAAAATGTCTCGCCAGTTTCCCTGATAATTTAATTTCACGGAGCCATCCGGATTTTTTGTTTCAATCGAAAACTGGTTCCATGGGCGGCTCGGATCGCCATGTCTGCGGCTGAAAGTGAGCGGCAGATATTCACGGCAAATCCGGATCAGGTTAAAATCCGACATGCTTTCTGCGAGTCTGTTCAATTCAATATAGCTGATTCTTTCCGGAAGTTGTTTGAGCCATTCTTTATATTTTGCCGATAAATCCTTGTTTATTTGCCATACGAATAAGGAAAAGTCCGTTTTATCAAGTGTGTAGTTGTCAGGGAAAATTCCACCCCTCATGACATTGAACAAGGTGTTGGAAAAATGCCGGGCACAGCTTAACGCATCATGGGTCATTTGCAAACCATCAGCGCTCGAAACAATTTTCTTCAGGTTCGATTTTCCTTTTTCAATATCAGCATCAACCAGCTGTTTTATATTATTCCTGGTTATTAAGGCATTATTCAGGTTGGCAACATCACCGCTTTCCTGGTTAATTTCGGCAACAATGATCCACTCCCTGCTGGCATCCTGAACAAGTTCAAGGCTTGTATTCACATAGTATGATCCGCGGGCTGCCCTGATATCTGTTTCTGTTTCAACGGCTTGTCCATGCCTGAAGTTCTCAACCTGGTGGTTCGATATCAGAATCTTCGCATCGCTGTTTAGTCCTGTTGACCACACGGTTGTTGCTTTAAGCGATTCGCTCGGTTCGGCACGATCAACCGGAATCGAGCTCAGCATATATAAGCCCAGTTTGGTTTCTTGAAGCAATTCACACTTTTTATAGGCATCAAGTAAATTACTGTATCCATTCTGAAAATCGTAATCCACACCATTGGGCAAGATATTCATGATCCCGTCGAGAACATCAATCTTAACTGATCCGGTATGGTGATTGCTGATGACAGATTTCTTAACAAATCCGTATTTTTCGCTGCTGCACCAACCGTAACGAAATCCCACTCCCAGGTCGGTATTTATCTCTTCGAAAATGATTTTATTACCGTAAATGCTTTTGTAGAGGTTTCTTTCAATTTGGTATATCTTCTCCGACTCACTTGAAAAAGGTTCCCATAAATATGTTTTCTCCTCCCTGCTTACAAGCAGGTATGTTTTACTTCCGGTAATACCTTTGCTATCATGGATTTTATCAACAGTATAATAGGGGAACAATGCGTTGTTGCGGTTTTTCCTTCCTGCTGAAAGCGAACCGTTACTTGAAATAAACATCCAGTGATCGGAATCGCTCACAATGGTCATAAAGAAATCAGGCATCTGGTTGCTGTTGCTGATTTTGTAAAAATTTTCATTTTCAATTTCTACAAATTGGCCTTTGACCTTTGCGTTTTGGCACTTAATCTCAGTGGCTCCTAAATAAATTGACTTCTCGTTCATGCTATTATCTGTAGTAATGTCATAAATATCATGCATTTACGATTAGGGTATCAGGCTGATGGTAATTCAATATCATGGAAGTAATGAGCATCATTAAACAGACTCATTCAGATGAATGGGGAAAGCGTATCAATATTACGGCAAAAATTCAGAAAACATAACCCATCTGGCGGAGCCTGAGGATATAGCAGCAAAAGCATCTGTTGATGAATGCTTTTGCTGCTGACTGTTATGCGAATCCTTACTTCTTAACAAATACGGAGGTAGCTGTTTTGCCTTTTGTATCTGTTATCTTTATATGATAAACACCTGTTTTCAGGTCGCTTACATTGATGCTCTGTAATACATTCCCGAATTCTTTTACCTGGGAGCCCAAGATGTTGTAAATAGCAACTTTGCTTATGGTCGCATCAGATCTGATGTACAGATCATTTTCGGCAGGGTTGGGATATACAGACACATTGTTTTCGGATGCATTCAGGTTGTTTACACTGGTATAAATGCCAAAATACATGTCGTCCCAGTAGTAAGTCTGCTCACCCGCCTGCGCTCCGGTGGTTCCGAAATTGAAAAAGATGGATGCTTTATTGTAGGAATTGGCAAAGTTTATGGCAGCCGTTCCAGGGGCTTGATTGCTGAAGTCAAAAACCAATATTTGCCATGCAGAGGCGACTGTGGTATTGGCTTCTGTTTCAACACTGATCGTGGGATTGTTTGATGCTTCAACTTTAAGACGGATTGGAGTGCCGGCAGTCGGCGACCAAACTCTTACACTCATTTTAGTTGATCCTGCAGCAAATGGAATTGGGTTGGAAAAACCAACGGTTCCGCCAACGGTGGTTCCTGCCCAAAGTTCAGCAGTGGCCGTTTTGATGGTTTTAGCGACACCAAAATCGGTCAGGCCGTAATTCAGGGTCACATCTTCGAACGTAACAGGCAGATTAAGGGCCGGGGTGGGGGCACCCTGGTAGAATTCCATATCATCCCAATAGTAGGTACGTTCACCGGCTAGTGCACCTGTGGTTCCGAAATTAAAGAAGATGGATGCTTTGTTATAGGAATTAGCAAAATTAATCGCAGCCGTTCCGGCAGCCTGGTTGCTAAAATTGAAAACCAAGGTGTCCCATGCTGACGCTACAGCAGTGAGGGTTTCAGTTTCAACGCTAATGGTTGGATCGTTTGAAGCTTCGACTTTAAGTCGTACCGGAGTGCCGGCAGTAGGTGACCATACCCTTACTCTCATAATGGTTGATCCGGGAACAAATGGAATCGGGGTGGCAAAACCTACTGTTCCACCAACGGTGGTTCCTGCCCAAAGTTCTGCAGTGGCTGTTTTGATGGTTTTAACCACATGATTGGTTGGGTTCGTTGGATCAACGATGATTTCAGAAGCATTGCCACCGAAATCTGTCAAGGCGTAATAGTTTGGTGTTGTGTTTTCAAAATCAACAGGCAAATTCAATGCTTGTCCAAAGCAAAACGCCGAAAATAACATACTTAAAGTTACAATCAGTAATTGTTTTTTCATAATTTTTTGTTTTAAGGATTAATAGTGTGATTTTACCTCACAAACATAACGTACAAATCAAGCGAATAAAAATATTCAGGTGCATCAAATATGCAGCAACTCCATGCTGACTGCTACATCAATATTACATCACGAACATCGTATGTTGTTGAATAATATGCAAATAGAAAATTGTTTTAACGAGAATCACTGCTCCACATGCAATGCATCTGTTTTATCCTTAGTTCCACGGGAAAAGTGGAAACCAGAGGGAAATTAGTTAAAGGTTGATCATGAAGTCTGTCAGGTTAGCCTCACGGTTCAACCTGAGTTTTTTTCGTATCCGGTAGCGGCTGATTTCTACGCCACGTGCACTTATATTCATGAGCGTTGCGATCTCCTTGCTGGAGATATTCATCCTGAGGTAGGCGCAAAGGCTGAGTTCCCGTGGAGTAAGATCGGGACAATGCGTTTTCAGTTTTTTCAACAGTTCTTCGTGTACCTGTTCCACATGCATATTGAACACCTGCCATTGCTTTTCATTGTCAATTTCTTTACCAATCCGTTTAATGGTAGCATGCAGATTATTTTTCAAATGTTCATCAGCAAGCGCATTCTTTATCTTGGTGAGTTCGTTTCTTAATCGCTGCAGGATTTCATTCTTTTGAATAATTAACATGGTAGAGTTGGCGAGTTCTTTTTCTTTATGGATCATTTCAAGATTAAGCTTCTCATTGCGCAGGCTGATTATTTCCTTTTCTGTTACAAGGGCTTCCTCATGTAATTTTTGTTCACGTTGCCGGTACTTTTCTTTCTGGGCTTCCTTTTCTCTGAAACGAGATTTTTCCATGCTTTTCAGGAAGAAGCGATATGCAAGATACAAAAGGAAAATGGCTGACACAGCGTAAGCGATCCAGGCATAAACCGACTGGTACCAGGGTGGCAGAATAATAAACTTATAACTGAGGATGGGTGTTGTTTTTCCCTGAATGGTGAGGGCTTTAAGTCTGAAGGTGTAAGATCCGGCCGGCAAATTTGTGTACTCTTTGTTATTTCGCAGAGACCATGCCGACCAATCTGCATCAAAACCATCCAGTTTAAACTGAAATAATAATCCTTGTTCCGAAAACTGGCTGGCTGCAAACGCGATGGCTATCGTGCTGCTGGCATACCTGAACGTGGGGACAACCTCCTGTCTGAGTTCATTGCTGCTATAGCGAAAAGTCCCTTCCGCCGTATCCCCGGATTGTAATTTGCTGATATAAACAACTGGTAATAAGTTGTTCTGCTTAAACTGTTTCGAAATGTAATGGGCGAAACCACCTTCTATGCCAATAATTACGGAGCTGGAATTCAGTGCATTGATGTGTCCGAAGGCTGGAATTACCATCCTTGTAAGTTCAACAAAAGGTGCAGTAATATTTGAATAGGTGCCATCTTCCTGAAAACGCAATACACCAGGTTGTTGATGGTTATAATACCAGATGTTGTTGGAACTGTCCTGAGTCAGATATTCAATTTGTTTTGAATCGGGAAAAAGCGCGTTCAATTGTAAATCAGGTTCAAATTTATCATTCGTTTCACTGTATCTGAAAATACCGTTTCTGGTTCCTACTGCTATTCCTGATTTCAGTTTAAAAAGTGTATTGCTCTGATCTGAAGGCAACCCGTTTTTGCTGTTATAAAACCGAATCTCGCTCACATGCCGAAAATCCGCATCGGGTTTTATCCGAAAAAGACCTTTATATCCGTGGCTAATCCAAATAAATCCTTTCGGGTCCTGTTCAAGGTAGTGTGAAGACTGATCATACCCTGATAAGCTGTTTCTGTAAACCCACAGGGGGCCTTTGCGCTCCAAAACAGACAACCCGGCATAGGTTCCAACCAGCAGGAGGGATTGTTTGCTGTCAACCTTGATTATATTCCACCCACCGGGAATGGAAGATATTTTCACAGCCGTTTTATCAAATACCTGATATACTCCTGCGTTATGACCACATAGCAGCGTTTGGTCAATAATGGTAAGGCTCCAGACCTGCCCCTCAGTACCTTCAACCAAATGAAAATCATCTTTTTTCTTCAGCGGATTGATGAAATCATCCCATCGGATATAAAAAAGGCCCTGATTGGTTCCAAGATAAAGGTACTCTCCGAAAATGGCCGAAGCATAGCCCGAGCCAATATTGAAATAGTTCTGAAGAAAAGTGAGCGGAGAATAAAAATCTACCACCGATATCCCATTATCCAAACCCAACCATATGTTACCTTCCTGATCATTTTCGATGCTTAATACCGTATTGTTTGAAAGCCCGCGCTCCTTGTTAATCTCAAATACAATTTGCCCGGCAGTATCGGAAATGATCAGCCCGTGTTGAATGGTGCCAAAAGCAAAATATTTTCCGTCGATTAAAGCACCGGAAAACAACTGATATTTCTTAAGCAGTGCATTGATCGGTTTGTCCCACCTGGTGAATTTATTCCCATCGTATCTGAACATTCCGTTTTTTGCAGTTCCAATAACAACCTGGTCGGCATTTAAGGGAAGAATGGTCCAGACAGGAGTGCCGGCAAAGAGAGATCCATCCGGAATATTGCGCATCTTGCCTTCCCGGCATTGCATTAATCCTTCCTCTTCGTCATATACCCATAGGATTCCGTTTACGTAATAGGAGAAGTGAAACTTCGATTTTGGGTAAATGATCTCAATTTTCCCATCCTGGTAAATAAACATGGCTCTGAAAGACTGGAATACAATACCAAAGCTGGTTTTATGAATCCGCCAGATTTCGTCAAAATCATGGATGCGGTTTTTAAGTAAAGGGAGCAAAGAATGGTATTCGAGCATTCCATTCACATTCTCCTGGTAATAACCGAATTTGTTAAATGCTCCGACGTAAATACGTTTATCGTCAACACAAAGCGACCGTATCACCAGTTCCAGATCGCTGTAAACAGTCCAGTGAACTCCATCATACTCAACAAGGCCGTTGTTATTGCCAAAGTAAATCATGCCATTGCTTGCCTGGGCAACAGCCCAGTTCTGGGTGCCACCCTTGTACTCCGAACGGCTGAAGTTATGAATTCCAGGTAAACCAAACCGCTGGGCAATCGAATTGCTCGCCCATAAAACCAAGATTAAAACACCGAAAAAGTTGAATATTCTAAGAACCATGGTGTATTTATGTCAAATCTGTCCTGCTATCAGGTTCCTGCTCTGTAAAAGTAAACGAAAATTCGCATATTTGTTTACATTGAACCATTAATCTTCCACCGTATTATTGCAATGAATATCTCCGTCGTTGCTGCGTTATTTCCCGATGCAGAACAAATTTTTATCCCCGCGGATGATAATCCTCCCCTCGGCAAAAGCTGGTGTACAGGAAGAACCTTCACCAAGCGGAGATTCGTTGATAACCCGATAATTCTGATCTGGTTTAATGATGTGCATGATGCCTTTTTTATCAAGCAGGTAGATTCTTCCTTCTGCCAGCATTGGCGAGGCAAAAGTCGGGGTTTCCAACTCATGCTCCCAATAACTGGTTCCATTTTTTGCATCATAACAAACAATGGTCCCGTAACTGGTTACCAGGAACAGATATTTTTCAGTGGCCAGGGGACTGGGAATGTCTGAGAGAAAATCTGACTCCTCCCACAACAATTTTGGCTGATCCCCGATCTCAATGGCCGAAAGTCTGGAATAATCATTCACAGCGTAAACCACACCGCCAGCATAGGCCACACTCGGGCCAACCTCACCGGAAATGCAGTCCATCCTCCACAACTCCTTACCATCTGCAGGATTGTAGGAAGCGATGATGGGTTCAGCTGCGAGAATCAACTCGGTTCTTTTTCCGGTTTGAACAAGCACCGGCGAAGCCCAGGAAACCTTCACGCTACGGCTTGTTTGCCACACTTTCTCACCGGTTTTCCCCGAAAGCGCCATGACACTTCCGGAGCCTCGCTGATCATACTGGATGATCAACAGATCGTGATACATGATCAGAGAAGAGGAGTGCCCGTAATGATTTAGCGGCAAGCCCAGATTTTTTGCCCAGACCTGGTTCCCGTCAAAATCGAGCGAAATCAGATCTCCGTTGGCAAAAATGGCATAAACCCGGCGGCCATCTGTGGTCATGGTTGGCGCGCTAAACCCGGTTTCCCGGATGATTTTTGGTTCTTGTGCCGGACTCCCCTGGATTTTTTCTACCGACTTCCGCCAAAGGATTTTACCTGAAGCGAGGTCGATGCAGTAAACCGCTCTTTTGGTCTCATTGGCGCCGGTGAGAAATATTCTGTCATTCCAGATAATGGGAGAATTGTAACCCGGAAGAGGGATCTCAGTTTTCCATTGGATGTTCTTACCACTTTTACCGTCCCAATCTGTCGGAATATTTTTCTGGTATGCAATTCCATTCCCTCCGGGACCCCTGAAGGAGGGGAAGTTTTTTGCTATCTCCTGGGCTGAAGGAAAACCATCCATATTAAGGCCTGCAGTTCCTGCCATCGTGTCATGTTTCCCGATAGAATCAGAACCCAGCTTTTCTGGTATTGCGTTCTTGTCGGTTTCAACCCCCGATCCTGAAGGCCCCGATCCTGAAGGATCGTGTTTATAGCTGATGGCTTTTGACGCCAGATCAAGGGTGTTGCCAAGTTCCTGGTGGGTGAGGAAGGCCAGAAGAAGCGAAATGAACACGACAGTAATACCGGAATATAAAATCCAGATGCTGTTGATTTTGCGGATGTTCCAGATGTCGGTTTTTTCCTGAGATGGAACAACCGGCAGTGATTTCTCCCGGAGTTCAATGGTTTTTAAACAAATGACTACGACCAGAATACTGAAAAAAAGCAGGTAACCACCCATTCGTACCTGCCATTGAGTGGTAAAGAATGCTTTGCGGGCAAGGAGATCAACCTCCCGTATTTCCTGGCGGAGTTGCTCATCGGCAGGATTGGCATGCATCCGTTCTACCAGGGTTTTTAAAACCTTTGTATTCAGCGGATCGGCGCGTTTTAACTGCATGTAATTGACAACGATCAGGACACTGAGGATGATCGCGAAAATTGCACTGGCAAGGGCAATTTTCCGCAACAGATGAATCGGGACCAGTGAATTTTGAGCTGTCATGATGTTTTTAATAATTCATCGTTTTTTTGAACCGGGCAAAAATCTACGCACCTGGCGCAGCTGAAGCAACTGCCCTTATTTGGCGTGTAATCCGTTCTGAATGTTGAAATCATCAGGGAAACAAGCGTGATTCCGAAGACAAGTCCGAGGAAACAACCAAGAATCCAGCCACCGTCATAAAATTGTTTCAGTACCAGCGTAGCCTCTGAATATACGAGCGAAACTGGTTTTCCGGATGATTTGAAAGCAGTAACTTCAATGTTTTCAGGCTGGTCGCTGATTTTACCGGGATCAAGCAGCGCTTTGGCAAGCCTGACTTTTCCATTGACTCCTGCCAGTGTTTCATGCACTTGTGATCCTGTCCAGCCACCCAATACCGTGAAAAACGGGACCAGAAAACATATCAGGATCAGTTTCCGGATGGTTGCCGATCTCTTTTCCGGATTTTTATCGGTAAGAGGAATATTTATGGCATCATAGGGACAGGAATCTTCACACAACCGGCATTGGATACATCTGGAAGGAGTGATGGTGAGATGTTTCCACGAAAACCGGCTGATCCAGTTCAGCAGCACACCATACGGACAAAGAAACCGGCAATAGGGCCGTGCGATAAAAATTCCGGAAATCAGCAGGGTACCTGCGAAAATAAACATTCCAAAAGATGCGTTAAATCTGAAGATGCCGACAAACGGATCGTAACGGCAAATGATAAAGTCGGTTCCTGTCGCGGCGTACAGGATCGCCAATCCAAGGTAAATAAAAGGGATAAGTCCCAAAACAGCATTCAGGCGTGTCCCGAGTTTCTGAGGCCTGAAAGATACCAAATCCTGGATCGCACCGAATGGACACACCGCTGCACAAAAGGTACGGCCGAAGAAAAGGGTAAAAACCAGCGGGAGTAAAAAAAATGCGATGGCTGTCAATGGTATAATATAAGAACTGTCGAAGATTGCCAGCGTGATATTTTGGATGGCACCGATGGAGCAGATGCAGCCTTGGCGATAGAATCCGAAATAGGCAAGGGAAAAGAGGGATGCAAGGAAAACTCCGAAGCGTGATCTTTTTTTCAACACCAGCCAGGTTACCACAGACAAGGATACCAAAAGAATAGCCACATCCATCACCGCCAGGATTTCCGCCCGGGCAGAAGGTTGCAGCGTTTCAGGCTGCACATAGCCTGTTTCAAACTCCGGTCTTGGAAAGCGTTGTACACCAAATACATCTAGAAACTGGAAAGAGAAGGCGATCATTAAAAAGATGAATATCAGATGTTTCGCGTTGACGGTTTGTTTCACTTCGGCAATCTGCCTGAGCAGATACGGCTCGGTTGCCGGTACCCGGCTGAATGCATCTGAAGGACAGTTCCGGGCAATGGCACACTGGTTGCAATTTTCGCAGATATCATGTCTCACCTGCAACTGAAGCGAACCATTGCCAAAAGAGGAACATCCTTTTACGCATTTACCACATCCAATGCAAAGGGGTTCATCGATGGTGTATTCAAAGAACGGATCCTCAACAAACTTTCTTTTGATGGCATTTGTCGGGCATAGCTGGTTTTCGGCAGCGGTATTCAGTGTTTTGGTTTCAGGCTTGAAATACCCGCCGCACAAATCGCAATAACCGCACATGGCATACACATGAACACATTTGACAGCCGAAGGAGTTAATACACAATTGGTGGCACAGCGGCCACATTGTATGCATTTTGCAGGATCAAGCTGCCACACCATGGTGATGGGAGACCTGGCTTTTTCGCTGCGGTGCTTGTTGGCATCAGGTAACCGGCATTGATCAGATTCCTTGCATTTGTCGCATGCAACGTTTTTGCCACAGCCACCCGGTTCACGCCACCGGCGGATTAAAATCCCGCCCAACAAGGTGAATGAAGCAAAAATGCCACCCCTGACCAACATGTTTAAAAATTGCCTTCTGTTTTGCATAAGCGATCCCGCCTCATTCGTTCTTCTGCACTGTTTTTAATGTAAAAACCCTGATCTGTTTTTTCTCCGGATCGAGTGCCAGAATCCGGTCTTGCGCATCCACGGCAAGATCAATTCCACGGGTTCCTTCAATAAATGAATCAGGTCCGGCCACCACATTTCTGAAGATGCCTCCGGGGCCGTAAACCTTGATGCGCTCTATCCCTTTTTCACTGGTAACAAATGATCCATCCGACAACATGGCAAAGTTGGATGGGTTGCAACATCCGCAAAACCCTTCCATGGTCATGGTTGATTCTCCCCAGGAAGAGGTCAGATTTCCCTCCTGATTATACTGCTCAAACCGATGCCGGCCGGGATTTACAACCCAGAGTTCCCCGTCATGGCCAATTCCGAGATCAAAATAGGGGCTGGGCACCACAAATCCCGGAATTTTCTTTACCGGATCTTTTTCACCTATTTTTTTTTCAAAGTTCCCCGACAGATCATATTGATACACTACCTTATTCCCGGCATCGGCAATAAAAACAGCCTTGTCGGTTACCGCAACAGAAGTAATGATTGCATCGCGCCCGCAGGATTTCCATTGTTTCAGCAGACCTCCCGCCGTGTTGTAAATTTCAAGATGATCCTGCATTCCTAAATAAATTTGACCAGTGGCATCCACATAAACGCAATTGGCGGTTCCCCCGATGGAGAATTTACATTTCCGGTTGCCATTATTATCGAGTATTTCGACACCATTTTCACCGCAGATGTATATGCGATCGGATTTGTCAACAGCAATTCCGTGAATGGCTGATAATTCCGGATTGAAATGTTGAACTTCGGCATACATGATCCTGGCTGTATCGCCCGACTTGAATGAGGTGATATCATACTTATAAGGATTAGCCGTACGATCGGGGTTGGTGAAAAAGAGATCCCTGGCCATCAATAAAATCACGGTCAGCAAAAGAGCCAGCGATCCAAGAAGGACAATTTTACGTTTCATGTTATGGCGCTTTTATATCCATGCATACCATTTGTTTTGAATCCCGCATCAACAGATATCCACCGGTGATGGCCACGGGTCCCCAGGAATCCTGCCCGTCAATAATCCTGGCTTTATCGAGAACGTTGAATCCTGCCGGTGACATTTTAGCGATGGTCATCTCTCCGTCGTCGTTCAGAATAAAGAATTTTCCGTCGGCCAGAATGTAAGGGCCCAATCCGAAGCGGACGGTTTTTCCGCTGCTCATGACCGCTTTTTTACAATTGTCCATACGGTAGCAAACAAACTGGTTTCTTAAATCTCCCGCATCTTTTGGAAGAATGCCATACAGG
This sequence comes from Bacteroidota bacterium, assembly GCA_026391845.1. Lineage (GTDB taxonomy): Bacteria > Bacteroidota > Bacteroidia > Bacteroidales > FEN-979 > CAIVAT01. The sequence continues at coordinate 43,416 of JAPLDG010000290.1, read as the reverse complement.
TATCCATTAAAAAAGATGGGTGTTTGTTGCTCAGAGGCAAGCCCTTCCTGTGGTTTATACTTCTGAAGAATCTTCACCTGATATTTTTCTGCATCTGGTATTATTTGCAGAAGCGCCGATCCTGCACCATACCCCGCAGTCAGAAAAATCCTGCCATCTGTCAGTATTACCGGGGATGGCGCCACAACAGATGGTGCAAAGCCGGTTGTTTCCCACAAAACCCTGCCCCTGTCAGCCCCGGATGCAGCAATGGCACAAACCCCTCCAATGGCGAAGTAAACATACATTTTTTTTCCATGGATCGTCATGGGCATGATGGAGGAGTGCGACATTTTCCATCCTTTCGGATTGGGGGTTTCCCATAGTTTCTTCCCGGTGTTGCAATCCACGGCGATCAAAAGTGACTTTCCCCCTGTGGCAATGATGGCCGTGTCGTTGTCAAGCAGCGGGCATTGTCCGGTGTACCAGAACGGAATTTCCGTGTTGTATTCCTTTTCAAGATCAAGACCCCAGAGAAAATCACCGTTTTGGCGACTGACACACATTACCTGACATTTTGGCCCGATGGTGATGACAAATTTTTCATTTACGGCAGGAACGGTCCTCGACAACCCGTGGTTGCGTTTGAGATGTACCCTGTATCCCCGCCGCCAGAGTTCTTTCCCGTCGGCCAGTAAAAAGCAACACAGTTGATCCGCTTTTCCGGTTTCATCGTAATCCAGCAAATATATTTTTCCGTCATAAACGGCCGGTGCGGCATGCCCCTCGCCCAGCGATTTTTTCCAGAGAATATGTGGTCCGGTTTTACCCCATTTTTCGATCAGCCGGGTCGGTTCTTTATTGATGTTGTCAAAGTCCTGCCCTCTGAATCGTGTCCATCGGGTACCGGGAAAATCTTGAGATGCCTGAAAAAATTTATATTCAGAACCAATTGTAACCGGTTTTCCGGAAACTGCTGACCCTTTTTTTCTGTTATCCATTCCAGGAACCGAAAGTGTAAAGTTTTTCACAGGATCATGAAGAAACCACCATACAACAAATGCAATGGCTGAAAAGATGAAAATCAGAAGAGGCAATCTTTTCACTTTTTACCTATATCGTATGCCATCAATGCAATTCCATGGCGCACATATAATACGCCCCTGTAAACGACCGGATGTGAAAAATGTTCTTTGGTTCCGGCGGTCATCCTGAAGGAACCTTTCTGTGCCATTTTTCCAGGGCCTGGTTGAATCAGTTTGACTTCTCCTTTTTGGTTATAGTAATAGAGCATGCTGTCGGCCAAAATGATTGAACCTGTTCCGCATTTCAGTGAATCTGTTACAAGGCCTGTTCCGGAGTCAATACATTTCAGTTGTTTCTTCTCTGAAACGCAAGAATAAAGACTGTTTCCCAGCTTTACGAAACCTCCCATGTAGTTGTCAATGGATTGATTTCGCCAAACTTGCCGGATTTCCTTGCCGTTTGCCGACAATGAAAGTTTCACAGCGCCATTGCCGTCTCCCGCAAAATAATAGATGAAACCGTTTTCATACAGGATGGTGTTGCTGTGTGTGTCGCCGTTGCCAAGTTTTCGCTCGGACACCGGAATGTTATCCTGGGGATGAACCCAGAGCAACTCTCCGGTAAGTGCATCAATACCCAGAAGGGAATAGGCCGTGAAGGTTACCAGCACATGGCGGTCGGCCAGTCTTATCAGATAGGGAGCATTATAACCTGGAATTTCGCCCTGACCTTTGCATACCCATAGAATGTTACCGGTAAATCTGTTCATGGCCACTACATTGGTATCTTTGCCGCCAGGGACGAGAAAAACCATCTCGCCGTCAATCAGCGCTGATTCTGCAGGTCCGAAAAGAGTGAATCGTCCGTGCAGATCGTGGATCATGTCAACGGTCCATTTTTTCGCCCCGGTGCCAGCGTCAAAACAAGAAAGATCACCCAGGCCGGAACAAACATAGATTAAATCGCCAACCACGGTCGGGGCGCATCGCGAACCCTGATAATTGACTACCCATTCCTTCCCGTATGCTGATTTCCAAATCAAATTCCCCTGATGTGTAAATGCAAAAAGATAACCGGTAGTATCAATCTCTCCGGTGATATAGATCCGGTCGGCAGTAATCGTCGGGGAGCCGTAGCCATTGCCGATGAGTTCAGTTTTCCAGAGCAGGGTCGGACCATCGGCTGGCCAGGATTTTAACAGATTTGTTTCGGGGTAAAAACCATTTCGTTCAGGACCGCGCCATTGAGCTGTCGTTTGAACATACCCTGAAAGAGAAAGAATGATGGGGCAGAAAAGCAGAAACAAGCGTTTTCTCATACAAATGTTCTTTGGTGTTGCGTGTAAACTGAAACTATTTTTTCCGGATATCATAAACCATCAGGGAGCTCCCGTGGCGAACAAAAAGATAGCCATGCCCGATAACAAGGTGCGCCCAATGCTGATCAGCGCCATAAGGGACCTGAAATGAACTGATCTTTTTAAATGAATTGATCAGGGGCTCAGCGAGGACTATTTCCCCATTTTCACCATACAGATAAAGCAAGCCATCTGCGTAGATGATATTACCTCTTCCTGTTATCTTTTCAGAGTACATGGGAGTTCCTGTCTTCCAGTCAAGACAATACCAGGCTTTGCCGGAATCATCCGATCCGAAAATTTTTCCGTTGACAAGCACAACTCCTCCCATCCGGTTGTCAATGTTCGTGTTTCGCCACATTTCCTGAACAGAGCTGCCATCGGCTGATAGCTTGAGCATCACACCTCCTTTTCCATAACCGGAAACACAATATAGAAATCCTTCATGAAACAGCGGAGTATTGGCATGAACAGAATATTTATTGGGCTGATCATGACTCCACAGCAGATTGCCGTTTTCTGTGTCGATTCCCAGGATGGAACTGGCGGTTTGTGTTACGAGAATATGTTTTTTGTCGAGTTTTATCAGCGCGGGTGAACCGTAAGCGCTTGCTTCACCTTTTCCGCTGCTTTTCCAGATCAGTTTTCCGGTATCCGGGTCCAGGGCGATCACATTATTTTCGGCGCCTCCAACTGTGCAGAATAGTTTATTCCCGTCAATAAGGAGGTTCTCGGTAACGCCCCATTTGATGTTGGGCCCCTGGTATTCCTTCAGAACATCCACGCTCCAGATGAAGTCCCCGTTTTCAGCGTTGCGGCATACCAGCTTTCCGAATCCGCTCAGCTGATATATTTTACCGTTGTGAACCAGGGGTGTGCTTCTTACGCCGGGCCAGCTTTCAGTCCACTCTTGACCATACGGGACTTTCCAGAGCATTTTTCCGGAAAAATCAAAACAGTAAAGGTAGCCTATGCCATCCGTAATTCCGGCGGTATAGATCCGGTTGCCGGTCACAGCGGCTGATGCATGTCCTTCACCCAAACCATCAAAATGCCAGAGGAGGAGAGGGCCGGCATCGGGCCATTTTTTCAACAAACCAGTATCGTTGTATACGCCATCGCGTTCAGGTCCACGCCACTGCGCTGTTTCCTGGGCATAGATATGGAAAATGCAGAAGTTGACCAAACATAACAAGATCGGGATTCTTTTCATGGATATCATGTTTTTGAGTAACCGGTATTTCAAACCTGTTGTCAAAAATAAGATAAAAAAGCAAAACATGCTTGCTTTTTTCAAATCATGTGTACCTTTGCCATGAAGATGAAAGACTTTAGAAAATACTATACCATCCCCGCACCGCCGGAGGATGTATATACCGCCCTCACAAACCCGGTTACACTCCAGCTCTGGACTGGCGAACCCGCAGAAATGTCAACCGTACCCGGTTCTGAATTTTCCTTATGGGATGGGAGCATCTCCGGGATCAACATCGAATTTGAACCCGGAAAGAAATTGGTTCAGCAATGGTATTTTGGCGATCAGCCCGAGGATTCAATTGTCACGATCCTGCTGCATCCCAAAGGTATGGGAACCTCTGTGGAATTATTGCACACCAATATTCCCGATGAAGATTATGATGACATGGCCGACGGATGGAACAACAGCTATTTTGGTTCCCTTCGGGAATTTTACAAGGAGGGTTAAACCTGATCTTCGAAGTCGGCTTTTACCGGTGCAACCGGAGCTAAATCCAAAATTGATGGTGCATTGATTACGACTGGCTGATCTTCAAAATCGGCTTCTTTCGGTGTGGCTGGAGCCAGGTTGATCAGGCTGATTTCGGTCACCGGAGCTCCATCGCTGAAATCTGCAACTATCGGTGCTACAGGGCTTATCAAGCTGATGTTGATTGTAGTTTCATTCGATCCTGCCGGTGTTTCGATATGATTGGCAGCTGCAAAAATTGTATTGAATTGTAACCCGAGAAAAGCAGTAAGAATATAAAGGGTTTTTATTGTTGTCAATTTAGTGTTTTTCATTGCAATAATTTTTTAATTGTTTGTTTTTGTGGTCATGAGACGCAGCATCAATTTCAATGTTACAAGTAGCTGGTTTGGTAATATTTGAATAATAAGTGGTTGATAATTAGTAAATTGAGTCGCAAAATTACTATTTTATTTAGATTCAATAAAAGGAAAGTCGATAAGCAGCGGTTTAAACCCGACAAACACAGGAATTTTGTCGATAAACACGTTAAGTGCTCAAAAACAATAAGATACGTTGTGAGCTAGCCGGAATTTCTCCAATCAACAATGCCTTTTTGGACTTCATTGCCTGCATTGCTTGCATTGTTTGCATTGAACCTACAGGTAATCCTCAAAATATTGCACCATCTTCTGGTTCAGATGTACCCGATCTTTCCCGCGAACATTGTGTTCATGGCCGGGATAAAAGAAAAAGTCAACCTGTTTGCCTGAATCCACACACTTTTTCAGGAAGGTTAGTGAGTTTTGGGGAACAACAGTGCCATCCTGATCATCGTGAATGATCAGCAGTTTGCCTTTCAGGTCTTTTACATAATTGAGTAAACAGGCATTTTTATAACCTTCAGGATTGGTTTCAGGGGTATCCATGTATCGTTCACCATACATCACTTCATAATATTTCCAGTCAATTACCGGGCCTCCGCAAACTGCGACTTTAAAAGTATTGGGGTGTTTAAGAAACATTGAAACCGTCAAAAAACCGCCATAGCTCCACCCATTGATACCGATACGCGCCGAATCGACAAATGGCAGGGATTTGAGGTAATTCACGCCGATCATCTGGTCGCTTACCTCCTTCATTCCCAGGTTGCGGAAAATGGCCTGTTCGAAGCTGCGCCCCCGGTATGATGTTCCCCGATTATCCATGGTGAAAACAATATAGCCCTTGTCGGCCAGATAGTTGAGAAACAACCCGGCACCGCTAAGCCATGAGTTGGAAATCAGCTGGGAGTGCGGGCCTCCGTAAACATAAACGATAACCGGATATTTTTTTTCCGGGTCAAAGCCGGCTGGTTTGATCAAACGGCAGTACAAATCGGTGCTGTCTTCATTCTTAAGTAAGAAAACGGAAGTCTCGCCAAGTTGAATATCTTTCAGGGGATTATCGTTTGCAAGCAATGTCTGCAACCAGTTTCCTTTTGAATCCAGCAGCTCAACCTGCCGGGCAACCGAAGCGCTGGTATAGCTGTCGAGGATGAACTTTCCATCTACAGAAATTTGTGTGGTATGCATTCCCGGAATTCTCGTGATCGGAGAGAGGTCGCCGTTTTTCAGATCAAGGGAGTACAATTGACGATCGAGCGGATTGTCTTTATTGCAGTTGAAATACGCGGTTGCTCCCGACTGGTCGGTTTTCAAAAACTCAGTGACCTCCCACGGACCTTGGGTTAACTGTTTGATCAACAATCCTTCAGTATTATATAAATACAGGTGGTTATATCCGTCGCGACGACTTTCCCAGATGAATTTTCCGGGATTACCTGTCAGAAATTCCGGCCCTTGCATGGGCTCAACATAGGTGTCATTTTTTTCTTCGAACAGCGTTTTGATGAACTTGCCGGTGATTGCATTGTATTTGTTCAACTGCATAAAGTTCTGGTCGCGGTTCAGCGTGGCTATGTATATGTGATTTCCATCAGGGCTCCAGGTGATGTTGGTCAGGTATTCTATGCGTAATCCTGAATCCGTGCCAGCGGGTGATTCTGTTTGAAGGTAAGTGATTTTTCCGCTGCTGATCGAATAAACACCCACCGTAACCTGATGGCTGACCATGCCAGCCATCGGGTATTTCGTTGGATTGACTGTTGCAATCCGTGGAGTGATATCGACCAGGGGATAATCGGCAACCATGCTTTCGTCCATGCGGTAGAATGCCAGGTTCAGGCCATCCGGTGACCAGAAGGTCCCTTTTTCTATGCCGAATTCGTTGCGATGTACCCTGGCTGAGCCATAAACAATGCCGCGGTTGGAGTCATTGGTAATAGCTGTCTCTTTCCCGTTTTTAGAGATATACAGGTTGTTGCTGACAGTGAAGGCAACAAGTTTTCCAGCCTTTTCTATGTCCGTGTTTTCACCCTTTTCGTTCCATGAATTCTCTTCTGTAACCGTGTTCTTCGTCAGGTCACCAGAGAAAAGTTTATTTCCGTTTGTAAAATAATATTGAACCGGTGAAAGAAAGGTAATGGCAGGAAACCGTTTCAGGGTATCCTGCTTATCTTTCTTCAGATGAAGGTTGATTTCAGTCAGACGCAGGAGGGTGTCCCGGCTGGTGTTGGCATTGGATCCGATAATGAGGCAGTTTTTTGCCACATATACAAATTGATTGGTTCCGGTCCTCCACCGGAGTTGGCTCAGAGTTGCCGCATTAAGTTTTGGGTTCATATAACTGGCATCCTCCACGGTAAGCAACCTTGATTGGGCAAATGTTGTGAAAGGAAGGAGAATGGTGACCAGGAGGAGATTCGATAATCTGGACATGGAAAAGAAATTACGAATTACGAATTACGAATTACAGCTTTGTCACGCGTCACTTGTCACGTGTCACGCTTATTCAATTATCTGACACCTGCGATGCTGGTAATCAAATCCGGGTTAGTTTCAATGGCATTGCCAACAACGACCACATCGGCGCCGGCAGAAAAAGCAGCTTTTGCCATCTCGGCGTTGGTAATTCCCCCGCCGATGATCAGCGGCAGTGCAATGGCTGCTTTCACTTCATGGATCATGGCCATTGGCACCGGATTTTTTGCACCGCTGCCGGCATCCATGTAAATCAGTTTCATGCCGAGCATTTCCCCGGCCATGGCAGTACAAACGGCAATATCGTTTTTGTGCGATGGGATGGGGGTCGTGTTGCTCATATAGTTTACAGTGGTTGTACTCCCGCTTTCGATCAGCATATAACCGGTTGAAAGAACTTCCAGGTGACTTGCTTTCAGATATGGAGCAGAGATCACATGTCTTCCGATGAGCATGTCGGGATTTCTGCCTGAAATTAACGATAACAGGAGAATGCCGTCTGCCTGGTTGTTCAATTGCATGTTGTTGCCCGGAAACAATAAAATGGGTATTGTGGAATTTTCCCTGATGCAGGTGATTAATTGCGATTGGTTGTCGCGGATCAGTAAACTTCCCCCCAGGAAGAAGTAATCAATCCCTGCTTCAACCGACAGTTTTACAACCCTGGATAGAGATTCTATCGTATATTTATCAGGATCGATGAGTACGGCAAATTTTTTTTTGCCTGCCAGAGTATCTTTTAGCAGCGGTGGATAGATGTTCATAATCAAGGATTAAAATACCGCTTTGGCTATCTGACGGATGTTCTCAGAAATCCCGACTGAAAAATAGTGAACTACCGGAACGCCAAAGCGGATCAGCTCTTCCGATTGCTGAATTCCCCATTCAATACCAACCTTGAATGCCTCCTCATTGTTTTTACAAGCCATGATTCTTCTAACGAGTTCATCGGGGATGTCGATGTTGAAGATCTGAGGCAATACATTGATTTCTTTTATGGTGCATATAGGTTTAAGTCCCGGGATAACAGGCACGGTAATTCCTTCTCTGCGGCAGGCTTCCACAAATTCAAAATATTTCCGGTTATCGTAGAACATCTGGGTGATGATATATTCCGCTCCTGCATCAACCTTGGCTTTCAGGTATTTCATGTCGTAGGCAAGGTTGGGAGATTCTATGTGCTTTTCCGGGTAACCGGCGACACCGACACAGAAATTGGTGCTGAACGTGTTCTGCAGTTCATCATCCAGGTATTTACCCTTGTTCATATCGGTAATTTGGGCTACCAGGGTGCTGGCATAGGCATGGCCGTTCTTTTCCGGAGAAAAAGTCCGCTGATTTTTTGGTGCATCTCCCCGTAAAGCGAGGATGTTGTCGATACCCAGGTAATGAAAATCAATGAGTGCGTATTCAGTCTCTTCCTTGGTAAAACCACCACAGATGATATGCGGAACAACTTCGACATCAGGGTATTTATACTTTATTGCTGCGGAAATGGCAACAGTTCCGGGGCGTTTCCGTACAGTTTTTTTCTCCAGAAGTCCGTTTTCATGCTTTTTATAAACAACCTCCTCCTGGTGATAGGTTACGTTGATAAAAGAGGGTTTGTATTCAAGCAGTGGGTCGATTGTACGGTAGATGCTATTGATGTTGTGCCCCCTGAGCGGAGGGAGCAATTCAAAGGAAAAGAGAGTTTTGTCAGATTTATTGATCAGGTCTATAACTTTCATTGTTAATAATTCAGATTAGTATTCAGTAATTTTTCTGTCTCTTCGATACTGAAATTTTTCCGCTTCGCATAGTCAGCCAGCTGGTCTTTGCTGATCCTTCCAAGGTTGAAATATTGGGCAAGCGGGTGTGAAAAATAGAAGCCACTCACAGAGGCACCCGGGTACATGGCATAATTTTCGGTGAGTTGGATGTTCACGCTTTTTTCGGCATCAAGCAGGTCGAACAGCGTCTTTTTTTCAGAATGTTCCGGACAGGCAGGATAGCCAGGTGCCGGGCGGATGCCCTGATATTCTTCACGGATCATGGAGAATACGTCGAGTTGCTCTTCTTTGGCATATCCCCAGAATTCCTTGCGGACACGCTCGTGCATCAGTTCAGCAAAGGCTTCTGCAAGCCTGTCGGCGAGGATTTTGATCAGGATGGCATGGTAATCATCAAGCTCTTGTTCATACATGGATACCCATTCCTCGACTCCCAATCCGGCTGTTACGGCAAATCCACCGATATAATCAACGAAACCCGATTCTTTTTGTGCAATATAATCAGCCAGACAAAGATTCGGCTGGCCAGGGTCCTTGAGCTGCTGGTTTCTAAGGAAACGTCAATATCGTCGCCAACGGAATTGCAGGGATAAAGCCCCACCACCCCGCGGGCAATCAGCATTTTCCTGGTTGTTATCTCCCTGAGAAGCCGCTGTGCATCGTTAAACAATTTGGTTGCCTCGGCGCCCTTCACAGGATCAGTGAGAATGGCAGGGTATTTCCCGTTCATTTTCCAGGCATGGAAAAAGAAGGTCCAGTCAATATGTGTTGCTATTTCTTCCAGTGGATAATCAAAAAACACTTTGTTCCCCAGCAAGTGGGGGCGATAAATCTGAGATGTTTCCCAATCGATTTTTAATTTGTTATTTCTTGCCTCTGCCAGTGAAACATAGGAATAACTGGCTTTTTTATCATATGTGTTGCGAATTCCTTCGTATTTCTTTTTGATGATATTGGTAAAATCGTGCTTTGCATCAGTCGAAAGCAGATTTGAAACAACACCCACAGCCTTGGATGCATCCTTCACATGAATGACAGGCTGCGAATAATGAGGTTCAATTTTAACTGCGGTGTGGATGTCGGATGTTGTTGCTCCGCCGATGAGCAGGGGGATGGTAAACTTCAACCTTTCCATCTCTTTGGCAACATGCACCATTTCTTCAAGCGAAGGTGTGATCAGGCCGCTTAGCCCTACCACATCCACATTATGTTCCCTGGCGGCTGCAAGGATTTTATCGGCAGGGATCATGACCCCCAGGTCGATGACCTCATAATTGTTGCATGCGAGGACGACGCCTACAATATTTTTTCCAATGTCGTGTACATCCCCTTTCACCGTTGCAAGCAATATTTTTCCATTGTTCCTCGGAATGCCTTTCTGACCGGCTTTTTCCGCCTCCAGCCGCGGTGTAAGTCTTGCTACTGCTTTTTTCATGACCCGGGCGCTTTTGACAACCTGTGGAAGGAACATCTTCCCGCTTCCAAAAAGGTCGCCTACCTGATTCATTCCATCCATGAGCGGGCCTTCGATAATTTTCAGCGCTACATCGTATAAGGGCATCGCTTCGTCGATGTCGTGATCAATAAATTCAGCATTGCCTTTAATGAGGGAGAACCTCAGACGCTCTGCAACCGGAAGTGATCGCCATTCAGCCTCAGTTTCCTCCTTTTTCCCTGAATTGGTTACCTGGTCGGCATATGCGAGCAGTCGTTCAGTGCCATCCTTGCGCCGGTTCAGGATCACATCCTCGACCAGTTTCAGCAGCATTTTTGGAATTTCGTCATACACGGGCAAAGCTCCAGCATTGACAATCCCCATGTCGAGTCCGGCTTTTATGGCGTGGTAGAGAAATGCTGAGTGCATGGCTTCGCGCAGCAGGTCGTTGCCCCGGAACGAAAACGAAAGATTGCTGATTCCTCCGCTGACATTTGCATAGGGCAGGTTTTCCTTGATCCATCTCACAGCATTCAGAAATTCAACTGCATAGTTGTTATGCTCTTCGATGCCGGTTGCTACCGTGAGGATGTTGGGATCAAAAATAATATCCTCCGGCGGAAAATTCAGTTCCTGAACCAGGATGTTATAGGCTCTGGCGGCGATGGCAATCCGTCGGTCGAGGGTTGTTGCCTGTCCCTGTTCATCGAAGGCCATGATGACGGTGGCTGCGCCGAATTTACGCAGGAGAGTCGCATGTTCCCTGAATGCATCTTCACCTTCTTTCAGGCTGATTGAATTGACAATCGGTTTTCCCTGGATGCATTTTAGCCCGGCATGGATAACGGAAAATTTAGAGGAATCGATCATGATCGGAACCCTCGCTACATCCGGATCGGAGGCTACCATGTTGAGAAAGTTCACCATGGCCTTTTCGGCATCCAGCATGGCTTCATCCATGCTGATATCGATCACCTGGGCGCCGCTTTCAACCTGCTGACGAGCTACAGAGAGTGCTTCTTCGTATTTGTCCTCTTTGATCAACCTGGCAAATTTCCGGGAACCGCTCACGTTGGTCCGCTCGCCGATGTTGATGAAGTTGCTTCCCTTGAATACGGTGAGCGGCTCAAGACCACTCAATCTGAGTTCATGGGTCCTCCCGGGGATTTGCCGGATGGAGGCGTTTTTTGCAAGTTCAACAAATTCACGGATGTGTTCGGGTGTGGTTCCGCAGCAACCGCCTACCATGTTTACAAACTTGTTGTCAAGAAAATCTCTGACATATCCTGCCATTTCAGCAGGGGATTGGTCGTATTCTCCAAATTGGTTTGGCAATCCTGCATTCGGATATGCGATGATTGGAAACGGAGCTTTTTCGGATAATTCCTCGATATAAGGGCGCAATTCTGCTGCCCCGAGCGAACAATTTAACCCGATGGCAAAGAGATCGAAATGAATGATGGAAAAGAGAAATGCTTCAAGCGTTTGTCCGGAAAGGGTTCGGCCACTGTTGTCGGATATCGTGACACTGGCAATTACCGGAATGGAGGGTTTGGCATGATGCGGTGTTCTGGCGTTAATTTCGTCGAAAACAGCGATCAGCGCAGCTTTTGCATTGAGCGTATCAAAAATGGTTTCAACCATCAGGATGTCTGCTCCGCCATCGAGGAGTCCCCGGGCTTGTTCACGATAAGCATCATAGAGCCCGTCAAAACTTACCGCCCGGTAAGCCGGATTTTGCACATCAGGCGACATGGAGGCAGTTTTGCTGGTCGGGCCGATTGATCCGGCGACCCAACGCGGCTTGTCAGGATTGAGCCTGGTGAATCTGGCTGTTGCCTCCCGGGCAAGCGTTGCAGCTGCTAAATTAATTTCGTATGCCAGATCTTCCAGATGATAGTCAGACAGAGAAATCCGGTTGGCATTGAATGTATCTGTTTCAATGATGTCGGCCCCCGCTTCAAGATAAGACTCGTGAATTTCAAGGATCACGCCAGGCTTAGTCAGTACCAGCAGGTCATTGTTCCCCTTCAGGTTGTATGCAAACTCTTTGAACCGTTCACCCCGGAAATCTGCTTCCTCCAGCTTATACCGCTGAACCATCGTTCCCATGGCGCCGTCAAGAACTAAAATGCGGGACTTTATCGCCTGATATATATTTGTTGTCATCGTATTACCGGATTCTGCGCTTTCATTTTGCTGACATTACTTTCATTGCCTTCATTGCTTTCATTGCTTTCATTGCCTGCATTAATATGCTACCACAACCATATAGTCCTCAATTGTCTGAAAGTAAAGGATATGCTCTTCCGGGCTTCCGTTAACTGTTAAAGTAGCATCACAATATTGAATCGTATGGCAAAGGTAATCAAATGGATGAATATAGATATCATTTCTGAAATCAATGTCTTGTTTGCCATGTAGTTTGTAAAGCGCTTCCTTCCCTCCCCATAAAATATATAATTGCTCCAGTCGTTTATCAGTCGAAAGAGATTCCAGCTCGTTTTTCTGCAGAAATCGTTCTTTCACACGCTCAATACGCTCCTTCATTTTTTCGATGTCGATTCCAACGGCCATGGTCTCACTGAAGGCAACTGCTGCAAAGTCCCCCGCATGGGATATCGAAATCTGATGGCTCCCTGATTCCAGAAATGGTTTTCCGTGTAAATTGTAGGTGATCTGCGTTTCCTGTGGGGCTAATAAATGTTTAAGCATCAGGCGACAAGCCAGCCACTGCCGCTTGCGCAATTCGTGACGGAATCTTTCATACATGGCATTTTCAGAATTATTCAGCATTGTTTGAGCAAGTAATTCCGCTGAAGTTTCCGTAATGTGCCAGATGCCTGCGCGTATTCCTTCGGCAGGATTGATTTCCCGAAAAAAGGGCATATAGGGTGTTTGATTATTTATAATATCCGGGGCAAAAATACGACATAATCCAACCTGATATTGGTTTTTTATGTACTTTTGCCGGCTCAATAACTAACCGAAGAAAACATGGAAAATATTGCATTGTCAGCAAACATGAAATATAAAGTAGCAGATATGTCCCTCGCCGAATGGGGCAGAAAAGAGATTGAAATTGCTGAGAAGGAGATGCCGGGTTTGATGGCAATACGCAAAAAGTACGCTGTAGAAAAGCCCTTGAAAGGAGCCCGTATCAGTGGTTCACTGCACATGACCATTCAAACGGCAGTCCTGATAGAAACTTTGATTGAACTCGGCGCAGATGTGCGATGGGCAAGTTGCAATATTTTTTCTACCCAGGATCATGCCGCCGCTGCCATCGCGGCAAAAGGAATACCCGTTTTTGCCTGGAAAGGGGAGACCCTTGATGAATATTGGTGGTGTACCCACATGGCTCTGAGTTTCCCTGATGGGAAAGGGCCAAACCTTATTGTTGATGATGGCGGTGATGCCACCATGATGATTCACAAAGGTTTTGAAATTGAAAAGAAACCTGAATTGCTGAAGTTTACAGCCGAAAATGCGGATGAGAAGGCGTTTATGAAACAACTTCAGGAAATATATATAGAGGATAAAACCAGATGGACCCGTACGGTTGCAGAATGGAAAGGAGTTTCTGAGGAAACCACCACCGGGGTGCACCGTCTCTACCAGATGAAGGAAAAGGGAGCGTTGCTCGTTCCCGCAATCAACGTAAACGACTCTGTAACCAAATCAAAATTCGACAATCTGTATGGTTGCCGGGAGTCGCTGGCTGATGGAATCAAGCGCGCCACCGACGTGATGATTGCCGGCAAAGTAGTGGTGGTACTGGGTTATGGCGATGTGGGAAAGGGATGTGCCCATTCCATGCGTTCCTACGGAGCACGTGTGATTGTCACTGAAATCGACCCCATCTGCGCCCTTCAGGCCGCCATGGAGGGATTTGAAGTAAGCACCATAGAAGATGCGCTGATTGAAGGCAACATCTACGTTACCACTACCGGGAATAAGGATGTGATCACTGCAAATCACCTGTCACGCATGAAAGATCAATCCATCGTGTGCAATATCGGCCATTTTGACAATGAAATACAGGTTGAGCAGCTCACCAGCTGGCCTGGCATTAAAATCATCAACATTAAACCTCAGGTTGATAAGTATGTTTATCCCGACGGGAAATGTCTCTACCTGCTGGCTGAAGGCCGCCTCGTGAACCTCGGATGTGCAACCGGACACCCTTCGTTTGTCATGTCGAACTCATTCACCAACCAGACCCTTGCCCAGCTTGATCTTTGGCAGCATACGTATGAAGTGGCCGTGTACCGCCTGCCGAAGCGGCTTGACGAAGAAGTGGCACGCCTGCATCTGGAACAAATCGGTGTGAAATTGACAAAACTAACCCAGGAACAGGCTGATTATTTGAGCGTTAATATTGATGGACCCTATAAGCCGGAGCACTACAGGTACTAAAATAGCGAAGTAGCGAAGAAGCGAAGTAGCGAAATGTAGTTTTTCTAGTTTGAGATAAACAGCATGGTGCCGTCATAAACGGTCGAGTATTGCTTTAGCGGATAGTGGGAGGGACCTTCATAGGGAGTACCATCAGTCATAATGAATTTTGAGCCACAAACCGGGCAATAGCAGGTGATTCCGGAATCGTCAACCCTTATCTGGGCACCTGATTTCAGGGGGTCATATGGGCATGCGCGCTCATAGGCTGCAAATTCGTTGACTGAGCTGCGGAAAATCAGAATGCCATTGTATCCTCCATAAACAGTTTCCCACCCATTCACCACATTGAGTTTGATATATTGTGTGCCGTTCGGATTCAGGCTGAAATTTACATAAACATAGGGAATTTCAGGTGCCTGCTCCTCTTTTTTACATGAGACAGCAATGGCAATCATGACAGCTAAAAACAAGCTTGCCCTTACATTTTTTTTCGTGATCCAGTTTACCATCATACAAATATCGTAATTCTAACGTTGAAGTTTAGACAAAATTGTAAAAGGCATCCGATCAAAAACGCGCAAAAAATTTAATAATGAACAGATTTTTAATGGCTATATTGTTCGTTATCATGATGCCGGTGCTGATTTTTTCCGCTCCCCAGGAGCCCAGGGTGAACCAGAAAAAAATTGACAGGGAACGCATAAAAAAGCAAAAGCAATTTCTGAAGGAATATGATCAGGCGGTCAGACGACATAACAAACGACAGTCAAAAGCGACCAAAGAAAGCATGAGAAAGACACAAAAACAATCGAAGAAAGTAACTCCCCTGAAACATTGATGAGTTTGGTTTGACGCATCTTTTTTCCCATTCGCCGATAGTTTAAAACAGTTCGTATAATTGGCTTCAGGCTAATTTAGAATGGTTATATATTTGATGAAGGAAATAAATATTTTTTCATTGATTTTAAATAATTATTACATTTACCGCCTTAAAAGCGCAAAATAATCTAACATAAAATTGTATGGTATGTTAAGAAATTTACTAATTACTATTGGTTTTGTACTGGCAACAAGTGTGTTGGTATTTTCACAAACCGGATCTGGTACCCTTAAGGGAAAAATAATTGACAAGGCTACCAAAGAACCGATTTCTTTTGCCAATGTGGTTGCCGAAGTTGGCGGTGTGCAGATCGGAGGAAGTACCTCTGATTTTGACGGGAACTTCACGATAAAACCAATACCTCCCGGGAAAGTTGATCTAAAAGCCAGTTTTGTTGGATATAAGCCCTTTATGTACAGGGGTATTTATGTTACACCCGATAAAATTACCTTCCAGAATCTTGAGTTGGAAGCCTCTACGACCACCCTCAATGAAATTGAAGTTGTGGATTACAAGGTGCCTCTGATTTCCAAGGACCAGACCACTTCAGGCGGAACCGTTACCTCTGAAGAAATATCGAAAATGGCCAATAAATCGGCTTCTTCCGTTGCTACAACTGTAGGCGGTGTGTCAACCGATGCTAACGGAAATATTACGAGCATGCGTGGTCAGCGTTCATCCGGAACTGTTTATTTTATCGATGGAATGCGCGTAACCGGCAGCAATGCCACCCTGCCCCAAAGTGCCATTGAACAGGTTGAGGTTATCCTGGGTGGAACTCCGGCTGCCTATGGCGATGCAACCGGTGGTATTATCAACGTAACAACAAAAGGACCTTCCAAGGATTTTTCCGGAGGAGTCGATCTTCAAACTTCGCAATATCTGGATGCTTTTGGCTATAACCGGCTGGGATTGAATTTTACCGGTCCGCTGGTGTCAAAAAAGGATACGGTCCGTGGTTATAAAACACCCATCATGGGTTTCTTTATCGCGGGTGACCTGATCTACCAAAAAGACGGCGCCCCTGCAGCATTTCCATTATACAGGGTAACGGATGATGTGTTGAACAGCTTGTCTGTCAGTCCATTGCGTTTGAACGGACAAAGCAATGCTGTAGAATATAATTCTGAGTATCTGACCTACAACCAGTTGGAGACAACAAAAAGCACCCTGAACTCAGCCGGAACCAACATCAATGTTTCCGGAAAACTCGATTTCCGGGTTTCACCAACCATCAATTTTTCTATGGGAGGCACATTTACCTATTACGATAACTTCAATTTCAATTATGCCAATACCATGATGAATTGGCAGAATAACTCCCATTCCAATGGCTATACATGGCGCGTAAACGGTCGCTTTACACAGCGATTTCCAACTGCCGTTGACAGTAAGAACTTTGTTAAAAACATCTATTACTCCATCGGCGCTGACTTTACGAGGAGTTATGCAAAAACGGAAGATGCTGAACACAAGGATAATTATTTTGAATACGGATACATCGGCAGCTTTGCGACACAATCTATCCGGGCATATACGCCGACCCCTGCGTACGATTCTGTGGCAAAACTCTGGGGCCACCTGCAAAACGGGGTGCGCGATACTATTGTGGTATTTAATCCATCTGACTTAAATGTTGAATCTGCCAACTGGACAAAACAATATTACGGTTTGTTTGACGACGCTGTCGGACATTATCAGAACATCGACGAGATCATCTCAGGGAAGGGTTTGGTAAATGGAATGGAACCGGTGGGACCATACAACATGTTTGCCGGGGTTGGTAACAGGCCGAATACCTATTTCCTCAGTACCAGCGACCAGGTTGCCGTAAATGCTTCGTTTGCCGCCGACTTCGGCAATCACGAAATCCAATTGGGACTACAGTATCAGCAACGGAAGTATTCCGGATATGCCAATACCGGCATCCAGCTTTGGGAAGCCATGCGAGGATTGACAAATGCCCAGCTGAAGGATTTGAACCTCTCTGACCCGCAACCTGTTTATCGCAATGGGGTATATATGGATACCATCAACTATTACCGTAATTATGTTCAATCCCTGCAACGGAATTTTGACATAAACCTTCGTAAGAAACTTGGATTACCCATCGATGGCAGTGATTGGATTGATATGTTTTCCTATAATTTTGCCAACAACACAATCAATTATTATGATAAAAACCAGCAACTTCATACCTTGCAGCCTAGCGAGCAGTTGCTTTCCATGGATATGTTCAATGCCGAGGAAATATTGAATAACGGCGCCGAGATTGCCAGTTACTATGGATACGATTATACCGGGAAGAAGTTATCAGGAAACACCAGTTGGGATGATTTCTTTACCCAACAGGATGCCTCGGGCAATTATACCAGGGCGATCGGACCATACCAGCCAATTTATATCGCAGGCTATATTCAGGATAAATTTGCATTTAAAGACTTGATTTTCAATATCGGTATTCGTGTTGACCGTTTTGATGCCAACCAGCCGGTTTTGAAAGATCCATATCTCTTTTACCCGGCTAAAACACGCGGTGAGGTGACAGAAATAAAAGGGGTCAAGATACCTTATCCTGATAATATCGGCAATGACTATGTTCTTTATGTGAATGATGCCACCAATCCGACATCCATAACGGGATACCGCAACGGAAGCCAATGGTATAACGCGGCCGGATACCCCATTGCCAACCCCAAGACTATTGAGGGTGTAAGTGGCATACAACCCTATTTGGTAGATCCCAATAACAAAACGGTTCAGGCAAATGTATTTAAAGATTATGATCCTCAGACAAACTGGATGCCCCGTATCTCATTCTCTTTCCCGATTTCTGATGATGCTCTGTTTTATGCCCACTATGATATTTTAACACAACGCCCCTCCACCGCTGAAGTTCAGATTGAGCCGATCAGATACTATTACATCGGTGTAACCGGTGCATCAGGGCAAATCAACAATCCGGCGCTGGTTCCTGAAAAAACAATCGATTACGAGTTGGGCTTCCAGCAGAAAATCAATAACTCCTCATCGCTCAAACTGGCTGTATTTTACCGTGAAATGCGTGACCAGATCCAGCAATACCGGTTAACCGATGCATACCCCAAAACCTATTACTCCTATACGAATATTGACTTTGGAACCGTAAAAGGGCTTACCATCACCTACGACCTGAGACGGTCGGGCAATGCACGGCTTCGTTTTTTCTACACCCTGCAGTTTGCTGACGGTACTGGTTCTGACCCGAATGCATCCGCCACCATCATTCGTACCGATCAGCCAAACCTGCGTACCCTCAACCCCCTCGATTTCGACCGTCGTCACCAGTTCAACATCAGTTTTGATTACCGCTGGGGCGGAGGAAAGGACTACAATGGTCCGGTTATCAATCGCAATAAGAAGGGGAAAGCTCCCGTGCAGATCCTGTCGAACCTGGGCGCCAACCTCACGCTTACCGGAGGATCGGGCACTCCTTATACGCAGACCAGTGACATACTTCCTTATGGCAATATGGGCAGGATCAAAGGCAGTATCAACGGGGCTCGTTTGCCATGGCAATTCCTGATCAATGCACGTTTCGACAAGGATTTCAATTTTGCTCTCAACAAGAAGAATCAGGGAACAATCAATGTCTATATTGAATTTGCCAATTTGCTAAACTCACAAAATGTTACGGCTGTTTACCCTGCTACCGGAGATGCTTCCGACGACGGTTTCCTTACCGCTCCTGAATGGCAAAATACCATCAGCATACAGGCAGATCCTCAGTCTTACCGCGATTTATATTCAATTCAAATGAATAATCCCTACCGGTATAGTTCACCCCGGACAATCAGGTTGGGTTTAATGTTCAATTTTTAATGTTTGTGAAAGTGTATATGAGAAGAAATTACAGTCTGTTTAAAAATAATGCAACTATGAAAAATATCCTTCGCTTTTTAGTGATTGCACTCTGCTGCATGGTGGTTTCCGACGGGATTCGTGCAGAGGAAGTTCACAAAGTGGGTGGCACAAAGAGCACCAACTCGATCAAAGAAACAGCTGCCGGCTGTGCCTCGGGCTCAGGGTTTAAATACCTTGATCTGAATAATGTCAGAACGCTGTGTTATTCCTATGGCAACGGTTGGTTCATAGAAAACGCCGAATATGAAATCCCCAAAGGATCGAAGAAAACTTCTATGTTTTCTTTCTCTCTGTGGATCGGGGGCGTTGACATTAATAACAACCTGAAGCTGGCCGCTTATCGCTATGGACAGGGAACCGGCAACCCGTCGCATGTCAAGAACGATTACTGGCCTGGTCCGCTTACCATTGACGGCACCGCTGCCATTGATGCCGAAACCTGCGCAAAGTATGATCAACTTTATCCGATTTCAAGGATGGAAGTGCAGGAATTTCTGGCATGGTTTGATAATCAGGCTGACTATCCCAATTATGTAATCCCAAGTTCCATCCTGAATTGGCCCGCCCATGGGCTCAAATCGCAGGGCCAAGCATACTATCTCGCCCCGTTTATGGATGTTGACGGTGATGGAGATTATAATCCACAACAGGGTGATTATCCATATTATGATCTGTCGAACAGACTTTGCCCGGTAAATCTGAACCCGGGAGAGCCTATGGAACGAGCCAAAATTATGAACGGCGGCCCTGCAGATACCAATGGAATTCTGGTTGATCAGGTGTTAAAGGGGGATCAGACCCTCTGGAGCGTTTACAACGATAAAGGCAATTACCATTCAGAGACTACCGGAGAGCCCATTGGGATGGAAATCAGGGCACAATATTTTTCATTTGCCACCAATGATGAGATAAACAACATGACTTTTTACTCCTATGAGCTGATCAACCGTTCTACCTATACTTTGACTGGAACCTACTTCAGCCAATGGGTTGATCCTGACCTGGGATATGCCAACGATGATTATGTCGGATGTGACGTTGATCGCGGACTGGGATATTGCTACAACGGAACTCCAATTGATGGTACCGGACAGTCCTATGCCTATGGCGCAAGTCCCCCGGCCATCGGAGTTGACTTCTTCCAGGGACCATATATGGATCCTGATGGTTACGACAATCCATCTTACAAAGGAAATACCCTCAGGGGACCTTCCTTTAATGGCAGTTGCGATATTGTCACCATGAACGGAACAACGATTAAAATGGGATTTGGTGTAAACGGAACGGATTCGGCTATGTTTTTAGTCAGATCAGATGCGATCAATGGGGTTAATTTTGGTGACGGCATCAAAGATAACGAGCGTTTTGGTATGAGACGGTTTGTGTATCATAACAACAGCAATGCCGGTGTACCGGCTTATATGACCGACCCGCAGTATGCGCCTGAATATTACCTTTTCCTGCGCGGAATCTGGAAGGATAATTCTAAAATGACTTATGGAGGCAACGGTAATCTGTTAGCGGGAGCATATGGACCGGCCTGCGATTTTATGTTTCCCAACCTGACCGACTTGTGCAACTGGGGAACTGCGGGTCAACCACCCGCCGGACCTAAGGAGTGGACTGAGGTAACCGCTAAAAACAACCCGCAGGATCGTCGGTTCATGCAGTCAGCAGGACCATTTAAACTGGAACCGGGCGCCTGCAATTATATCACTGTAGGTATTCCATGGGCACGCGCCATTTCGGGTACTCCTGAAGAGTCAGTTAAATTGTTGCAACAGGTTGATGATAAGGCTCAAAGTCTTTTTGATAACTGTTTTAAAGTGCTGAATGGGCCAAACTCACCCGATCTCACCATCGAAGAAATGTCAGGCACTTTGATCATTTATATTTCAAACCGCAAGTCTAATGATGCTGGCAGCAACTACAACGAATCGTATCAGGAATATGATCCAAACATCCCTCCCGGCTACGATTCTTTATACCGTTTTGAAGGATATCAGATTTATCAGTTGCTGGATGCCACGGTGTCTGTTGCTGACCTTGATCTGGCTACAAAAGTCAGGTTAGTCGCCCAATGCGATGTCCAGAACGGGGTTACAAAACTGGTGAACTGGACATACGATCCGAATATCGGTGGTAACGTTGGGCAGGTGATGACCAATGGAGAAAACAAAGGCATCCGGCATTCCTTTGTCGTTACCAAGGATATGTTTGCAACCGGTGATGACAAGCTGGTCAATCACAAACAGTATTATTATATGGCGATCGCTTATGCCTACAATCAATATAAAAAGTATGATCCCATGGATCCACTGGCGCTGGACGGTCAGAAGCGACCCTTTTTAAGAGGCAGAAAAAATGCTGCAGGCGCTTCTATTCCCACTTATACTGCCATCCCGAGCATTCCCGTGTCAGTTGTTACCAATTCGGTATATGGTCAAGGG
>JAPLDG010000290.1:0-21597 GCA_026391845.1 Bacteroidota bacterium | reverse complement strand
GAAACCTCCGATTGATTCAAACAAAACCCAAATGGGATCTGTTGATTATCCGATTGCCTATCAACCAACTTATCAGGTTTCTAAGGGCCCCCTTCAGGTTCAGGTAGTCGATCCTTTAAATGTGGTGAATGGGGTTTATACCGTGAAGTTTGATTCCATGGTTACTGTAAAAGAAAACAACCCTTTTTATAATACAAATAAAATGCAGTTCGGGAAATGGACTTTGATCAATAATACAACAGGTATTTCCTACCGGTCGGATACTACAACAATCTATCAATATGAACAATGTTTTCTTGAGCTTGGTCTTGCACTGACAATTACACAGGTGCCCAATGCAGGAGACACTGTTTTTGGAGCAATTACCGCTAGTAACGGACTTCTGTACGCGTCGCCGCTTCTTTATGCGGATAGTACAAGAAGATGGCTGACAGGTGTCGAGGACAGTGATACGCCTGAATCTCAGGCTAACTGGATCCGGTCTGGTACATACAAGGGAGCTGTTACGGCTTGGTATGACTGGAACATGGGAAGCGGTGGAGCAGCCGGCAAGCCCTGGGACCCAAACAAGAATTTTCAGAAAATTCAATCAGGAACCTGGGCGCCTTATTGTCTCAGCGCTGTTAACACGAGTGAGCTTTACGCAGGCCCTGCCGCAAATTCACGATCGAAGTCGCTTGCACATATGGATTACCTGGCCAGTGTTGACATCGTGATGACACCTGACAAGAGTTTATGGACCCGTTGTCCGGTCATAGAACTGTGCCCAAAAACGCAATTGGCCGAAGGTGGTGCAAAAGCTTTTTATTTGCGTGAAGCGCCTTCTGTGAATATTGATGGCGATACAGGGGTAATAGTCGGAGATTCAATGCATATTTCCAGGTACATCAGCGCAAAAGGCATGGGCTGGTTCCCGGGTTATGCCATCAACCTTGAAACCGGAGAACGCTTAAACATGATGTTCGGCGAAAACTCATGGCTTTCTGCTGATAACGGACGCGATATGCTCTGGAATCCATCAAGTCGCGCATACAATGCTTCGGGTATTCCTGTTTTCGGCGGACAGCATTATGTCTATGTCATGAATCATATTAGCATGGAGCAGGCTGGTGTTAAGCTTAATTTTCCGGCATATGACGGTGGAGCTTATATCGTGTCTCAATTGTATAAACTTCCTTCAACCATTTATAAGGATCAGTGTTTTGCAACAGCCATGTATGTAAACATTCCTCTCGCAGTTGACGGACAGGAATGGCTCAGTAATGCTGTAACCACCAAAATCCGTATTTCAAAGCCATACCAGCGGTATTATTCCACCCCTATGCCTGCAGGCTCTTCAGACACCATCAATCGTAATTATCCGATGTATATGTTTAGTACGAGCAGTATTTCTACTTCAACAGTAAATACGGAAAAGGCCAAATCGGATCTGGATTTGATCAATGTTGTTCCAAATCCCTATTTTGCCTACGACGATTATGAAACAGGTCAGCTTGACAACAGGATTAAGATTGTTAATTTACCGGCAAGTTTTACACTTACAATTTTCGATATGAGTGGAACAATGATCCGTCAGTATAAAGTTGGTAATACAAGCAGTACTTTACCAACGGGATCAACGGTTGGTACAAATACCACTGCCAAGTCCTCTTTGGATTGGGACCTTAAAAACTTTGCAGGGATTCCGATTGCCGGAGGTGTGTATCTGATACATATCAAAGCAGAGGGATTGGGTGAGCGCACGATTAAATGGTTTGGAATATTGCGCCCCGTCGATTTGAACTCATTGTAATGGCTGATACGTTTTAAACATAAAAAATATTTTAAATTCCCGGATTATGAAAAACATATATAACTGCTTAGTTGCAATATTCTTGATGGGTTTGGTTTTTTTACCCATGGATAAAGTAACAGCCGGAAATAAGGACCGTTCCGGTCAGGCAGGCGCCTCGGAACTGTTGATCAATCCATGGGCAAGAAGTTCCGGTTGGGGAGGAGTGGGTACCTCCTGTACACATGGAATTGAAGCATTATTTACGAATGTCGCCGGAACTGGTTTTACCAAGGGAACAGATATCATTTTTTCTTATACTGATTGGTTGAAGGGATCTGACGTTAATCTCATGGCATTTGGACTGAGCCAGAAAGTGGGGCAAAATGGTGGTGTTATATCCGCTTCTGTCATGACAATGACATTTGGCGAAATCCAGATCACAACCACCGATTTACCTGAAGGATCAGGAACTTTCAATCCAAGTTACATGAATATCAACCTGGCATATGCAAAAGCATTTTCCAATAGCATCTATGGCGGACTGGCCGTGAAATTGATTACAGAATCAATATCAAATGCATCAGCCACTGGCATCGCTATTGATGCTGGTATTCAATATGTGACCGGAGAAAAAGAGCAGATAAAATTCGGGATTGCCTTGAAGAATGTTGGAGCTCCCATGCATTTCAGCGGAGATGGCTTGTCGTTCCGCGGTGTAATTCCAAGTCATGGCGATGACAACGATCAGTTTACTGTTGAGCAGCGTTCAGCCAATTATGAACTGCCCGCAACTCTTCGCATCGGCGCTTCTTACGATTTCTATATCGGTGAAATGCATCGGATTACAGTGGCCGGAAATTTCAATTCAAATTCGTTTACCAGTGATCAGTTTATTCTTGGCCTGGAATATTCACTGAAGTATTACCTGCAATTGAGGGCCGGCTTTACTTATCAGGATGGTGTCTTTAACTCGAATCTTGCCGACCGCGGCAGTGTCTTCACCGGACCAAGCGCCGGCTTCACGGTTTCGGTTCCGTTTAACAAGGAGAAGGAGTCCGGACTGGCAATCGATTATTCCTACAGAGCAACAAATCCTTTCCAGGGAACACACAGTGTTGGCATAAAACTTAACTTTTAACAGGACAGTACAACTTTTTTCATAACTTCGTTTCTTTAAGGAAAAGGGCCCTTCAAAAGGGTCTTTTGCCTTATTATAACATTAAATACTATTAGCAAAATGGCGGATATCAAATATTATACACCTGAAGGGCTGGTGAAACTAAGGGACGATCTGCACCGCTTAACTACAGTGGAACGGCCTTCCATCTCAAGACAGATCGCTGAGGCCAGAGATAAAGGAGATTTGTCGGAAAATGCTGAATATGCTGCAGCAAAAGAAGCTCAGTCAATGCTCGAATTGAAAATATCCAAACTTCAGGAGGTTCTTAACAATGCGAGGCTGATTGATGAAAGGAAACTCGACAATACTAAAATACTGATATTTTCCACCGTTAAGCTGTTGAATTCTCAAAATGGCGCAAGTGTAACATATACACTCGTACCTGAAAATGAGGCCAATATTAAAGTTGGAAAACTGTCAGTAAGTTCCCCAATCGCCAAAGGACTTTTGGGAAAAAGTATTGGGGAAACCGTTGAGATCAATGTTCCTGCAGGAAAAATTACTTTTGAAATTGTTGAAATAACACGGTTAAAAAATTAACGATGGCAACAATATTCACCCGGATTGTAAACGGTGAAATCCCTTGTTACAAGGTGGCTGAGGATGAGAATTTCCTCGCATTTCTCGATATAAACCCATTGCAGGAGGGTCATACCCTGGTGATTCCCAAAAAGGAGATCAACTATATTTTTGATATTGAAGACAACCTGCATGCAGGATTGTGGAATTTTGCGAAAAAAGTCGGGAAAGCAATTGAAAAGGTCGTACCCTGCAAACGCATCGGTATTACTGTAATCGGGCTGGAAGTGCCTCATGCGCATATTCATCTTATCCCTTTGAAATCATTGTACGACATGGATTTTCACAAACCCAAACTCGTTTTTACACCTGAGGAGTTTAAGGAAATGGCTGAAAAGATCGCAGCAGAAGTCGGGAAATAGAAAATGCGTGTAAGGAAATTGGTCTGGGAATCTTAACTTTCAATACGCTCTGACATTTCTCCCCTCTATGTAATTTATAAAGGCCCGGTTTACAACTTTGTTCCCGCCTGGTGTCGGGTAATTGCCTGTGAAATACCAATCGCCCTTGTGATTGGGTATGGCTTCGTGCAAGTCGGCAATTGTTTGATAGATAATCTGAACACTTGCGCGGCACGAAACCGGCGTAAGCAACTCGGAAATTTTTTCAGAAATCCTGTCAGCGCTGAATGGTTTATAGATTTCTTTCACATGGTTGATGATTGTTTCTTTGGGCTGTTTTTCCTGAGCTTTTGATTTAACATACACCTCGTTGATGATGTTTTCCTGGTGGGTCTCTTTCAGTAATTCAATGGCTGCTTTAAATGCAATGAAGTCAGTAATCTTAGCCATGTCAATACCGTAACAATCCGGATAGCGGATTTGGGGTGCCGAGGAAGCAATGACGATTTTTTTGGGGCCCAGCCTGTCAAGAATACGCAAAATACTTTGCTTCAGCGTGGTGCCTCTGACAATTGAATCATCAAGTACGACAAGGCTGTCGGAACCAGTTTGGATAGAGCCATACGTTATATCATACACGTGTGCAGCGAGGTCGTCACGCTGAGAATCGCGCGTGATGAAGGTACGCAGTTTTACATCTTTCACGGCAACCTTCTCTGACCTCGGTTTTAGTTTGAAAATAGTTTCCAGCTTTTCCTTGTCAATGGCTTTTCCTGCATCGAGAATCCGGTCGATCTTGATCTTGTCGCAAAACGCATCCATCTCTTCCATCAGACCGTAATATGCATCGATGGCTGTATTCGGAATATATGAAAACACCGTGTTTTCAACATCATATTCGATTGCTTTTAAAATAGAGGGAGCTAAAAGTTTTCCCAATATTTTGCGCTCATGGTAAATTTCCTGATCGGTTCCCCTGGAGAAATAGATTCGTTCGAATGAACATGGTTTTTTTTCCAATGGACTGCTAAACTCTTTTTCAGCGACTTTGCCATCCTTCTTAACAATCAGAGCATGACCGGGCAATAATTCCCGCACTGACCCGAATGATAAATTCAGGGCGGTTTGTATAGCCGGCCGTTCAGATGTGATGACAACGATCTCATCATCATGATAGTAATATGCAGGCCGGATGCCACTGGGATCACGCATAACAAATGCATCACCATGACCGAACATGCCGGCAATCACATAACCTCCATCCCAGGTTTTCGCGGCGCTGCGAAGGATCTTCTGAACATTGATGTGTTTAGCTATCTGAATAGTGATTTCCCTCTTGGGAAACCCTTTCTTTTTAAACTTTTGGTAAAGCGCTTCATTTTCCTCATCCAGGAAATGACCCATCTTTTCAAGAATGGTGATGGTATCACTGGTTTCAACCGGATATTGTCCAAGATCTATCAGTTTCTCAAAAAGTTCGTCAACATTCGTAAGGTTGAAATTACCCGCGAGAACCAGGTTTTTGGTCATCCAGTTATTTTCCCGTACGAATGGATGTATGCTGAGAATATTGTTTTTCCCAAAGGTGCCATAGCGAAGGTGGCCAAGGTATAACTCACCCAGCATATCCAGGTTGTGTTTCAGCCACTGGACATCCTGAAGCCGGTTTGGATGCCGGTCCTCAATTTCCTTGATGTTGCTGATTACTTTGTTGAAAATATCCTGAATGGGAGCATTGGCAACCGACCGGATGCGGTTGATGAATTTATTTCCGGGATCCAGATCGAATTTTATGCATGCAATCCCGGCTCCGTCCTGGCCGCGGTTGTGTTGCTTTTGCATGAGGAGGTGCAACTTATTCAGTCCGTAAAGAGCTGTTCCGTATTTGGCCAGATAGAATTCGAGTGGTTTAAGCAGGCGGACCATGGCGATGCCGCATTCATGATGGATGGAATCGCTCATAGCGATGGTTTAATTTAGCCACAAAGGTAAAAATTATTGCCGATTGCAGTGCATTTCGATCAATCTGGCTGCCTGGCTGTTTCCGAGTGATCGCGCCCGTTCCCAGTCACGACAGGCCGCCCGCGTATCGTGCAATAAAAAAAAGGCAGTACCCCGGCCAAGATATGCATCGCCATAGTTGGGATTGAAATCAATGGCTTTGGTAAAGTCGATTATGGCCCCCGGGAAATCTTTAAACGCAGAAGCACGGAGGATCCCACGGTTATTATAAGCTTTTGAATACGCAGGCTGAAGCAGAATGGCCGAGTCATAATCTGCAAGCGCCCCGCTGATGTTCCCATTGTTGTACTTCAGGTTGGCGTGGTTATAGTATAAGACCGCTTTATCTGCGTTTTTTGCTTTTCCTCCTGAGCTGTTCATCTGAAACCTGAGTAATGCCAGATGCTGTAATTCGATGGATGCATCATCGGTTTTCCGGTAAAAACCACGAACCCAGTCTCTGAAGGTCCGGCGGGGGGTCGGAATTTCCACTGAGGCGAGTTTCGAAAGGTCAATTTCGTCTATTTCAACAGCATATTCTTTGCTGGCGAAAATTGCTGCGATTCCATCTGAATAGATTAGCCGCCAATCGCTCATATCCCTTAACTGCATCGTCCATGGATAATACTTCAGATAGTTGTAAACAATCAATTGGGGGCTATGTTTGTCAATCAGTCCGGGGAGGCCTCCGTTCCAGCTTTGCGTCACTTCTTTGTAAATTGATTCCTGCATAACTTCCAGTCTTCCATCCATGAACACCGGTTGAGGAATTGTCCAGGACAACCATCCGCCAAAACCGATGCTGTTCAGAACGCGGCCCTTCAGGTGGTTGTTCAATATAAATGCAGCAGCCTGAACGGGCTGGTGTGCTGCATCGATACCCATGCCGGTCCGGGTAAATGAGTTGTTGGATGTATAAAAGGCATTCGTAACCAAACGAGGTATGATTGCCAGTGGTGCAATGATCATCAGTGGGTACAGGATTTGACCAAACACATTCCGCCAGGACTTTACCTTAACGGATAGTTCAAGCGCCTGCCTGCTGATGATGGGTATCGCAATCAAAACAAAAAGAGGAATATTGCGGATTGAACCAATTGCCAGAAATCCAAAAAGTGCGAGAAGGAGAATCTCGTGCAGTTGTCGCTTTCGGTAAGTGAAGACTGTGAATGTCAATGCAGTTCCAAGGAGGGCCATGAAAAGATAATCACGCAGAACAAAGAAAGGTTGGGAGAAAAACGGGAGAAACTCCTGAATATGCTGGTTGTAAATATTGTGCGGATCAAAACGTGTTAAAAGTTCAACAGGGAATGTAAAACCTTTCATTCCGTATGGATTGATCAGGCAAACGAGGGTGGAAACGATCGCCCAGGCCAACAATACTTTATCGGGTTTTTTGTCCCGGATCAGCATGCCGGTGAAAAAGATTGCCAAAACAATTATTCCCAGAATAAATAGTGCATGCATGTTGCACCACAGGAGCATGATGAGGGGGAGCAGGAACAGCAGATTTTTTCGGTTTTCAGCATACAGGTCCAGAATGAACAATGTACCGGTCAGAAACAGGAATGTAACCATTTCAGGACGTGCCGCAATGCGGGGTTCCATGATCAAAAAGGCGGCGAACACGCTAAAGCAGGTCACGGATACAGGTATGCCTGACATTCGGAGACGCAACAGGATCAACCATGAAAGCAACAGGCTGAGAATACAGATAAATACGCTGATCCCAGAATATCCGGTGAAGGTGAATACGCCGTACAATATGACCTGAAAAAGCCAGTGCAGATCGATATAAGGGTGCTGCGCGACGGTATAAGTACTTTGATCGGTTAAAGGAATCTGAAGGTTTGCAACAATCCATTTCCCATATTTCAGATGAAAACCGAGATCGGGATCTGATAACTGCCGGAGTGACAAGATAAAAATAAAGATTGAGACAAGCGCCATCGGCCAAATCCACCTGCGTACCGGCATTTCTGAAAAATTTGAATGATAAAAGTAAGACATTATTCTTGTTTAGCCGGGAAAACCAGCCTAAATTTGACAAATACTCAAAATCACCCTGTGATACGACCCATTGAACCGCAGTGTTTGTTAAAAGAATCTACCCGGATTCCGATCATTGACGTGCGATCGCCCGGAGAGTTTGGGCAGGGGCACATTCCAGGTGCAATCAATATTCCATTGTTCAGTGATGCAGAGCGGGCGGTTGTTGGAACATTGTATGTTCATTCAGGAAAGGAGGAGGCAATTGAGAAGGGATTGAATTTTGCCGTGCCCAAAACAGATTGGTTTATTGAAACGCTCCTTAAGCAATGTTCTTCGGGTGAGATTATCCTGCATTGCTGGCGTGGTGGTTTGCGCAGCGCAGCGATGGCTGAGGTATTCCGCAAGGCAGGGTTCGGAGTTGCACTATTAACCGGCGGATACAAGGCATACCGGCGGTTTGTCCGTGAGCAGCTTTCCCGGGAGGCACGGATCATGGTATTGGGAGGTTTTACGGGGAGTGGCAAAACCGAATTGCTGCATGCAATTGCTTGTATGGGCGAACAGGTGGTTGATCTGGAGGGACTGGCATGTCACAAAGGTTCTGCCTTCGGGGCGCTTGGACAAGCAGCACAACCAACAAATGAGCAATTTGAAAATAATTTATATCAATGTTGGTCCAGGTTGGATCCCGCGAGAGTAATCTGGATGGAGGACGAAAGTCGGATGATCGGCCGGGTCACCCTGCCAGATCCGGTGTTTGAACATATCTGCAAAGGAGTTTTAATCAGGATCGAACTTGATATGTCGGTCCGGATCAACCGCCTGGTAAAGGAGTACTCAGGGTTTGACAAGAAGCTGCTTGCTGATGCGGTCAGCAGAATTGGTGAACAGCTGGGCGGTACACGAACCAAACAGGCGATGGCAGCCCTTGACAACAACCGGTTTGACGAGGTTGCAGCCATTGCCCTGTCGTATTATGACAAAGCATACCAGTTTTCAACACTTCGCAGAAATAGTGGGTACATACATGAGTTACTTATCACGGGTGAGGATACAAAAGCTGATGCTGCTCGTCTGATTGAATTTTCCAATAAATGCAAATGACATGGAACCGATTTATCTTGATTATAACGCTACAACACCAGTCGATTCTAGGGTGATAGAAGCAATTCGCCCTTACCTTGACATCTACTTTGGTAATCCTTCCAGCCTGCATACCTATGGAGTTCAGGCAAAAATTGCAGTGGAAAATGCACGGCGCCAGATCGCTGCTTTATTGAATGCCCATAGCGATGAAATTGTTTTTACAAGCGGAGGTACGGAGTCAAATAATTTTGCCATCAAAGGTGCAGTCCTTGCAAACAAGGGTAAAGGCAATCACATCATTACCACGAGCATAGAACACCCGGCAGTTACAGAAGTTTGCAACTACCTTAAAAAAAACGGATGTGAAATCACTTTTTTACCGGTAGATAAATTTGGTCTGGTCGACCCCGAAGATGTTACCCGGGCCATTACCCCCCAAACCATTTTAATCACGGTGATGCATGCGAACAATGAAACCGGTACAATTCAGCCATTGGCAGAGATCGGAAAAATTGCCCGGGCGAGAGGGATCCTGTTTCATACCGATGCAGCACAATCGGTTGGGAAAATAGATGTGGATGTTGAAACATTGAACCTCGATCTGGTTTCAGTCGCGGGACATAAATTATATGCTCCCAAAGGTATAGGAGCCCTTTTCATCCGACGCGGTGTTAAACTGGAGAAGTTGATCCATGGAGCTGATCATGAGTCAAACCTCCGTGCGGGAACGGAAAATGTGATGGAAATCGTGGGTCTGGGCGCGGCGGCTGAATTATGTTATCCGTCATCCACCATCCAGGTTCTCCGCGACATGCTGCACGATGGAATTCTGGCTTCCATTCCCGAAGTCAGGCTCAACGGGCACCCGATGTTAAGGCTGCCAAATACACTTAGCCTCGGGTTTCCCGGTGTTGAAGCTGCTTTGCTGCTCGAAGAGATGAAGGGTGTCGCTGCATCCGCCGGAGCGGCATGTCACACCGATCAGGCGGATATCTCCGGAGTCCTTTCAGCTATGCATGTTCCCGAGGAATATGCACTCGGGACCATCCGGTTTTCGTTGGGAAGAATGACCACAATGGAGGAAATAGCGCTCGCTGTACCGATTATAACAAATGCTTACCGGCGGTTGATAGGGGAACCGGATTTCAGATTTCAAATATCTGATGTCATATTTCAGAACTCAGATTTCAGAACTCAGAAATCAGACATTCAATTCCGTAATTCGAAAACCGAAATTACAAATTCGAAATCTGAAACCCGCAATTTGAAATCTGAAATACGGCTGACCGAATACACCCATTCTCTGGGCTGTGCCTGTAAGATAAGGCCCCAGATGCTTGAGCAAATCTTAAAAGGCATTCCCGGAAAAGATAACCCGGCTATTTTGGTTGGTTACAAAACTTCGGATGATGCGGCAGTTTACAGGATCGATAAAAATACAGCCATTGTTCAAACGGTGGATTTCATTCCGCCGGTGGTGGACGATCCCTATATGTACGGCGCCATTTCAGCTGCAAACGCCCTAAGCGATGTGTATGCCATGGGAGGAAAACCACTGTTTGCCCTCAGTATTGTGGGGTTTCCCGACCGGAAATTACCCATGACCGTGTTGCAGCAAATCCTCAAAGGCGCAAATGACAAAGTATCGGAAGCAGGTATTCAGGTAGTCGGAGGGCACAGCATCGAAGACAGTGAGCCTAAATTCGGGCTGGTGGTCACAGGGTTGGTTCACCCTGATAAAATTCTCCGCAATTCAACGGCAAAACCCGGGGATGTGTTGATTCTTTCCAAACCGATCGGGACCGGAATCATCACCACCGCAATCAAACGAGGTTTAGCCAATACTGCAGCAATTGATCAGGTCATGCGTGTGATGGCTGAACTCAACAGGACTACCGCTGAAGTCATGGCCGGTTTTTCGGTGAATGCCTGTACGGATGTCACCGGATTCGGTTTGCTTGGCCATTTGAAGGAGATGGTTTGCGGCGCAGGTGTTCAGGCAATATTGGATACTAAAATGATACCCTTTATGGAGGCAGCATGGGAATATGCAGCTGCCGGTAGCATTCCCGGTGGTACCAGAAATAATCTGGATTATGTGAAAGAGTTTGTGCAGTGGAAGGATGCAACACCGGAGTTGATGAAATTCATCCTGGCTGATGCCCAAACTTCCGGAGGATTGCTTATTTCACTTCCTGAGAATCAGGCTGACTTGCTGATTCGCAGATTGCAGGATGCCGGTAACCATGATGCTGCTATTATTGGTAAGATTTTAGCCGGCCAAACCCAAATCATTGTTTGAACGTATACCTGTTTTCGGGTTATTTGATTTGCAGACTACGCAAAATACCATCGTGGCTGTCGAACAGCCTGGTTCCCTCAGAAACTTTTTACCCCTGTTTTGTTTCTTGTCCTCGAATTATACCTACCTTTGTCTCGCGGACAAACATGAGGTTGCGGTAGTAATTACCGGAAAAGTATATGCGACTATAGTGCTTATTGAATGTAACAGACTTAATTTTTTCTTGAATGGATAAAGCGTTGGTGGACATCCTGGAAAGAGTCAGGGAACTTTTTTATAAATACGGCGTTCGAAGTGTTTCAGTCGACGATATTTGTCGTGATCTTGGAATGTCAAAAAAGAAGCTTTACCAATTTGTTGCCAGTAAAACCGAAATGGTTGCAAAGTTGCTGGAGCTTGAACGGCAGAATTTTGAGATTATCTTCGACAACCATAATTTCGAGGGTGTTAATGCAATTGACATTTTACTGATTGTAAGCCGTGACCTTGGTGAGCGTTTTCGTGATGTCAGCCCATCCATGACCTTCGACTTGAAAAAATATTACCCGGAAATCTATCATCAACATGTCGATGAACGTATTGAATTTATTTACAACAAGATACAAATAAATCTTCAAAAAGGGATCAGTCAGGGGATGTATCGGGATGATCTGAGCATTGAGCTGGTTGCACGGCTCTATATGCGACGGTTGATAGACCTTCATAATCCTGAATTTTTCCCGGCCGATAAATTTTCATTTCAGACCCTGTTCGATGTTATGTTCGACAACTTCATCCGTGGAATTGCAAACGCAAATGGGATTGACTATTACGAAAAGCAAAAGCGGAAGGTTAATTTTAAAAAATTTAATTAGCTACAATGAACTACAGGATTTTCTTTTCAATCATCCTTTTCTTCCTGATTGCCAATGTTGATTCAAAGGCACAAAATGCTTCAGCTGGTTCACTGGCAGAGGTGATGAAATTTTCTCTTGAGCAGGCACAGGCCTTTGCGGCAGAAAACAATTACGACCTGAAGAATTCTTCTACGGATGTAGAGATCGCCCGCAGAATGGTGAAACAAAACACGGCCATTGGTCTGCCTCAAATCAATGGCGGGATCGACTATTCGAATAGTCTGGTTATCCCGACTACCTTATTGCCCGGAGAAATTATAGGGCAACCCGGTACATTTGTGCCGGTTCAATTTGGTACACCTTACAATGCGACCGTTAAAGGAACCCTGTCACAACTTGTGTATAGCGGCCAGTATCTTGTTGGTTTACAAACAGCTAAGGCGTTCCTTGAAACATCGAAACAAAAAAATGTCAGGGACAAAGTCGAAGTTCGCGATCAGGTAGCTGATAGTTATATCCGGCTTTTAGTGGTTGATGAGGGCATCAAAATTCTTGATTCAACCTATGTTGTGGTCAGCAGATTGGTTGAAGAAGCCCGGAAGAGTTATGAGGCCGGTCTGATTGAAGACATCGAGGTTGATCAGGCCGATTTGAACAGGTCAAATCTGGAAGCAAATATTACGTATACAAAAAATCTGCGGAACGTAGGTTATGCAGGACTTAAGTTTATCATGGGGTTGAAAGAAAACCAGGAGATCGTGCAAACCGATAATCTGGAATTTTTCCTTGCGCAGGTTAACCGGGATGCCCTGGTCAACCAGCAGTTTGATTACACCTCAAATCTTGATTATGTGCTATTGAAAAAGGCAGATTACCTTACGTTGATGCAGTACAAACTCTCAAAAACCGCATACCAGCCAACTTTGAGTGCATTTTTGACCGGATCGACCAGCGCCCAGCGGAATACCTGGAATTTTTTAGAAACCAAGGAGGTTTGGTATCCTTCCGTGATTTTCGGAGTCTCCTTGCAGATACCGATCTGGAGCAGTGGCAGCCGAAAATATGCAGTTGATCAGGCCAGGCTCAATGTGGCGAAAACCAAAGTCACCGATGAGAAAATGAAGGTCGGCCTCGAATTGCAGGTAGCAACTGCAAAGACAGATTTCAGCAATGCCTACGCAATTTACCAGAACAAGGTTAAAGGGTTTCAAACAGCGCTGAAGATATATGAAAAAACCATGCAGAAATACAAGCAGGGTATGGTGGGAAGCACTGATTTGAACCAGAGGTACAATCAGTTCCTGTTATCAAACAGTGATTATATGCAGTCAATTTACACGGTGCTGAGTCAGAAAATCAAGCTCAGTAAACTGATGGAAAAATTCTAAAAGCCTTATTGTTTTTTTCTGAGTTTCCTGGCGATCCGATTTGATCTTCGTCTTCTTATTCCCGCAACCATCTGGGCATCGATCATTACCATGGCCGGAACGAATACGAGCGTAAGGAATGTGGCAAAGCTGAGACCAAAGATAATGGTCCATGAAAGAGGTCCCCAAAAGGCTCTGTTATCCCCGCCAAAGTAAATATGAGGGTTTAAGTCAGTAAACAGGGTCACAAAGTTGATGTTCATCCCGACAGCGAGGGGTACGAGGCCCAGCATGGTAGCTGTAGCCGTAAGTACCACAGGAGTGATCCTTGTTTTTCCCGCCTGGATGATGGAATCTCTGGTTTTCATGCCACGTGACTTGAGTTCATCACCGAATTCAACAATCAGGATACCGTTGCGAACCACAATGCCTCCCAGCGCCACAATACCAAGTCCGGTCATGATCACACTGATGCTCATCCCAAAGATGGCAATCCCAAGCAACACCCCGATCACACTAAAAATTACTTCACTGAGAATGATGAAAGACTTGCTCAGTGAGCCAAATTGGGTGATGAGGATGAAGAAGATCAGACCGATGGCAATCATCATTGCTTTGATTAGAAATACCATCGTTTCCTGCTGGTCTTCACGTTCGCCGGTAAGGCTGATTTCCACACCCTTTGTCATATTATAGGCCGGTAAGGATTGGTTGATCTTGGCAACAACTTCATTGGCAGTATAGCCTGAAAGAACTTCCGACGAGAGGGTTATCACCCGTTTGAGGTTTTTGCGTTTGATACCGCCGTAGGTGTCTTTGTAGTGTATGGTCGCCACCGAAGAGATTGGAATCTGACGCAGTTGTCCGGAATTCATGTCACGGTAGGTAAGCTTGGCATTGATGATTTGGTGCGCTCTTTTTCAGCGTATCTCAGCTGAATGGGATACTCATCCTCATCTTCTTTGTATTTGGAAATTTCTTTCCCAAAGATGGCTGTTCTCAATTCAAGTCCGATCTGTCCAAGAGACAAGCCTTCCCGGTTGGCCCGTACGCGATCGATCTGGATGATGATCTCAGGTTTATTATTGTCAAAATCTGATTTAAGCTGCTCAATTCCAGGGATGCGCAATGAATCAAGGTAGGATTTGAAGCTAATGGATGTTGCCATTAAATCATCCAGATTTTCACCGGTGACTTCAATATTGATAGGTTTCCCGGTGGGTGGCCCCATTTTGTTTTTCTCGACACTGATGGTAGCTCCCGGAATATTTTTCAGGTTTGCCCTGATTTTATCCATGATATCCTGTGTTGATACGCCATTCCTGAATTTGCTCTCGGTGAAATTGACGGTAACCTTTCCTTTGCTGGATGAGACTGACCGGTCAAACATGCCATCCCCTGCATTAAGTCCGCCATTGGTAATGATTGATTCAACGACCGGATTTTTTTCACCCAGGACCTGGGTTACTCTTTTTTCCACCAGAGTGGTCACAGAATCTGTTACATTCTGATCGGTACCTTCAGGCATCTTGACGTAAACATTGACGTAGGTGGGATTATTGTCCGGAAAAAAAAGCACCTTTGGTTTGACAACGCTGATCAGGAAAAAACTAAAAATAAGCAATGAAACCACACTTGCCAGGATATACCACGGGTTACGGCCTCTCAGAGAAAATACAAGGGTTCGTTCATACTGGTTAAGTACCCATGGCCAGGTGGTTGTTTGAAAACCGATGATAGCGCTTTTTAGCAGCAAACGATAGAGGGCATTGAGCAGCAACGCTGCGATGAAAATATTCCCTATTGCAAATCCTCCTGCAAAATATGAAATCAAAGCCAGAGCCAGGAATATCCCACTGACGATGATCAGATTTTTGTAGTTGGTCTTATGTTCAACTTCATCATATTCATGCTTCATGAATGTCACGGCAAACACCGGGTTGATGATATAGGCTACGAAGAGTGAAGCGAAAAGGGTGAGGATGAGCGTGACCGGCATAAAATGCATGAATTTCCCTACAGTACCGGGCCAGAAAGCCAATGGGAAAAAGGGTGCAAGCGTTGTAAGCGTTCCTGAAAGGATCGGTAGAAAAACTTCTCCGGCGGCGGTTGGCCCCGGTGCAGCCGGTGTGTGTTTTCAATGACCACAATGGCATCGTCAACGATGATCCCAAGCGCAAAGATAAAACCGAACATCACAATCATGTTCATCGTGAAACCAAGGCTGGGCATGATCAGATACGCCACAAACATGGATAGCGGCACAGATAAAGCGACGAAGAAAGCATTGTTGAATCCCATGAAAAACATCAGTACAACGACGACCATGATAAAACCGATGATGATGGTGTTGTTCAACTCTTCCAGGGTGCTTTTGGTAAACCGTGACTGATCGCCGGTAATATTCACATTCAGATCGGGAGGATAGGATGTCTTTTGCATCACGGCCATGATCTCTTTAATTCTATCGGAAGCATCGATCAGGTTCTCACCACTTTTTTTTATGACATTCAGCGTGATTACATTTTTCCCGTCAAGGCGGGCAAAACTTTCCTGCTCTTTAAAAGAATCCCTGACATCGGCGACATCCTGAATATAAACAATTGCGCCACTGGCCGATTTAAGCAAAATGGTTTTGATCTGGTCGGGCGATTTAAACTGACCGGCCAGGCGGATGGTATATTTCGTGCCGAATGAAGTGATTGTTCCGGCCGAAACCGTAACATTTTCTGCTGCAACGGCCGATTCAATGTCGCGGAACGAAACACTTGCTGCCTGCATTTTATACATGTCCACATCAATCTGAATTTCACGTTCAAGGGCGCCAACGATATCAACCCGTGTAATCTCCTTCAGTGATTCAATTTTATCCTGGGCATCCTCAGCATACTTTTTTAACCGCTGCAGATCATAATCTCCAGCCAGGTTGATATTCATAATCGGGATTTCCGAGATATCGAACTCCTTGATATCCGGATCTTTTGGCAAATTATTCGGCAGGTTGGTCTTCGCCTTGTCAACAGCATCGCGCACACGCTGTTTGGCTTCTGAAACTTCAATGCCCGGCTTGAATTCAACCACAATGGTCGAAAAGTCCTGAATGGAGTTGCTGGTAATCTTTTTAACATCGGCCAATGATTTGCATTGCTTTTCAATGGGGCGGGTTACCAGATTTTCCATATCCTCGGGGGAGGTGCCTGGGTAAACAGTGTTGACCAGAATGGTCGGGATTACAATTTCAGGAAATTGTTCTTTCGGAATACTGAAATAGGACAACAGCCCCAACGTCGTAATAATGATGGTGAGTACATAGATGCTTACCTTGTTGTCAATAGACCAGCTTGTGGCAAAAAACTCCTTAAGCTTGTGTTGTTTTTCTTTCATTTCCGGTGTATGTTAATAGTCGATAGGCTGGCCATTGTATAGATCTTTATACCCGGCCGTGATGATTTTATCACCTTCATTCAAACCGCTGACTACTTCTGTGAGGCCGTTGTAGGATACAAAAGGAGTAATTGTTCTTTTCAGGGCGGTTTTCTTTCCGTTTTCCTCGCTGGCGATAAAAACGAACTGGCCTTCATCCCGCGAATTTTGGATGTAATTTTGCGGAATTGCAATGGCTGAAGGGTTTGTATAATCTTTGATCTTCAACACGGCAATCATATTCGCACGATAGTGGATATCTGAACCTGAAAGGGCTGCTTCAACTAAAAAAGTACGGTTGGTCGGATTGATATACTTACTGGAAAAAGTAATCTTTTCGACAAGTTCTCTGTTGAGATCGGGTAAGAATATTTTCACCACATCGCCTGTTGACACTTTTGCCGAATAGGCTTCGCCCACATCAGCAAGCGCTTTAGCTTTCGAAAAGTTGACAATTCGGAAAGCCGGTATGGGAGAGGCCGGTGATGCCAGTTGCCCTACTTTAATCGGGATATCTTCAACGGTACCATTTATAGGTGATGTGATAACCGACATCTGAATTTGCTCTTCCAGTGTGGAAATGCCATTCTGCACGGATTCCATGTCGTTTTTTGCCTTCAGATACTGCACTTCAGATCCTATTTTCTGATCCCATAACGTTTTCTGACGGTTATAAAGGTCGGTTACAAAGGCAAGCTTGTTTTTCAGGTCGGTAAGCTGTTGCTTCAGAACGTCAGCATCTAATTCGGCAAGCACCTGGCCTTTGGTAACGGCATCGCCTTCATGAACAAGAATTCTGAGCACCGTGCCCCCCTGGTTGCGTGGATTCACTGAAATATTCTCATTGCCATCAATCCTGCCTTGAACCTCAATGTAATGTTCAAAGGTTTTTTTTGTGATGACATCAACGGTTACACCGGTTGATGATACCGCATTTGCAGGCGCAAGTTCTTTTTCCAGTTTTAAAATCTCTTCAGCGAGTTGATCGTGCTCTTTTTTGAGTTTCTCCAGCCGGGCTTTTTTGTCTCCGCCATTGCTGCCGCAACTTGCAAGAATCAGGAAAATACTGGTAACAAGAAAAATTTGTCTCATAGCTGGAATCGTATTGGTAAGGAGTGCATTGAATTGCTTGAATTCTGAGGGGCAAAGATAGCGTTTTTTAAGACATAAAAACTTTTCAATCGAAAATCGTTTCCATCGGTCTTTTGCGTATTTTTGCCGGATGAATCCAAAAGCAAACCAAATTCTTGAACAGGTAAGCAGGCTATACCGTCGTTATGGAGTAAAAAGTGTGACCATGGATGATGTAGCCAGTCAGCTCGGGATTTCTAAAAAGACGATTTATGAGTTTTTTAATGACAAGGAAGATCTTGTAAAACAGGTACTCCTGTTTGAACATAATGATCGCTATGGAATTCTGAATGCTATTGAAAATAAGGAGTTTAATGCAATTGAAGCGCTTCTGGAAGTCTATAAGACGATCAATGCGATGCTTAGGGAATACAATCCTTCAATGGAGCATGACATCCGGAAATACTACCCGACCTTGTTTGTTAAGATAAGGGAAATCAGGCGCAAATGTATGTTTGAATCGGTTTATCACAATCTGAACCAGGGGAAAAAGGAGGGACTGTACCGCAGGGAGCTCAACTCGAAAATTATTGCAAAACTGCATGTTTTCAGAACGGAAAGCGCCCTTGACAACGATATGTTTACGCAGGAAGAGCTTACCTCTTTTAAAATGTTCCATGAAATTTTTGTCTATCACCTCTACGGAATCCTGAGTCAGGAAGGCCGTGTTTTTTTTGAAAGCAACTTCGACAAATTCAAAGCCACTTTGTCGTAAACTCATTTTTTTTATCCATCAGGCAACTTAATTTCCTGATCTACGTCTGATTAATAGTTAAGGTTGGATGCTCATTGACGATGCTATAATCGAGGGTTGCGTTGCCGGAAAGCGTAGTGCCCAGAGCGCCCTTTACCGTAAGTTTTCCGCGGTGATGTTGGCGATTTGTATGCGTTATGCTCAAAATCGGGATGAAGCGGAAGACATACTTCAGGAGGCGTTCCTTAAAATATTTCAAAACATCGACTCTTACCGGAAAGAGGGTTCATTTGAGGGCTGGATGAAACGGATCATGATTAACCATGCGCTCAATTATTATCGGAAGAACCGGAAGTTGCCGTTTCTGGAGGATATTGAGAGCATCAATGAAACAGAAATCATGGAAAAGGACGATCAGCCTGCCATTCACGCCCCGTTATCAGCAGAGAAAATAACGGTTCTTATCCAGATGCTTCCTCCCGGGTACCGCATGGTGTTTAATATGTATGTGTTTGAAGAATATAGTCATAAAGAAATTGCCATGGAACTTGGCATCTCTGAAAATACTTCAAAAACACAGCTGTTGAAAGCACGCAGAATGTTGAAAAAGAAGATAGTGGAAATAAAATCGCCTGAGAAATTGAATACTAATCAATGAAGGATTATATTGATATTAATGGTTTAATTGATGGTGATGCCGATCAGCGTCTGCGTGAAACCATGGCAGGCCATCAGACAGAGCCTAAACCCGCCCTGTGGAAACGCATCAGCCGGAGGCTTTTGTGGGGGGAGGTGGTTCGTTTTAACTTCACCAACCTTTCTCAAAAATTCCTGGTTGCCGGTGTTGGGGGGGTGTTTCTGGTTGCGACCTTGCTCTATTACGGATTTCATGATGATGCACCAGAAGCTGTTGCAACCAAATCAACCAAAAGCAAGGCTCAGGAAAATTTCTCAGACAGAAATTCACCCACACGACCTTTTGCCGGTTTGCATGATAACATTGATCATATTCGCACGGAAAAGGCAGGTGAAAAGAATCTCCCGGACATTGGGCATTCTGTGGGAAAATCAGCTGAACCCGGAAGAGATGCCATGCATAAACCTTTGATCACAACCTCACAGAAAGGGGGAAAATCAAACAGTCGCAATTTAACGGAATTTGCCGATAAGCCTGAAGGACCGTCCAAAAATGAAATTCAATCATCCAGCAATGCCGGTGAAGAAAACAATTTGGAAATATCACCAGTTTTACCATATATGGCCGCATTGCTTTACAAAGATCCGGAAGCAGATACCATTATAACATTCAGCAATCCAGCTGGAGTTTATAAAGTTAAAATAACCAAACCGACGGCAAATCAGTTTTTCTCTGCCAATTTTGGCATTACCCCCGAATTCGCAAACTATCCGGAACCGGAAGCGTCGTCAGAAATAAATTTTTGGTTAAATGGTGGATTAACGTATCATGTTTCGCGTTTTTCCATTGCATCCGGCTTCAATCTCGGGTTTGTTTATGATGAGGGTAAATACGAAGTGGCTTATAAAAGCAGCGACAGTATCGGATTTTATTCCGGTGTAACCTCTTATACATTGGGAAACAATAATGAAATCATTTACAATACCCAGATCAACAACGTTTATGATAGCATGCTTCATCTGGCTGATTACCGGTCAAAGAACAGATATTCATATCTACAGGTGCCGTTGTTGCTGGGTTATCGCATTTTTGAATCCGGCAGGGTCAGCCTTACGGTACAGGTCGGGCCGGCAATTTCCATTCTCCTCGGATCCCGGAAGTCAGATCCGGTCATTGAATACAGCAACGCCAGGATAATTCGTACAGATGACAATACTCCATCACGAATCCAAACCAACTGGCAAATCTGGGCAAATACATATTTTGAAATCAGGATGAACAAACAGATAAGCATCTATTTGCAACCATCCTTCAAGTA
The DNA here is from genome assembly GCA_026391845.1 of Bacteroidota bacterium. Lineage (GTDB taxonomy): Bacteria > Bacteroidota > Bacteroidia > Bacteroidales > FEN-979 > CAIVAT01. Next base: position 936 of record JAPLDG010000290.1, on the reverse strand, counting down.
TTATCTGAAACCCATGGTGTCACAGGAAAATATCAAATTCAAATCACCCTGGACTGTTGGACTGGGTATCGGTCTACAGTATAATTTTGGATCAAAAAAGAGAAACCCATGAGATCCCTCATTCTAGCAGCGCTGTTTTGTCTGGCTATGTGCCATGCTTCAGGCCAAATTCTTGGCGCCAGCAATATTTCAGGCACTTGCGATGCTGCGTTTACAGCAAATCCGGATCCTTTTAATCCGATGGTCTTTCATTTTCAGGATCGGTCGTCAGGACAAATCACACTATGGCAGTGGAACTTTGGCGATGGATCAACTGCTACAAATCGTGATCCGGTGCATGCTTACGCATCCGGTGGTACCTTTTATGTGTGTCTGACAGTATCCTCTTCCGATTCTGTCAATATTTGTCACGATGTGTTCTGTTTTGCTGTAACAGTCCACGAACCAGGAGCTTGTGTGGCTGACTATCGCTATAATTATGACCCGGCTAACCGGTTAAAAGTCAATTTTGCAGACCAATCGGGCGGCAACATCACAGGATGGCATTGGGATTTCGGAGATGGAAATTCCTCATATGAGCGCAATCCCATCCACATTTTTCCCGCTGAAGGAAAATTCAGGGTTTGTTTGACCGCATATAATGTTGATTCGGTTTCAACATGCAATGATGTCAAATGCGACACAGTGGAAATTAATCCACAGGAGGTTTGCCATGCTCTCTTTACGGCTGAACTCGACTCCTTAAACCCGGCGCCGAATACTTTTTTCTTCAGAAACAATTCCACAGGCGATGCCGACAGGTTTCTCTGGACCTTTGATGATGGAGCAACGTATGACACAAGAAATGTGGTTCATCGTTTTCAAACTGACGGCCCCCACGAAGCCTGCCTGGCAATCAAAAAAGAGGTGCATGGAGAAATTGTATGCAGCGACACT
>JAPLDG010000341.1 GCA_026391845.1 Bacteroidota bacterium | reverse complement strand
CTTCATCACATTGGGGCCTTTCGCCCAGATCTCCCCCTCACCGGTTCGTTTATCCGGATTCACAATTTTAAGTTCAACGCCGATACAAGCGGGGCCGGTCGATTGCAAGACCGGATGCTGGGGATTAAAACCTGCAAGCAGTGGGGCGCACTCGGTAAGTCCATATCCTACTGCATATGGAAACCGGGCTTCGATCAGAAATTGTTCGACCGTTTTGTTCAGTTTCGCCCCTCCCACGCCAAAGAAATTGAGTTCACCCCCGAAAGTTTCCATCAATTTTTTTCCGGCAACACGGTGCAGCGCTTTCCTGATCGGCGGGAGTTTATATAACAGGCTTATCAGCTTTTTCTCTGTGAAAGCCGGAAGAATTTTTGACCGGAATATTTTCTCGATGATCATTGGAACTGTCAGGATCAGCGTAGGCTTTATTTCAAGCAGCGCAGGGAGTAATATGGCCGGTGTTGGCGGTTTTCCCAGGTAATAGACGCATGCACCGCGGTACATCGGCAGGATAAGTCCAAGCGTGTTTTCATAGGTATGTGAAAGCGGAAGGATGGAAAGAAAACGGTCCGTCTCTTTGATCGGTTGGATTTCATGACCTTTGATGGCCGTGAAACAGATGTTTTTATGCGAAAGCATCACCCCTTTGGGCGTACCGGTAGTTCCGGAGGTATAAATGATGGCGGCCAGTGCATCCTCTTCCACTGTATAAACGCCGATCGGTTTTGCATTTGCATCATACCCTGGCCAGCCCTCGTATGATCTGACCACCGAAAAATCTTCAATTTTAACAACCTCGTCCAGGAAATTTGTTGTAAGACCCACAAGTTTCGGCAACAGTCCTTCAGATGCAAAAATTACCCGTGTCTCCGAATGTTCGAGGAGCGCCAGTATCTCAACAGGAAGAAATTCAGGTAAAAGCGGCACAACTACCGCACCCATGAAGGTAACCGCAAAGTAAGTAATTCCCCAGTTAGGCTGGTTTGTGCTCAGCAATGCAACCTTATCACCAGGCTGAACCCCGAGTTTCTCTAAAAAAGCCATTGTCGCCAATATCCGGTCGTTAACCTCATGATAAGTGAGCGGTTGCCTGCCTACATGAGCCATTGCATTGCGATCGCTGAAACGACTTAATGTGGCTGCAAAAAAAGCGGGGAAAGTTAACCTGGTGTTTTCTTCCATGTATTGTTTTTTACCATGAAAAATTCCCCATCGAGCGGTTCCGGGGGGAATCTTGAGGAAATTATTACTGCAAATATAAGAATAATCATCTGATTTAGTATTTTTGACCCCATGAACATCGAAGAACTTCGCGAACTTTGCCTCGGACTGCCGGCAGTGACCGAGGATATCAAGTGGGAAAACAACCTGGTTTTCTCCGTTGCAGGAAAAATGTTTTGCCTCACCGGGCTGGAGCCTCCGATGCAGGTGGCCTTGAAAGTGCCGGAGGAGCAGTTTGACGAGCTGACCCAAACCGGCGACATCACGCAGGCGTGGCATTTTGCCAAACGGCATTGGATGACCGTTGTGAAGGAGAGCAGGTTCAGCAAGAAGGAATGGGAATTCTACATCCGCCAATCGTATGATATGGTGAAGGAAAAACTGCCGAAGAAAATCCGGGAAAACATTGAGCGTGACGAATAATTGTCATTATTTCTTTTCCCGGCCCATCAGCTCCTTCAGCTCATCCACCTGCTTCTGCATGGCATCGAATTTTTCCTGCAACTGCACGATCTGTAATTGCTGGCTGTCGATCACAGACTGGCGGGTTTCAATTTCATCCTGCTTCTGTGTTGCGTCCTTTCTCAGATCCTGCAGCTCTTTCAACAGCAAAACGGTAAGCCCGTTATAATTAATATCTTCCGGAATGAGTTCTTCGGAAGTACTTCCTTTGATTACATCTTTTGCCTTTTCAAAATAAACGAGTTCAGGCAACACTTCGGCGACATCCTCTGCATTTAAGCCAAAATGATTTTGACCATCTAAAAGTGAAGTATAACTGACGGGTTTCAGGTCAAAAAGTTTTTTTGTGTTAAATTCAAGTTCCCGGATTTCGGTTCTATACTTTTTGGAGGAGGTATGGCGGTATAATAATCCTGATGAACTGACCATAATATAAGGAACTGCGCCCTCCCACGGATTATTATATGCTGCCTGACAAATAAGTTGCGTGTGAGTTGCGTTGCCCAAGGTTATAGAATTATGAGAGTAATTACCAGTAGTGCTTGCTCCAATGACAATACAATTATTAAGGTAGCCCGGACTTAAATCCGCCCTGCATCCGATTACCACATTATCATATCCTGAAATATTTGAAAGACCCGCATCCTTACCAATAAAGGTATTCCTGTACCCCGTTGTATTGTTATATCCGCAGGATCCTCCAATGAAGGTGTTCCAACCTCCTGAGTTTGTGTTATATCCTGCTTCAGAGCCGAAAAATGAATTGGCCCATGACAGATTATTCCCTCCTGCATAATAACCCACAGCAGTATTTTGCTCATCACTGCCCAAACCGGAGTAAAGAGCTTTATACCCTATTGCAGTATTCTTGAGACCGGTAGAGTTTGAATATAGTGCCTGGTTTCCAACGGCGACATTCAACTGCCCTGAGGAATTGGAGTAAAGTGACTGGTCTCCAATCGCTGTATTATTGTCGCCAGAATTATTAGTGGGGCTTGAACTGCCTTTCAGGGCTTCGTATCCCACTGCGGTATTGAATGTCTCCCTCCCCGAAGTTCTATCATCTGCATTGTACATGGCCTGGTATCCTATGGCCGTACTCCGGCTGTTACCCTCATTATACCATAAACTTCCATAGCCTACGGCAGTGTTTGACGCACCAGTAAGATTATGAACCAGTGCGGTCGTACCGAAAGCTGTATTGAAATTTCCGTAGGTGTTAGCAGTTAAGGTAAAAGCCCCGAAAGCAGTGTTATCATTGCTTTTATTATTCGACAATGCCAGGTTACCGCAAGCTGTATTATCATTTCCGTTCTCATTATTTCGAAGGGCGTTGACGCCAATCCCTGTATTGTGAGAACCCGATGAGTTTGAGTATAGCGACTGATAACCCAGTGCTGTGTTATTCATCCCGCTATTATAAACCGATATTGGGTTTCCTGCAAGTGCAAATGATCCAACAGCGGTATTATTGGTTGAATATCCCGCTATGCCATCATAAGCGTAGCACATCGCATAATAACCAATTGCTGTTGACGAAGAACAACTCACATTGGTACCAAGTGCATAAGAGCCTATGGCCGTGTTTTCAGAACCTGTAATATTTGAACGCAGTGCGTTCGATCCACTGGCTGTGTTATAACGGCCTGTAGTATTGAAACGCAGTGCACCCGATCCATTGGCTGTGTTGTTAGAGCCTGATTGGTTTGAAAACATAGCCTGGTCGCCAACGGCTGTATTGAACTGCCCTGTATTACTGGCAGGGTTCCCGCTTCCCATCAATGATTCATAACCAATCGCGGTATTAAATGTTTCTCTTCCCGAAGTACGGCTGTCAGTGTAATACATTGAATTAATTCCAATGGCCGTACTCCGGCTGTTTGCACTATTAAAAGACAAGGCACTGGAACCAATTGCAATATTGTTATAACCTGATGTATTCTGGCCCAGAGAACCTTGTCCTATTGCGATATTAGCATTTCCACCAATATTATCCCCAAGTGAATTGACTCCAATAGCAACATTTTCTGATCCTGTTCTATTAAAGTTCAATGCAGACCATCCGATTGCCGTATTGTTTCCTCCGCTTGTGTTCAATGACAAAGCATGGACTCCCATTGCAGTATTGTTAGATCCTGTAATGTTAGAGTACAGTGCATAACTTCCGTTGGCGGTATTTTCAGTGCCGGTTGTATTAGATTTAAAGGAGAAACTTCCGTTGGCCGTATTCATATACCCAAGAGTATTGTTCCTTCCGGAGCGATATCCGATAAAAACATTATAGTTAATACCTAAGTCGTCGCTAAATCCCGCACTGTCGCCGATATAGACGGAATATCCGCTGTTTTTAGGTTCCAGTCGCGCGCCAGTCATGACCCATTGTTCCGTTCCGCCTAAATCAAACCGTATCTTGTCTTCATCGGGAGATTCTTCCACCTGAACTTTGGTGTCGTTATCGGCATCTTTAATCTCATTAGTCGCCGGCGGAGAGACCCAGTTTAATACCCCGGAGCCGTTATTGCTGAGCAGTTGTCCTGCTGTTGCTGCCGCAGAAGGTAAGGTATAAGTAATATCAACGTTTTGTGGCTGAGCCTTAAAGGCGGTGTAGTTCAACCCGCCGGACGGTTCAGCAAGGCGAAGCTCAGATGCTGTCCCGGAATTTGAAAGAAGAAAATTGCCGTTTTTTAATTCCAGCTTTTGTTTCGGAGTGGATGTTCCAATCCCTATATCACCAAGCCCGGTCACCCTGGCCCTCTCAATGCTGTCGGTTCTGATAACAAAATCCGTCGTATCGGTCGTTCCGATGAAATCTGTCGCTGAATTTGTCCCTGCATTGCCTTTAAGCAACCAGTTCCCGAAATCGCCATCGCGTTTAAAAACGACGCCGTTCGGATCCACCACCAGGACTTCCGAGCTTGTGCCGGTATTGAGACCTTCCAAGCGAATCGGATCAGCATCAGACACAATGTGCAGGCTGTTTTGCGGATTGGTGGTCCCGATACCGACCTTCGCATTCAGGGCAAGCCGCTGGGCGGTTGGATCGTCGGCAAATTCGCCCCAGATCAGCGCCTTGTCATGCCCGTCGGACAGGCTTGCCCGTTTCCTGTTATCGATGTACAACTTGTCGCTTCCGGTTTCATAATAACCGGCATGGTTCCCGATCGCCACATTGAAAGAGCCAGAAGAATTGGAGTATAGCGCTTTATAGCCGAAATAGGTGTTCTTCCTGTCAATATCGATGGATCCCGCCTTGAAATTATTGACCCTGAAATTCAAGGAAGCGCTGTCGGTGGTACCGACAAAGTTGGCCGGAGATCCTAACCCCGCATTGCCTTCCAGTTCCCAGCCCATGCCAACTCCCCCTTCCGGCCGTTTGGTGATGACGCCATTGTTGTCAACCACCAGGAAGTAGGAGTTCTGGGTGGTTTGCAGCCCTTCGAGCCTTAGCGGGTTGGCCGTTGCAACCACATGCAGCTGGTTCTGGGGGTTGATCGTCCCGATGCCCAGTTTCCCGTCCATGGTAAGGCGGTCGCCCCGGAGCGTCATTTTTTCCGATCCGGCAATGTCGAATCGGAGGATATCTTCGTCGGGGTACTTTTCAGCCTGAATTTTCGTGTCCTTGTCGTCATCCGTAATGGTGGGCCCGCCGTTTGGGCGTTTCGACGCCACACCGTTTTCATCGACCACCAGGAAATTAAGGTTTGCAGTTGTATGCAAGCCTTCCAGCCTGAGCGGGTTGGAGGAAGCTACAATGTGGAGGTTATTCAGGGGATTGGTTGTACCGATGCCGACCCTGCCGTTGAAATTCACCGCGCGGTTGTAAAAATCTCCCCAGATCAGCGGGGAGGTTGTTTCGGAGTTATCAATATAAAGCTTGTTCGAACCCAATTCCAGGTTTCCTGCCAGGTTTCCGAGGAACACGTTGCCGGAACCTGCGCTATTTCCCGCCCTGAAGCCAACCGCGGTATTATTTGATCCCTGGGTGGACCACAAAGCTCCTTCGCCGACGGCCGTGTTGCGGCTTCCCGAGAGGTTGGTGTTCAGGGCATGACTGCCGATACCGGTGTTGTAGTTCCCGTCGATATTGGAATTCAGCGATAAATAACCCAGTGCGGTATTCTCATAACCGGATGTGTTGTAATACAGGGTCTGAGATCCTAAAGCCGTGTTAAAATCCCCGGTGTTGTTGTACAAGGAACCGTACCCTGCAGCAGTATTATCGAATCCCGTGATGTTGCTGCTCAGCACATTCATGCCGAGCCCGGTGTTGTGGATCCCGGTGGTTAAGGTGCCGGTGTTGCTGCCCAACAGGAAGTTATAATTGGTATGAAGCAGTTCCAGCCTGTTAGGATACAGCACCATTCGCTCTATCCCGGCCAGATCGAACCTGACCATATCCTCGTTTGGATATTTTTCGGTCTGCACTTTGGTGTCGTTGTTGGCATCATGAATAAAGCTGGATGATGTGCCGCAGCCTCCGCCAACCAGCTCCGTCCAGCCGGTGGCCTTGTAAAACCAGAAGCTCTGGGTATTTGTGTCGTACACGAGCAAGCCGGGCGCGGGGCTCAGGATGGCTGTTCGTTCCGAGGTGGTAAGCCTGGGGATCAGCATCCCTTTTGTGGTGCTTTTCACCTCAAACATGGCGCTGGGATCGGGGATGGAACTGTCGGTGCTGATGCCCACCTGGGCATGAAGTGAAACCGCACTGATAATAATCAAAACAATGAAAATTGCAATGCTTGCATATTTTTTCATGACAGAGAATTTTAAAGGTGAGAAATCTGACCCGGGGTTCAAGGGGTGGGGAGGCTAGTCCCGGATGCAACGCACTGAACGGCCGTCACTCTTTGGGGCTTCTGTCACGTCCACATATCCGGTGCTGATGGTCAAAGCCCTGGCGAACTGAGGGTTGCTATAGGAAGAAGTACTGCTCCAGCAGGAGCCATAATTACCCCTGTTGTCAAGCCAGCCTCCGTTATTGTTCAGGACTCCGGCGGCATGGAGTTTTAACCCGGAGTTCCACGGGCCGTACCAATCGTTCCAGCCTCCAGTGGTAACAACAGAGAACCATTCGTCAGATGTGGGAAGTCGCCATTCGTTGCCGAGTTCATTCGTGCACGGGTCAAATCCGTACCAGTCGCCCCATTCAATAATAAAGGGGTCCCAATAGTAGTTGGGTGTTCGGTCTGTGCCGTCATGCATGTAGCCTTGCATGCGGTTGAATTGCCAGTACCATCCTGCCGAGGCTTCGGTTGCATCATTGATGGAATCTGCCTGGTGGTCGGCGCCCAGGTTGCTTGTAATCCAGCATTTTGATTCTGCCCCGGGGATATTTGTCACGGTGCCATAAGTAACTGTCTTATCCACCGGTGCAACCCCTCCGGATACCTGATGGTGAATGGTGAGCGAATCCCCGCAAAACCAGCATATGGAGGTCGACTGGGTCATTGTAAGTGGTGCGGAGTAGCCGCAGCCATTATATGCCCAGGCATATCGTGTATAATCGGTACTGCAGGTCAGGAATTCTTCAAATTTTGCCGTATTCACCTGTAAATCGAGCGCAGTCTCAAAATTATCTGTCGTATTCCATGAAAATCCGGTGGCATCGTCCACGAAAACCCAATTCCAGACGATTGTTGTTTGCGATGCAGGATGCATTCCTGATAAGGGGGTTGCGGGAGCTGCAGCTGAGGTGGTTACTGTGAGCAATGCAAAATCAGAAACGCCGCAGGCGCTGTATGCCCATACATAACGGGTATAAGCCGTGCCGCAGGAGATCCCGGTTTCGGCCTGTGACGTACCTGGTCCCACATCAACGGCTGTTTCATAATTGGCGGAGGTGTTCCACTTGTATCCGACTGCCCCGGGCACTGTACTCCAGTTCCAGACGATGTTACCGGGAGACACCACGGCAGCATAAGCAAACGGTGATGCAACCGTGCACGGGGAAAAGGTTCTCCAGGCACCATTGGAATAGATGCTCAGCGAACCATCGGCGCCGCAATTGGTGCAGAACACCATCAGTCCGTTGGCAGGATCAGGGATGGCATTCCTTTCAGACAGCGTCATGCGGGGTAAAAGAAGTCCTTTGTTGACAAAATTTACATCCAGCCCGGCAGACTCGTCTGGTGGCGTTCCATCACGGTTGATGCCAACCTGAGCGTAAGCCGGAAAGCTGTTCAGGAGTAGGTACGCAATGCAAAGGATTAGGGAGGATTGATTTTTCATGACATAGAATTTTGATGGTGAGTATATTTAAGGATTGTTCAATGTCAGAATGAATGGGTAAATATAGGTAATTTAGCATGAAATGTCAAGGAAAAAATTCACGCTGAAAGTTTAATGTTTTTTAATAATATTGCAGAAACCAATCGGTTATATGGCATTGCTATTTTCAGCCGTAATCCTCGCTGCAGGAAATTCAGAAAGAATGGGCCGCAGCAAAGCATTGCTGTCAACCGGCCATGGAATGAGCTTTGCAGGTCATCTGTTGAATTGTTTCGGTGTTTACGGTTGTGTGCCGGTTGTGCTCGTGGTCAATGAGAAGTTTGATTCTTCACCTTTTCATGCAGAACATTTGGTGACCGTCGTAAACCACCATGTGGAAAAGGGGCGCTCGTGGTCGGTTCAACTGGGTTTAAAGCGTGTTCCCGAAAGGTGTGCTTGTTTTATCCAGAACGTTGACAATCCATTCCTTGATCCTTTCCTGCTCGACCATTTACTTGCATCGGTAACCCCTGATGCTTATGCAGTTCCGTTTTACCAGGAACACGGAGGGCACCCGATACTGCTGGGGCATGAAGTGGTTGACTTTTTTCGCCGGGAGAACGGCATACCCGATTTCCGGCAGGAACTCCAGCGCTTCAGGCGGATTGAAGTTCCCTGGCCCGACGAGCGGATTTTCTGGAATATCAATACACCTGTTGATTACAAGCTGTTCATGCATAGAAACCGGAGGTAATATAAAAAATTGTAATTTTATGCCCCCCGTTGCGTTAGATCAGTAAAAAAAATTCCATGCTTCGAATTTTTGCAAAAACAGAAGAAATCATCCGGTCTCAGCAACCTGCCGCGCTCTGCATCGTGATTGACACCCACGGATCGACCCCGCGCAAGCAGGGCTCCAAAATGATCGTATATGCCGATGGCTCCATCTTCGGAAGCATCGGTGGCGGAAGCATCGAAAAAGAGGTTGCACTCCTGGCCGTGAAGATGATCCCCTCCGGAAAACCGGCTAAAATTTCCTTCAACCTAGACCAGGATCTTGGCATGCATTGCGGGGGAACGATGGAGGTTTATATTGAACCGCTCAATCCTCTTCAGAAACTTTTCATTTTCGGAGCCGGGCATATCGGAAGATCCCTGGCAGGTTTTGCCCGCGAGCTGGAATTTTCCGTTACCCTTTTTGATCCGAGGGAAGAGATTTTCATAGATGAAGCCTTTGACGGATTCAACGTTTACAACAAAGATTATTTCCAGGCGATTGAAGAAGCCTCATTTGATGAAAACACGTATGTCGTCATCGTTACCCCAAAACACATCTATGATGAAGATATCCTCGCTGCCGTTGCACGAAAACCCCATGCCTATCTTGGAATGATCGGCAGCGCCCGAAAGGTTGGTTTGCTGAAGTCGCGGTTTATAGAAGAGAATATCCTGACAAAGGACGAACTTGAGCAGATAGACATGCCTGTCGGTTTAAAATTTAGTGCGGAAACTCCTCAGGAGATTGCCATCAGCATCCTGGCAAAACTGATCGATGTAAGAAATACCTCTTTGACCCATAACCGATAAAACATTACACCATGCAGGATTCCATCCGTTTTGTCTTTGATGACCGCATTGTGGAAGTACAATTTTCCAAATCTTCCGGATTCAAACCCACAACCACCGTGCTGAATTATCTGCGTTCCCTTCCTTCCCACAAAGGAGTCAAAGAGGGATGTGCCGAAGGGGATTGCGGCGCCTGCACCGTTGTTGTTGCCGAAGTTGGTGAAAATGAAAGACTTGTTTACCAAACCATAGATTCCTGTCTGGTTTTCCTCCCGATGATCCATGGTAAACAACTGATCACCGTTGAAAATCTTGCATTTTTTAAAGAAAAACACAAAGTCCTTCATCCTGTGCAGGAAACACTGGTTAAAGCCAATGGTAGTCAGTGCGGATATTGTACCCCCGGAGTCGTCATGTCGATGTTCGGATTGTATAAAAACCATCACAATCCATCCCGTGAAACCATCGAAGATGCCCTGACCGGTAATTTATGCCGGTGCACAGGTTACCAACCCATCCTGGAAGCCGCTCAGAAAGTTTGTTCAGGAAATGGATCCGATCATTTTTCTCAGTATGAATCAGTGGTGGTGGAAATGCTCAAAGAGATTAACGCCAAAACAGATACCATCGAAGGCAGAAGGGGAAAACAACGCTATTTCAAACCATTTACCCTGGCAGAAGCGCTGAACCTCAGAAATAGATTTCCTTCGGCGACCATCATCAATGGATCAACCGATATAGCCTTGCGTCAAACCAAGAAAAAGGAGTTGCTCACGGGGATCATCGATCTGTCAGGGGTCGGGGAACTTTGTCATGCAAAAGAGGGGAAGGATGCCTATATCCTTGGCTCCGGCCTTTCCATGGAGAAAGTCAGATTGTTTGCCAACGAAAGGATGCCGGCCCTGTTCAACATTCTTAAGGTTTTTGGCTCGCTGCAAATCAGAAACCTTGCAACGATCGGAGGAAACATCGGGTCGGCTTCTCCCATCGGGGATACACTGCCCCTTCTGATCGCTTACAAGGCCAAAATAAAAGTTTGCTCCTCAGTTGCTGAAAGGATCATCGGGATCGAAGATTTTATTACGGGTTATCGAAAAACAGACCTGAAAACAGATGAATTAATCACCGAAATTATCATTCCGAAACATGACAATGATACCACTGTTTTTTCGCACAAGGTTTCCAGGCGGAAAGATATGGATATATCCACTGTCAGCGCTGCTTTCCGGTTAAATTTAAAAGACGGGATCGTACATGAAATCACCCTCGCTTTCGGGGGAATGGCAGCTACTCCTCAACGTTCGGTAAAAACGGAGAACTTTCTGACTGGAAAAACCTGGTCGCACGATGCTGTTTCAGCCGCTATGAATGTGTTGGACCAGGAGTTCACACCGATCTCAGATGCCCGGGCAGATGCTGAATACAGAAAGCGTGTTTGCAGGAATTTATTGATGAAATTTTTGGTGGAAACCACACCTCCACATGTCATGGTTCCTGATCCGGTCAGGACGGAAGTCCCCGAGAGGTTGATAACCAGCCAACCGCTCGAGAGCGCTGAAAAACATGCAACCGGGGAATCCGTTTTCATCCAGGATATGCCGGTCAGTTCACAATTATTGATTGGAAAGGTGGTTTACAGCAAACAGGCACATGCTGAAATCGGAGGGATTGACATCTCAAAGGCGTTAACCGTACCCGGGGTCCATTGTGTTTTAACTGCAAAGGACATTCCGGGCGTGAACCAGATGGGTCCGGTTTTTCATGACGAAATTTGTCTTGCCGAAAATGAAGTAACTTTCATCGGGCAGGCCATTGTGCTGATTGCTGCTGAAAGTGAAGAAGCCGCACTGGAGGCTGAGAAGCTAATCCATATTGATTATAAACCTCTCCCTGCCATCCTCGATATCCCATCGGCTATGTCCGCCGACAGCCTGATCGCCCCTCCCCGTAAAATCGAACGTGGAGATGCGGAAGCTGCCTTGAAAAACGCTCCGCATGTTCTCCAGGGAGAACTGGCCACTGGTGCACAGGAGCATTGGTACCTTGAAACACAAACCGCACTGGCTGTTCCGGGGGAAGGAAATGACATGCTGATGCATGCATCAAGCCAGAACCCTGCAGAAACCCAGGCAATTGTTGCTGAAGTACTGGGCATCAAAAAAAACGAGGTAGAAGTTGAGGTAAAACGGATGGGTGGTGGTTTCGGGGGCAAGGAGACCCAGGGAAATCATGTGGCTGCATGGGCTGCCCTGATGGCCAATGCGACAAAACGACCGGTAAAAATACACCTGTTTCGCGACGACGATCAGATCATGACCGGCAAAAGACATCGCTTTTTTTCAAGGTATAAAATCGGTTTTAACGACCAGGGATTGATCCTGGCATACCAGGTTGAATTGAATTCCGATGCAGGATCGTCAACCGACCTGTCACGCGCTATCCTTGAACGGGCCATGCTTCACGCTGAAAATGCCTATTACCTGCCCGATGTTTCAATCACAGGACAGGCATGGAAGACCAACCTGCCCTCAAACACTGCTTTCAGGGGGTTTGGTGGTCCGCAGGGCATGGCTGTCATTGAAAATGCCATCGACCGCATCGCCCGGTTCCTGAAAAAAGATGCCGCCGATGTCCGGTATCTGAACTTTTACAAACAGGAGGAAAACAACCTGACTCCTTATGGCCAAAAAGTGGAACATAACCACCTTTTTACCATGTTTGATCAACTAAAAAACTCTTCATCATATCTCATTCGCAGACAAGAAATTAACAGGTTTAACCTTGAAAACAGGTATTTTAAAAAAGGACTTGCCCTCACGCCGGTGAAATTCGGGATCTCTTTCACCACCGCTTTTCTGAACCAGGCTGGCGCATTGGTCAACATTTATACCGATGGCACTGTGCTGGTGAACCACGGAGGAACTGAAATGGGACAGGGCCTTCATACAAAAATCCTTCAGATCGCTGCGGCCGGATTGGGTATCTCTACCGAACAGGTCAGGGTAAATGCCACCAATACGGCCAAGGTGCCAAATACTTCTCCCACTGCAGCCTCTACGGGCAGCGATCTCAATGGCATGGCGGTAAAAAACGCCATCGACACGATCAAAGAAAGGTTGAAAAAGCTTGCAGTAACGGAACTTGCCTCCGTGCATTCCGGTTGTGGTTTTGATGTTAATGATATTGTATTTGCTGAAAATCAAATCTTTGACAAGAAGCATCCATCCTTAAAAATCCCTTTTAATCAGCTTTGCACACGCGCACACCTGAGCCAGATCAGCCTCAGCGCCACCGGATTTTATAAAACACCGGGAGTTTTCTTTGACCGCGAAACCGGGCAGGGAAGTCCGTTTTTCTATTATGCATATGGCATGGCCGTTTCGGAAGTGATGATCGACACATTGACCGGCGCCCACCGTTTGATTCGTGCCGATATCCTGCACGACGCGGGAGATTCCATCAATAAAGGGATTGACAAAGGTCAGGTTGAAGGCGGATTTATCCAGGGAGTGGGATGGTGCACAACTGAAGAGATCAAGTGGGATAAGCACGGGAATCTGCTCACCCATTCTCCTGATACCTATAAAATTCCCACCATCAATGATATCCCCGGAGATTTCAGGGTTGCCTTTTTACAGGACGTACCAAATCCCGGGACCATTCACGGGAGCAAAGCAGTTGGTGAGCCTCCGTTCATGCTGGCATTGTCGGTTTGGCTGGCCATTAAAGATGCGCTTTCCGCGGTAACGGATCACACCGCTGAACCCGATTTTTCTCTGCCTGCCACCGGTGAGGTGATCCTGATGGCTGCGGAAAAGCTAATTTCCCGTCAGATATGATCAAGTTAATTCTGATTGCAGGAGCTGGTGGCTTTTTCGGGACGGTTTCACGCTTCCTCGCTTCCCGCTATTTTCAGAATCTCTTTCTTTCAGCATTTCCTTTTGGCACCTTCATCGTGAATGTCACCGGCTGCCTGCTGATTGGCATCATTTACGGCATTGCGCAGAAGGGCAGTATCCTGACCCCTGAATGGAGAATGTTCCTGACCGTGGGGTTTTGCGGTGGATTTACAACCTTCTCAACATTTGCCAATGAAAACGTTGCGCTGCTGAAAGACGGTAACTTCTTCTATTTCGCCCTTTATACCGGCTTGAGCGTTTTCCTTGGGCTCATGGCTACTTTTCTGGGTAATTCATTCGTAATTAAATTCATATAACGCATGGAAATCACAGATGAAGCAAAGAGGCCATCCATCTCTGTTTTGAAAAAAATCCTTCTTCTAAAATGAAAGAGCAAACCAACTTGCATAAATAATGATTAAATTTGAAAACAAACAAAGACAAATGAAATACTCTTCAATTGAAATTTGTGCAGGTGCCGGAGGACAAGCTATTGGGCTTGAAGAAGCCGGATTTGAGCATCTTGCACTTGTCGAGATTGAACCTCTTGCTTGTCAGACACTAAAAGCCAATCGTCCGCAATGGAATGTAATTGAGGGTGATATTAAAAAATTTTCAGCATTAAACTTTAAGTGCATTGATCTCCTGGCCGGCGGAGTTCCTTGCCCACCTTTCTCTGTTGCTGGTAAACAACTTGGCCAATTTGACGAAAGGGATTTGTTTCCTGAAGCCCTGCGAATTGCCAGAGAATGCGATCCAAAAGCAATTTTATTAGAAAATGTGCGTGGACTGCTTGACGGCAAATTTAAAGAATATAGAGAGAAAATATTAGCAGAGTTATTTGAATTAGGCTATCAATGTGACTGGCGACTTGTTAATTCTTCTGACTATGGGGTTTCCCAATTACGGCCAAGGGCAATATTAGTTGCGCTCAAGATAAAGTATTTTAAATATTTCAGTTGGCCCAGCAAATATGACACTCCGCCAATGACCGTTGGTGAATTATTGTACAATGAAATGGGTTCATTAGGTTGGGAAAATGTTGATCAATGGAAAAAACAAGCCAATGGAATTGCACCTACTTTAGTTGGTGGCTCAAAGAAACACGGCGGTGCAGATTTGGGACCAACAAGAGCAAAAAAAGCATGGGCAAACCTGGGAATCAATGGAATGGGGCTTGCAGAGCAACCTCCAATGAATGGGTTCATGTCAATGCCGAAACTCACATTGAAGATGACTGCATTGGTTCAAGGGTTTCCAACTGAGTGGAAATTCATTGGCAGGAAAACACCTGTTTATAGACAAATTGGGAACGCTTTTCCTCCCCCTGTAGCAAAAGAGATAGGTGTTTCAATCACCAATGCTTTCAAAAATCATGAACGAGAAGCCAACAAAAAGAAAAGGTTCAAGAGCCAAATTACGTGATTATTTTCTGTTGAATACAGGAAAGGTTCTTAATTCTGGCACTTTGCGATATATCGCAGGAACAAGCGAATGGGGTAGGCGCGTTCGGGAGCTTCGCAATGAAGAAGGAATGAATATTGTCACTCATAATGACCGCAGCGATTTAAAGCCAGGAGAATATCTTTTGGTTGACATTAACCCAATTCCTTCATTTGAACGTGCCATTTCTAAGGAAACAAGAGCAATGGTTTTAGATCGCGATGGATTCACCTGCCAAATGTGCGGAGCAGCAGCAGGTGAAGCGCATCCTTATGACCATGGAAGAAAAACCCGGTTGCATATAGGACATATCATCGATAAATCTATGGGCGGAACTGACGAACCTGCAAACCTGCGCGCTATCTGTTCAGTATGTAATGAAGGTGCTTCAAATTTAACGTTGGACAGACCGCAGGCAATTAAACTTCTTGCTCAAATCAGACGTGCACCAACTCAAGATCAACTTGAGATCTTAAAATGGATAATTCAAAAATTTCCGAATCAATCAATTAATTTTTTGTCTAGTATAACACTTGTCGGCGGACTAGAGCAATGAAACTGAAACACCTGGCTTTCCTATTGAGTATTTATATCTTATACATGGTTTCCGTGCCCTGTGTGGATGAGCCTTTGCGATGCAGCCATCAGGATTCAGGACACTCAACATCTCATCCGGATTCTCATTCAAAACATGCCGACGCCTGCTCACCATTCTGTGTCTGTTCCTGCTGTAACGTTCAGGTCACGATCGCGCCTGGAACGTTTTTAAGCAAACCCTTTTTCTCATTCCGGCGGCCTGTCCATCCTGAATCTTCAACATTCCTCTCTTTCTTTTCAGCGACGTTCTGGCAACCTCCAAAAATTACCTGATAACCAAAGCAGGTATTCCCCTCCATGTTTTTTTAACCACAAAGTCGCTAAATCGCAAAAACCAACTGGTTTTGACTTTTTGTGTCGTCGGGGTTAAGGATGTTACCGGAAACAGGTAATCAATTAATTAATTCATACCATGATAGAACGAATCATTCAATTTTCGATCCGGAATAAACTTATTGTCGGATTGTTTGTGCTGGCGCTGATAGGATGGGGCAGCTATTCTCTTACGAAGCTTCCCATCGATGCCATTCCGGATATTACAAATAACCAGGTGCAGGTAATATCACTGGCGCCTTCCCTGGCCGTGCAGGAGGTCGAGATGTTTATTACCGCTCCGATCGAAGTAGCCGTGGCAAATATCCCAGAAATCATTGAGCTCAGGTCGATTTCACGGCTGGGTCTTTCAGTTGTTACCGTTGTGTTTAAAGATGGGGTCGATGTTTACTGGGCGCGTCAGCAACTGAGCGAAAGACTGAAAGAAGCCGAAGAGGTGATCCCCGCCGGGATGGCCAGGATTGAACTTGCTCCCATCAGTACCGGGTTGGGCGAAATTTACCAGTACCGGCTTGCCGTAGGAAAAGGATATGAAAAAAAGTACCCGCCCATCGAATTACGCACGCTGCAGGACTGGGTGGTTCGTCGTGAAATGCTTGGCACACAAGGTGTTGCCGATATCAATAGCTATGGCGGTTTTGTGAAACAATACGAAATTGCAGTAAATCCTGAAAGGCTCAGGGGAATGAACCTTACCCTCACTGATATTTTCCAGGCATTGGAAAAAAACAATGAAAACACTGGCAGCGCTTACATCGACAAAAAACCGACTGCCTATTTTATCCGTGGAATCGGTTTGGTGAAATCGCTGGATGATATTGAAAAAATCGTAGTCAGCACCACTGCATCGGGCATTCCCGTGCTGATCAGGGATATTGCAACGGTTCAGTACGGAAGCGCTACGAGATACGGCGCTTTTGTCGTTGACACTTCTGAGGCGGTCGGTGGTGTAGTGATGATGCTTAAAGGGGCCAATGCCCATGAGGTGATCGAACAGGTAGAGACGCGGATAAGATCCATACAAAAGTCGCTGCCAAAAGGGGTAACCATCGAGCCCTTTCTGAACCGTTCGGACCTGGTGAGCCGTGCCATCGGTACGGTTTCAAAAAACCTCATAGAAGGAGCCCTAATTGTGCTCTTCATCCTTATTCTATTGTTGGGGAACATCAGGGCCGGACTGATCGTGGCTTCGGTCATCCCCCTTTCCATGCTTTTTGCGATTTCGCTGATGAACCTGTTCGGTGTATCGGGCAACCTGATGAGCCTTGGCGCCATTGATTTTGGGTTGATCGTTGACGGGGCAGTGATTATAGTGGAAAGTGTCGTTCATCGCATATTTATGAGCAAAAACCATCAAGCAGGCATCACAAAGCTGACGCAGGCACAGATGGATGAAACTGTTTATGAATCGGCCAAACGGATGATGAGTTCCGCCACATTCGGTCAAATTATTATTTTGATCGTTTATCTTCCGATCATGGCACTGGTTGGAATTGAAGGAAAAATGTTCAGGCCCATGGCCCAGGTGGTGGCTTTTGCGATTCTGGGGGCAGCGCTCCTGTCCCTGACCTATGTACCCATGGCTTCAGCGCTGTTCCTAAGCAAAAAGACGGAACATAAGCGAAATTTTTCAGACCGTCTGATGGAATGGTTTCAAAAGGCTTTTACTCCCATTTTCAGATGGATGCTCTGGCATAAAATGATCGTTTCCACGATTGCTGTTCTTATCTTCATATTCAGCTTGTTTGTTTTCAGCAGGCTGGGAGGTGAATTTATTCCGCAGCTTGAAGAGGGTGATTTAGCTGCCGGTGTTATGACCCTCCAGGGAGGGTCGTTGACAAATACCGTTGAAACCGTTGTGAAGGCCAATAAGATATTACTGGATAATTTTCCTGAGATCAAACATACGGTTTGCAAGATTGGCGCAGGAGAAATTCCTACCGACCCTACCCCGATGGAAACAGGGGATTACATCATTACCCTGAAGGCAAAAAATGAATGGACTTCTGCCGCTACCCGTGAAGAACTGGTTGAGAAGATGGAGGAAAAACTTGTTACGCTTGCAGGGGTTAAATTCGAGTTTCAACAACCCATCCAGATGCGGTTCAACGAATTGCTATCGGGCTCAAAACAGGATATTGCGGTAAAAATTTTCGGCGATGATCTGAATACACTGGCGGAAAAAGCGACGGAAGTTGAAAGGATCATTCAGCAGGTTGAAGGGGTTGCAGACATCAATGTGGAGAAAGTGACCGGGCTGGCTCAGGTGCAGGTGGATTACAACCGTGACCGTCTGGCCCAGTACGGACTTTCTGTTGATGAAGTAAACCGCCTGTTGCGGTCGGCCTTTGCAGGCAGTCAGGCAGGGGTCGTTTATGATGAAGAGAAACGATTCGGGCTGGTTGTTCGCCTCGACAAGGACTACCGGCAGAATCTGGATGATGTAAAAAACCTGACCATTGCTCTTCCAAACGGGTCGCAACTTCCTTTTGACCAGGTTGCAGATATCACCATCAAATCGGGTCCGGCACAGGTTTCAAGGGAGGACACCAAACGGCGTATCACCGTCGGATTCAATGTCAGAAACCGGGATGTGGAAGGTGCAGTTGCTGAAGTAACCGCAAAGATTGATCAGCAGGTCAAACTGCCGACCGGATATTATATTTCCTACGGAGGGCAATTCAAAAACCTTGAAGCTGCAAAAAGCAGGCTTGCCATTGCGGTGCCTGTGGCCTTGCTGCTGATTTTCGTCCTTCTCTATTTCGCTTTTCATTCGGTTACGCAATCTCTGATCATCTTCACCGCCGTGCCCATGTCGGCCATTGGCGGCATTTTTGCCTTATGGCTTCGTGACATGAATTTTTCAATATCGGCAGGCGTTGGGTTTATTGCACTATTCGGGGTGGCAGTGCTGAATGGCATTGTTTTACTTGCAGAATTCAACCGCCTGGAAAAAGAGGGCATGACCGACATCAACCAGCGCATATTGAAAGGGTTGCGAACCCGTTTACGTCCGGTGATCATGACGGCTGCAGTGGCATCCCTTGGCTTCCTCCCGATGGCATTATCAACCTCTGCCGGAGCTGAAGTGCAAAAGCCGCTGGCCACGGTGGTCATCGGGGGATTGATCAGTGCCACGCTATTGACATTGCTTGTTCTTCCTGTGTTTTACCACATTTTTTCAGGCGGGTTTTTCAGAAAGCTCTTTTACCGGAAAAACATCAAAACCATATCCGTGATCTCTTTAGTGCTTATGCTTTTAACCATTTCTGTTTCAGCATCAGCCCAGCATAAAAAAAAGGTCAGTTTGCGGGAGGCCATTGATCTGGCGCTCGACAACAACCTTTCCATCCGATCTGCGAATTATGCGGCAGTTGTGCAAAGGACGCTAAAAGGGGCATCATGGGACATTCCTAAAACGATGATTGAAGGGCAATACGGGCAAATAAACTCGTATCAGCACGACAACAGCATCGGGGTATCACAAACACTTGCCTTTCCCACGGTATATATCAACCAAAACAAGCTTTCAAATGCCAATGTTAAAAGTTCCGAATGGCAGGTGAAACGAACCAGCCTGGAGGTAGCAATACAAGTCAAGCAAGTTTACATGCAACTCGCCTATCTTTATTCCAGACAAGCCTTGCTGGTTTATCAGGACAGTTTATATTCCGGGTTTTCGCGGGCCGCCGAACTCCGTGCCAGGTCAGGAGAAACCAACCGTCTGGAGATGATTACCGCCCGTACGCAGAGTCTTGAAATTAAGAACCAGTTGCAACAGGTAGTGGCTGATGTGGGCATCAATAACCGCAAGTTGCAAACCCTGATGAGTTCAGATATCATGATTTGTCCCTCAGATACGGTATTGCGCCGGCTTGATTTCACCGAAACCAATGACAGTGTGGCGCTGAAATTCAACCCGTCTCTGGGACAAATCAAACAACAGGTGGAAGTTGCCCGGATGGAAAGGCGACTGGAAGGCAGCCGTATGTTGCCCGATCTGAGTGTTGGTTATTTCAGCCAGACCATGATTGGAACCCAGGAAATTGACGGAAAGCTCCATAACTTCGATGCCGGAAACCGTTTTACCAGCGTTCAGGCCGGGATTGGTATTCCTCTCTGGTTTGGTCCCGGTTTGTCAAGAACCAAAGCGGCAAAAATTCAGGAACAGGAATTACAGGCCAGTGCCGACTATTACGCGGGCTCTCTGTCGGGAAGTTACCAGTCATTGCTTGATGAACATGCCAAATACTCGGCCAGTGTAAACTATTATGAACAGCAGGCCGTTTCAGAAGCCAATCTCATCATTGACCAGGCAACGCGCAGCTTTAAGGCAGGTGCACTGGATTATCTTGAATACATCATAACCCTCAGTAAAGCGCTCGACATCAAACAAAACTATCTGGAGGCACTCAACAGCTACAACCAAACCATTATCAGCATTGATTTTATAACAGGTAAACTTTATTAATCCACGAACATCATGAAGACATTTAAGCTTATATCCTATACCATCCTGACAATCTCTCTCAGCCTGCTTGTTTCGTGCAGCGGAGGCAAAAAGACAAACCCTGAAGCGAGTGAGGCAGAGGTTTTGCCTCCTGATATTGTTGAATTAAGGGCTGATCAGGTAAAACTTGCGAACATCGTTACGGGAAGCATCGAAATGCGTTCCCTCAGCGGCAATCTTAAAGTCAACGGCACCGTGGGGGTTGCCCCACAGAATCTGGCCACGGTTTGCATGCCCTTTGGCGGCTTTGTTAAAAGCGCCATGCTGATGCCGGGCAATGCTGTAACCAAGGGTCAAACCCTTGCCATACTTGAAAATCAAGAATTTATAGATATCCAGCTAAATTATCTCGATGCTAAAAGCAAACTCGAATTTGCCGAAGCCGAATATCAGCGGCATACCGAATTATATAAAGAGGATGTTTATTCAGCGAAGAACCTGCAAAAGGTCACTTCTGAGTATAAGAGTCTGAAAGCCCAGGTTAAAGCGCTGGAACAGAAACTCGCGCTGATCGGGATCAGCCCGGAAAATTTGCATGAAGCCGATATCAGCAGGTCGGTTGCGGTGGTTTCCCCCATATCGGGATTTGTGAAATCTGTCAATATCAATATCGGAAAGTATGTAGCGCCCACCGATGTTCTGTTCGAGATTGTGAACAGCGACAAACTCTACCTTGAATTGACTTTGTTTGAAAAGGATGCCGATAAAGTGGCCGCCGGTCAGCGGATCCGGTTCTTTATCAACAACGAAACAGAACAGCATGATGCGGTCATTTACCAGACAGGCAGGTCGGTGAGTACAGATAAAACCTATAAGGTATATGCCACCGTAACCGGGGCCTGTAAGAATTTACTCCCCGGAATGTATGTAAATGCTTCGATCGAGGCTTCAGCAATCCAGACTGCTTCCCTTCCATCGGAAGCCATTGTGAGTTTTGATGACAAAGACTATATTTTCATTTTCGATAAGAACAAAGAGGAAGGTGGCAAACAGTTTACGGAATACCGGATGGTCGAGATCCAAAAAGGTGTGACCGATGATGGTTTTACGGAGATACGGCTGCCTGAAGGATTTGATACAGAAAAAGCCATTGTGGTCATCAAGGGCGCATACAATCTGCTGTCGGCCAAGAAAAACGCCGGGGAGATGAGTTGTTAGAACGCTTTCGCTCCAACCGGTATTGTAAAATAAAATGTTGATCCACCCGCTTTGTTGAGCGATACCCAGATCTTTCCCCCATGCATTTCCACTATTTTTTTACAATGGGCAAGACCGATCCCGGTTCCGTCATAGTCATTCCGGTTATGCAGCGTTTTGAAAATAATGAAAACCTTCTCCTGATCTTTCTCCTCGATACCGATTCCATTGTCGGCAACTGAAAAAACCCATTCCTCCCCCTGGTTCGAGGCTGAAATGGTTATCTCCGGATCGATCTCCGGTCTTCTGAATTTCAGTGCATTGCTAATCAGGTTATGGAACAGGAGCCTCAATTCAAATTGATAGCAAGGTAAGACGGGCAATGGCTGAACAACAACGGCTGCATTTGCTTTTTCAATGGATCCGGACATCTCCGACAGCACCCCGACAACCAATTTATTACAATCCACGCGGGTTTTCAACGCCGCTTTTCCCAGCAATGAATAATCCATCAAGCCCTTGACCAGCGTTTTCATCCGGTTAGCAGAATTGCAAATAAACTCAATGTATTTATTCCCGTTTTCATCCAGTTTCCCGGCATATTCCTCCTGAAGAAGCTGGGTGAAATTGGTAAGTGTAAGGAGGGGCTCCTGGAGATCATGGGACGTGATGAAAGTAAACTGCTCAATTTCCTTCAAATGAAAGCCGAGTTCCCTGTTTGTGGTGTCGAGCTGTCTTGTTCGCGATTCAACACGTTCTTCCAGTTTTTCATTGAGCTCCTGAAGTTCAATGCTTTGCCGGAAAAGCTTAATGTGTGCGGATACCCGCGCTTTTACTTCTTCTGCTTTAAAGGGCTTGGATATATAATCTACTCCTCCTGCACCCAATGCTTTTACAACATCTTCCGTATCGTTCAGGGCACTGATAAAAATCACTGGTACTTTGCTGAGATTCCGGCTCTCCTTTAACCGGCGGCAAACTTCGTAACCATCCATATGCGGCATCATAATGTCGAGCAGGATAAGGTCCGGTCTCTCTTTTTCGGCTACCTGCAAAGCCAGTAATCCATTCAGAACAGGCCGAACTTTATACCCCTCCACTTCCAGAATGTCGCCCAATATCTTGAGATTGTCCGGCACATCATCTACGATAACGACACTGGGAACATGGAAATTCAAAATATTACCTGTATTCATCCTGACTATTATTTAATAGTTTCCGTAAATGATCGTAGTCGTAATTCCTGGCAAGCGTCATCAGAAGTTGAGCAAGCTCAGGGGCTTCCTGTTCAATTCCATGAATGAGTTTTTTCAGCAGCATGATATCTGCAACGGCAAGCGCATCCATCATTTTCAGCCTCAAACCATCCGGTAATTTTTCGATATCAGCTGCCATGGCCTTTTCGTCATTCAGGTACTTTACAAGCGAGATAGGTATTTCATCCTCGGTGATGTACTTAATTCCCAGGATATTCCCGATGGTGTAAAATAATTCATTTTCTCTGAACGGTTTACAAATATAACCTTGTATGCCAAACGATTCAATTTTTTTCCGATCGCTCTCGAAGGGATTGGCAGTTACAGCAATGATCGGAGTCCTGGCTCCTTTTTCCGTTAATCTGATCCGGCGTGTCGCCTCATAGCCATCCATCACGGGCATGCGCAAATCCATCAGGATAAGGTCAGGTTCCCATGCTGCAAATTTCTCAAGCGCATCTTCCCCATTTATTGCTTCATTTGTTTCAAATCCAACCATTTTGAGCAGGTTTACGATTACCAGCAGGTTCTCCTTTTTATCGTCAACAACCAATATACGATACGTTTTCTGATCCTTATCCAGGCAAATTACGCGTTCGGCTTTATCCGGTTCATTTATTTCAATTTGCCCTTCCTGGATTTCCACATAAAAAGTAAATACCGACCCTTTTTCAACCTGGCTCAGTAAGGTTATGTCGCCACCCATTAATTTGGTCAGTTCCCGACTCAGTGCAAGCCCTAAACCAGTGCCGCTCCCTTTTTTAATTCCAGCGGTTGTTTGCACAAAATGTTTAAACAGGTTTCCATATTCATGCTCGGAAATACCCGGTCCGGAATCCTGAATTTCAACGACCAGGTATTGTTTTTCTTCATTCATTTTATCGACACGCGTGCGAACAGCAACGACTCCTTCATCGGTAAATTTTACGGCATTCCCGATTAAATTGATAAATATCTGTCGTAACTTCCTTTCATCAACCACGATATACCTGGGAAGATTATCGGCAGTTTCGAAAATAAGCTGAAGATGCTTGGCCTGTACCCTTTCTTTAAAAATCAGCTGTATGTCGTTTAATAAAGTACGCAGGTCAACATTGGCAGGATTAAGGGCGACACGCCCGGCTTCAACTTTCGACAGTTCCAGAATGTCGTTGATGAGCGAAAGCAGATGTTCGCCGGCCCGGATAATTGAAATATTATACTCTTTTTGCGTCTGTGATAATTCCTTGTTGCGGTTCATCAGTCGCGAAAACCCGATAATTGCATTTAACGGCGTTCTGATTTCGTGCGACATGTTGGCCAGAAACATACTTTTTGCCTTGTTGGCTATTTCTGCTTCCTGTTTTGCATTCAGAAGTATCGCCTCGGCTTTCTTTCTTTCCGTGATATCAACAATTATTCCCCTTAAACCTACGGTTCTGGTCTCTTTCACTTCAGGGTTTGAATAAACCAGCGCCGGAAACGTGGAACCATCCTTCCGGACCATCGTATATTCATTTCCTTCTGTTTCCAATTTACCAGATACCTTATTCCGGATATTTTCCTCAGCTCTTTTTCTCGATTCCGGGGTGTAAAAACTGAGGGTGCTCAATCCCAGTATCGGATGATCATCAGGGTATCCCAAAATTTTAAATGCTTGTTTGTTGACATAGGTAAGATTCCCCTGCAGGTCAGTTTCAAAAACAATTTGTGGTAACAGGTTCGCCATTTCCCTGAATTTTTCCTCGCTCGCCCGCAATGCCTCTTCAGTTTGCTTGCGTTTGGTAATATCATGGCCCTGAGCGATGGTCGCCAGGGGTGTTGTCCCATCCGGTTCAAACAGGGTGGCTGAATTCCAGAGAACGGTACTTCTTAATCCGGACTTATGCTGGATTTCGATTTCAACGGTTTCCCACCGCTCGCCTGTTAAAGTCTTTTTGATCAGTGTCAATGACTTTTCAGCAAGATCAGGTGGAAATAAAATCTCAATTTGTTTGCCAATGACCTCTGCCTCCGTATTTCCGGTGAGTTTTTCAAATGCATGATTGAACCGTTGGATTCGGAATTTCGGATCCCATACGATAATAGGAGCATTGGCATAATTTATCAGATTTTCAAGATAGGCATTGGTTTCACGTATTTTTTCCTCTGCCTGCTTGTGGGCGGTGATATCAAGAATCACACCGTTCCACAAACTGTCTCCATTGGGTTGAACGGTTGGGTCGGATTCGATGCTGAGCCAACCCATTTCACCCCACAACATGCACCGGCCTTCCCAGTGAAAATGTCCGTGCGATTGGTTTACCAGTCGGTTGGCCTCAACCAGTGAGGGATAATCATCCTGATGGATCATGTTGAAAACGGACCCCGGATTTTCCATTACTTCCCGTACCTGCAAACCAAGCATTTGACAGAATTTTTCGCTTACATACTCGAAATTCATAGTACCATCGGTGGATACCCTCAGGGTGTAGATCCCAACCGGGATGCGCCGGACCAGTACATCGTAATTGGTTTTGATTGTACGCAAAGCATCTTCCGCTCTTTTTCGTTCGGTAATATTTTCAAAAATGGTCGCAAAGCTGCCCGGGTAGGGACTGTACACGGAGATTGAGAAATATTTATCAAGGGGAGCAAAATAGGTTTCAAAAATCTCAGGTTTCCCGGTCTGCGCAACCCTTGCGTAGATCTCAAAGTACGGAGGATCAGCTATCCCGTATGCCTCCCTGCTGGTTTTATTTAGGACCTTTTCCCTGGATATTCCAAGCTGAACCTCGAAGGCCGGATTGATTTCAACGATCAGATAATCTTCCGGGACACCCCGATCGTCAAATAAAAGCTTATGCAAAGCTGCACCTTCGACCATGTTGGTATAAAGGGAATGGAATTTTTCCTCGCTTGCTTTCAGTGCTGCATCTGACCGTTTGCTAGCGGTAATATCGCGCCAGGTGGAACGGCTCTGTATGACTTTCCCATTTTGATCTTGAATTGCCGAAACATTCAGACTGACATCAAGACGGCTGCCATCCTTGCAACGTACCTGCAATTCAACATTGTGTACTTCGCCGGTTCTTATAAATCGTTGAAGCGTTTGTCTGGCTATCTCTAAATAATCAGGGTGGTATAAATCAAGAACAGACCGGCCGATAATTTCGTCTTCTTCAAAACCTGTTTTCCTGCAGGTTGTTTGGTTGCATTGTATGATTTTCCCTGATTGGGCATCGATTGAGAGATACATATCAGGTGCATTTTCATATAAATCCTGATAACGTGCTGCTAATTCCATCAGAGACTGTTCCATTTTATCCTGATTATGGCCTTCAAGGGTGTTTTCTTTGCTAAGATATGTTATTTCACGAAAAAAAACAACAGTAGATGCAATTTGATTTTTCCNNGTTTTATTCAATTCATCTGTTTAAAATGAAGAGCTTATGGAAGTAAGTGTTGAAAATCTGACCAAGAGTTACGGGTTTCAGAAAGCGGTTGACAATATCTCATTCAAGGTAAATACCGGGGAGATCGTCGGGTTTCTGGGGCCCAATGGCGCCGGAAAAACCACCACCATGAAGATCATCACCTGTTTCATGGCACCCAATATGGGGGATGTAAAAGTAGGTGGCATATCCGTGCAGGCCAATCCTGAGGCGGTAAAAAGGCACATCGGTTACCTTCCCGAAACCAATCCGCTCTACAAAGAGATGCCGGTGATCGACTACCTGCAATTTGTTGCCGAAATCCAGCATGTACCCAAATCGAGGATCAGGGACCGGATTTTCGAAATGGTCAATGTTTGCGGGTTGAAGCATGAGAAGTATAAGAAAATCGGCGAACTCTCCAAAGGCTATCAGCAACGTGTCGGACTGGCGCAGGCGCTGATCCACGACCCTGAAGTACTGATTCTCGATGAACCCACTTCAGGCCTTGATCCGAACCAAATTGTTGAAATCAGGGAATTGATTAAAAAGATCGGCCGTGAAAAGACTGTCATCCTCAGTTCGCACATCCTCGCTGAAGTAGAGGCAACCTGCGATCGAATCCTGATCATCAGCAAAGGGCAGCTGGTGGCCGACGGCACTGCCTCCACGTTGCGTAAACAGGCGCAGGACAAGGAGATCGTCAAGGTAACCATTGAAGATGGAAACAACGAAGAGATCTATCGCAGCCTGCAGGCGCTTGAGACGGTCGAACTGGTTGATCTCCTGCCCCACCACACACAGGCATTTGAAGTACAGAGCAGAATGTCTATGAACTCGCGCAGGGCTATTTTCAAATTATGTGTGGAAAAAGGATGGTCTCTCACCGAAATGACGCCTGTTGAACGGAAACTCGAAGAGGTGTTCCGCGATCTTACCATTACAAATTAAGGTCATTTTACCAATTATTATTTACCAGTTTAACCGAAATATTTAAGAATATGAATAAAACCTGGATCATTGCAAAACGAGAGCTCCGTTCATTCTTCGACTCTCTGATGGCCTATGTAATCATCATATTGTTCCTTGGATTCAGCGGTTTTTTTACATGGCTCTTCGGCAGCGATATCTTCATGGTGGGGCAAGCCAGCCTGCAATCATTTTTCGGCATCTCGTTCTGGACCCTCTTTTTCTTCATTCCGGCCATCACCATGGGTTTGCTTGCGGATGAACTGAAATCGGGAACCATCGAACTGCTGATTACCAAGCCGGTGAGCGACTGGCAGATCATCGCCGGTAAGTTCCTGGCTGCCTTCCTCCTCATCTGCATCACCTTGCTGCTTACGCTCCCGTATTATGTAACAGTCGCCAACATCGGCAAAATCGACCACAGCGCCGTGCTGATGGGCTATCTCGGGCTCTTATTCATGAGCGCGTCTTACTTAAGCATCGGCCTCTTTACCAGCAGCATCACCAACAACCAGATCATCGCCTTTTTAGCTGCTCTTTTCATCGGCATTTTTTTTCAACTCATCTTCGGCCTCGTGAGCAGCAGTTCAGGCGGATGGTTCGCCAACCTGCTCGGCAACCTGAGCATGGCAACCCATTACGAATCGATGGCACGCGGTGTAATCGATTCCAAAGACATCATCTATTTCCTATCCATCATTTTCGCCGGGCTCCTTGGTACCGAACTGGTCATGTCGAAGCGCCGTGGTTCAAATTAATTGCAAGGATTTGTCAACCCATTAACAGGAAAGAAAAATGAAGAACAGTAAATCGACCTATACCTATATTTTATTGATTATCGGTGTGATCATTCTTATCAACCTCCTGGGCGACCGCTTCTTCCTCCGCCTGGATTTCACGGCCGACAAACGCTTCACTTTAAGCAAAGCAACCAAGGATATCCTCGGGTCACTGAAAGAGCCTGTCACGGTTACCGCTTACTTCAGCGAAGAACTTCCGCAGCAGTTTTCACAGCTCCGGCGCGATTTCAAAGAGGAGCTTATTGAGTATTCAAACCGGTCGAACGGAAAGGTGATGTTTGAATTCATCAATCCGAACAAAGACGAAGCCACCGAGCAGAAAGCCATGCAGGAAGGGATCAATCCGGTTTTGATCAACGTCAGGGAAAAAGATCAGGTGAAACAACAAAAGGCATACATGGGCGCCGTGGTTCATCACGGCGATAAAAAAGAGGTGATTCCCTTCATCCAGTCGGGCTCAGCCATGGAATACAGCCTTTCGACCAGCATCAAAAAGATGACCGTGGAAAACAAACCCAAGGTGGGAATCCTCCAGGGCCATGGTGAAACATCGCCCAATGCACTGGCCCAGGTGATGCAATCCCTCCTGGTACTCTATGTTGCAGAGCCGGTTAATCTGGACCAGGCCTCCGCTAACCTGAACGAGTATAAAACCCTGGTCATCATCAGTCCAGGCGACAGTTTCCCGCCATCACATCTGGTAAAACTCGATGAATTCCTGGCAAACGGAAAAAATATCTGTATCGCCATGGACCGGGTAAACGGAGATTTACAGACAGCCTCCGGGACCGAGTTAAAGACCGGTCTTGAAAAGTGGCTTGAAGGCAAAGGGGTCAGGGTCAACCCCAATTTCATCATCGACCAAAACTGCGGGAGTGTGACAGTAAACCAGCAACAGGGCTACATGTCGTTCCAGACGAACATGAAGTTCCCTTACCTTCCGCTAATCACAAAATTCGCTGATCACCCGGTCACCAAAGGACTCACCTCGGTGTTGCTGCAATTCGCAAGTTCAATCGATTTTTCATCGCCCGGCGGCGATGTCACCTTCACACCGCTGGCAACCACATCAGAAAAAACAGGCACAGAAAATCCCCCATTGACCTTTAACATCAACCGCAACTGGCAGCAACAGGACTTTCCCCGTTCCGGACTGACTGTATGCGCACTGGTTTCGGGAAAACTGTCAGGGGGGATGAACTCCAGGATGATTATCATATCCGACGGTGATTTCCCGTCAAACGGTGAAGGGCAGCAAGCCCGTCAGATCCCTCCCGACAACCTGAATCTCATGGTCAATTCCATCGACTGGTTGTCGGATGACACCGGGTTGATCGACCTCCGCACCAAAGAGGTCACTTCACGCCCCATCGACCAGATGGACGACAGCAAAAAATCCATGCTCAAATACCTGAATTTTCTGCTGCCGATTCTGCTGATCATCGGTATCGGGATGGTGCGGTACCAGTCACGCCGGAACACGCGAATCAGACGCATGAATGAAAACTACCTGTGATCGTCTCTGAAATGCAAAGAAGATTCTTAACTTTGCCTGCGATTCAAACCATAAATTCCCCTCATCTTGGAAGATCTTCTCTTAAAAATCAACAAACTGGCAGAATCATATACAGATTATACTGCCGGAAACCTTTCGAAACTTGTTAAAATCAAATCACTCAGCCTTGGGGAATTGTCCATGGCCGAAGAACTGAAGCGCCAGATGCTGGAAGCCGGTTTCGATGAAGTACGCACCGATGGCCTTGGCAACGTGATCGGCCGCATTGGTAACGGCAGCAAAATCCTGGCATTCGACGGGCACATCGACACTGTTGATACCGGAAATCTCGCCAACTGGACGAGTGACCCCTTTTCCGGGGAGATCCGTGATGGTTATGTACATGGCCGCGGAACAGTGGACCAGAAAGGCGGCCCTGCTGCGTTTGTAACGGCTGGCCGGATCCTCAAAGATCTTGCATACAACCGCGATCTCACCATCTACTTCACAGGTACTGTTATTGAAGAGGATTGCGATGGCTTATGCTGGAAATACCTGGTTGAAGAGGAAAAAATCGTTCCTGATTTCGTGGTGATCACTGAACCAACCAACCTGAACATTTACCGGGGCCACCGGGGAAGAATGGAGATCGCCATTACTTTCAAAGGAATCTCCTCCCACGGTTCAGCCCCTGAACGCGGGAAAAACGCAATCTACATGGCTTCCCGTGCCTGCCTGGAAATTGAAAAACTGAATGAAAAGCTTTCTTCTGATGACTTTTTAGGAAAAGGCAGTGTGACCGTTTCTGAATTTGTTTCAGGCAGCCCTTCATTATGTGCAGTTGCCGACTATGCCCGCATTCACCTTGACCGCCGGCTTACCTGGGGAGAAACCAAAGAATCTGCGGTTGCCGAAATTCTGGCCATCGTGAAAGAGATGGATGCGCAGGTCGAAGTGCTGCAATACGAAGAGACTGCCTACACGGGCCTGCGCTATGGCATGGAGAAATATTACCCTACCTGGAAAATCGAAGAAGACCATCACCTGGTAGTCCGAGCCCAGGAAGCATTTGCCGGTCTTTTCTCCAGAGAGCCGCTTACCGACAAATGGACCTTCTCTACCAATGGCGTCACCATCAACGGCTATTACAAGATTCCATGTATCGGTTTTGGCCCGGGGAATGAAGTGCTGGCCCATGCCCCCAACGAAAAAGTTCCGGTAAGCGATTTAGTGGCGGCTTCAGCATTTTACGCAGCGTTGGTTTATTATTTATCCGAATAACCTGTTTTACCATGTCCATAAACAACATTGAATTCAGTACAAAGCCCGATTCCGGCACTTCCGGATTATATGGAGAAGACTTTCTCCTCACCTGGGAAAAATCCCGCGCCGACTTAGAGACCATCCTCGCCGTTGCGGAAGACCTGAAGATGCTCCGCGACAATAACATTTCGCCGCGCTGCTTTGACTCCGGGCTTGCCATTTCACAATTTCGCGATAACTCGACGCGTACCCGGTTTTCCTTTGCCTCAGCAGCAAACCTGCTTGGCCTGGCCGTGCAGGATCTCGATGAAGGCAAATCGCAGATCGCTCATGGCGAAACCGTTCGCGAAACCTCCGCGATGATCTCCTTTCTGAGCGACATAATCGGCATCCGCGACGACATGTTCCTGGGAGCCGGCAATACCTATATGCGCGAGGTTGGCGCTGCACTGGACGAAGCCTTTGCCGACGGTGTGCTGCCGCAACGCCCCGGGATCATCAACCTGCAATGCGATATCGACCACCCCACCCAATCCATGGCCGATTTACTGCATTTGAAAACCGTTTTTGGTTCTCTTGACAATTTAAAAGGTAAAAAAATTGCCATGACGTGGGCCTACTCTCCAAGTTACGGCAAACCCCTTTCGGTGCCCCAGGGTATCATCGGTTTGATGACCCGCCTTGGGATGCAGGTCGATCTGGCCTTCCCCGAAGGTTACGGACTGATCCCGGAAGTGGTCGGACTAGCCGGGAAACAGGCCAAAGAAAGCGGTGGAAGTTTCCGCACCGTAAACACCATGGAAGAGGCGTTTGACGGCGCCGATATCGTTTATCCGAAGAGCTGGGCCCCATTCCACGTGATGCAGCGGCGTACCGAACTCCTCCGCAAAAACGATCATGATGGTCTGAAAGGCCTGGAAAAAGAGTGCCTGGCCAACAATGCCCGGTATAAAAACTGGGAGTGTACCGAAGAAAAAATGAAGCTGACAAAAGAGGGGAAAGCATTGTATATGCATTGTCTTCCGGCCGACATCTCCAGTGTTTCATGTAAGGAGGGCGAAGTTGCGGCGACCGTATTTGAACGCTATCGTGTACCCCTTTACAAACAGGCCGGCTTTAAACCTTATATCATCGCAGCAATGATGCTTACCAACCGGTTTGAAAATCCGGCGGAGGTGCTTATGGGGATGGGGAAGAAGGGCACCAGGAGGGTGAGCTGAGAAAGGCGTGACACGTGACGCGTGACACGTGACGCGTGACGAATTATAAGGGATAAATTATTATTTTTCCTCCAAGGATAACGGTTTCGGGACGTCCGTGGACTTGAAAGCCTTCGTATATTTCTGAATCGCAGTGCTGAAGGTGGTTTTTAACCGAAATGATTCCATTAACATCGGGATCCCAGATTACGATATCCGCGTCGTAACCCGGCAACAACTTCCCTTTACGGTCACCCAATCCAAAAATTTCAGCCGGCCGGGTCGAAACCAGGCTGACAAACTGGTTGATGGTAATTTTATGGGTCAGTACACCATAGGTGAAAAGCAGGCTCAAACGATGCTCAATGCTGCCAGCCCCGTTGGGAATTTTGGTAAAATCATGCATTCCCCGGTCTTTCTGGCCATGCAGGTTGAATGGGCAATGGTCGGTTGACACCACATCGAACGTTCCGTCAGCCAGCCCTTCCCAGAGCCGCTGCTGATCAGATTTCCCCCGGATTGGCGGCGATACGATATAAGGCATCACCTGCAGATCATCAAGACTTGCACAGTAAACGGAATCATCCAGCAAGAGATAATGCGGACAGGTTTCAGCATACACCCTGATCCCCTCTTTTTTTGCGGCAGCGATCATATCGGTTCCCCGGCTGGTGGATGTGTGGACGATGTAAACCGGGCAGTTTGTCCGGGCTGAAATTTCTATCACCCGTTCAATGGCACGAACTTCAGACTCTGACGGATGGGACATCGCGTGATAACAAGCCCTGGTTTTCCCCTCCGCCAATAACTCTTTTTGCAACCGGCTGATCATCTCTCCATCCTCACAATGCACCATGACCATTCCGCCGGCAGGTCCAACGATACTCATGAGTTCCCGGAGATCATCATATCCGATCCCGATGGATTCCCGATAGGCCAGGTAGGTTTTGAACGACCTGATTCCCTCCTTTTCCATGCAGGGAACAATTTCAGTGGCAATTTTCGGATTCCACTCGCTGATGCCCATGTGCAATCCGCAGCCTGTGATGCTTTCAGCCGCTTCGAGCCTGCGAAGCCGCAACGCCTCCCTCAGTGATTGTCCGCGGCGCGGTGTGACAAAATCCATAAAGTACGTTGTACCTCCATTCAGGGCCGCCTGACTTCCCGAAATAAAATCATCGCATGAATTCCCTGCCGGAGTGGGCAATGCCAGATGAACATGCGGGTCAAATCCGCCCGGGATCACATATTTCCTGGTGGCATCCAGGATATGGTATCCTTGAAACAATGCAGGATCAAGGATTCCACAATCCGTAATTATTCCATTATGAATAGCAAGGTCCTGTCTCAAACATAAATCCTGTGTGACGATGGTTCCGTTGAGAATCAGAATCCTCTTTATCGCATCTTTTTCCATAGCCGCCCTGCCTGAATGTGAGATTCTTTAAGGATCTCTTTTTCATCAACTGTCATTACGATTCCGTGCTCCACGATCACCTTGCCCTGTGCGATCACATGGCTGACATGCCTCGATTCAATCCCA
This sequence comes from Bacteroidota bacterium, assembly GCA_026391845.1. GTDB lineage: Bacteria > Bacteroidota > Bacteroidia > Bacteroidales > FEN-979 > CAIVAT01. The sequence goes on along the minus strand of JAPLDG010000341.1, from coordinate 5,126 downwards.
AATAAAAAATGACCATAAAAATTATCTGATGTCAATGGAGTCGGAGAATCATAGTCCAGAACAACGAGGTTGTTTTCCCCGTCTCCCGTAAATCCGTTGGCATGAAGATAATGATGCACATTCCTGAATCTCCGGTAGGTTTCGCCATAGTCGATGTTGTCGAAATTATGGCCCGCAAAAAAAGCTGCCTTTGCACTGCGCAACATGTCGCTGTGCATTCCATCGGTGCCGAACATGATTCTTTGTCCAAGGCCTTTTGAATTAAAAAAACCTACCGAATTATTCAGGTTACTCTCCATGTTCTGCACCACCCAGGCAGGTGAGCCTTCAACCAGACCCCGCTCATGTTCATCCAGGTGCAGGCAATGGGCGAGGATGGTTTTTGGAAATTGCAGAACGCCGTTATCCGACAAACGTTCGATGACCCGCTGATGGTAATGTTCCATGCAATGTATTTCATCGGATGTATCTTCCGCAACATGAACATGGATGCCTGAATTTGTCTTTGCTGCCATTTGAACAGCCTGTTTTAACGTTTCTCCGCCGACGGTGAATGAGGCATGCAATCCAACGAGACCCTCTCTTTTTGACAGGTAGCCTGCTGTTTCTGACAATCCTTTCTGCGCTATTTCCAAACCATCGCGATCGGAAATTTCATAACAAAGCAAATGTCCTACACCCACCTCATCAAAAGCCTGTGCAATGGTTTCCAGACTTCCTTCCGGTGCAAAGGGTGATGCATGGTGATCAATAACAAAGGTAACTCCGTTTTTTGCACAGGCGATCGCGGTTACAAGAGCGCTCGAACGGATCATCTTCAAATCAAGCGCCTTGTCGAGATTCCACCAGATATATTGAAGAATTTCCGGGAAGTTCTCCGGATTTTTCTTTGGCGCAGGCATCCCGCGGGCGAGCGCGGAATATACGTGATGATGCCCGTTGGCAAAGGATCTGGTGATGAATTTGCCGGCACAGTCGATCGTTTTAATACCCTCAGATGCCGGATACTCATCATTTCTTAACGGATCAGAGCCGTTGATGAGGGAATTTGAGAAATGCAGGGAACCGTTAACGCCCGGCTCTGCAAGAATATCCGTTTTCTTGAATTCCAGCGTTTGCCAGTCGATATAGGTACCGTTCTTCAGGAGGATCATAAGGAATGAAATTAAATCCAAAAGTAGCGAGAAGAATCAAGAAACCCGGCATCGGCATGCAAAAATTACTTCATTTGCTCACCATCACTTTTGTGAGTACCCCGAAATGATCCGAAACGGTTCCAACCACGGCAGGCGTGAATACAATCTGTGAATCGATCACCCTGAGCCCTGGATTTTTTTTCATGAAGACATAATCGATCCGGCCCGGGAGATCCCCCCCGATTGTATTGTAGCGGCTTTGAGCAGGTTTCTGGTTTGCATCCGGATAAATTTCAAGAAACGTATCGGAATAATCACCGGTTCTCATCATGGTATTGTAGCCTTCGCTCCAGGGATAATCACTGGTCGGGTTCCCGTTAAAATCGCCGCACACAAATGAAATCGCCCCGGGTGATGAAGTCTCCGTTTCTGAAACCATGGATTTGATGTTCCTGATCTGGTTATTTTGTTCCTCATCGGTTGTTGACGTCCGCCAGTGCGTATGTGCAGAAAAAACATTGAACAAGTTGCCGGGCGCCTGGCAGGAGGCATAGATCACTTTTCTGGAGGTGATGCTTCCTGTTCCGGTATTTGAAGAGATATATCTTTCAGCGGTTTGAATTACAGGGTACTTTGACATAACGGCAACTCCTTCTTCCCATACATTCCAGCCATAATGTGCCCAGTTCCATACAAATACGTAATTTGCCTGGTAGCTTGCTTTAATTCTGTCTGAGAGGATCAGCGCCATATTATCCTCCCTGACAATTCCGCTGTCGATCACGGTATTTTTATGCTGGGCACATTCCTGGAAACAGATGAAATCGACATCCATCTTGCCGATCAGATCTGCAAGCATCGTAAATTTCTCATTCTGCCGAGCCTCCTGATAGGTGTGCAGATTGACTGTCAGGATGAGGTATTCACCGGAAGCGCTTTTAAACATACCCGGCTTTATTCCTTCCAGGGAGGTTTCCTTGAAATCCATGTCCACAGTAACCGCATGAACAATGCTGTCGCCGGTATGATCACGAGCAGTAACGATGATGTTATAAGAAGCCGGATCCTTGTACAAATGGGTGGCTTCAAAATCAGCAAATTCCGTAGACGGCAGCTGTTGGATGCTTTTATCCCCCCAGTTTATCATAACACCTGTTATTGTTCCGTCAGCATCGGTTGCGCTACCGCTGATGGTGCAATGCAAGCCATCTTCAGCAAGTGCAATGGTCAGGACAGGCTTTTGATTCTCCGCAGCCTTTTCCTTGGCACACCCTATAAAGAGCAACAGCATGAATGCACCCAAACACAGATAAAATTTCATCATAATCATCAGAAAAAAATAAGGTGCCCCACTTTTCCACTCCGTCACGCGTCACGTGTCACGTGTCACGATCAAACCTCCTCCAGCGGAAAACTCTCCTTCAGCCTGATCCCCTTTTCGGTAGCTTCCACGGTACAACATTCACGGTAGAGGTCATGCTCCAGAAAAAGCACATAGCCATTTTCCGCGGCTTCAGCCATAAACGATTCTTTCTCTTTCAGGGTGATCAGGGGCCGTGTATCATAACTCATCACCCAGGGAAGGGGAATATGCGCAGCAGAGGGAAGCAGGTCGGCCATAAAAACAACCGTTTTATCCTTGTACCGGATGAAAGGGATTACCTGCCCGTCGGTATGACCGTTGAAAATCCGGACCTTCACATTCGGAAAAAGTTCCGTGTCGCCTTCGAACAATTCGAGCCGGCCTTTCTCCCTGATCGGCAGGATATTCTCTTTCAGGAAGGATGCCTTTTCACGGTTGTTCGGACTGGTCGCCCATTCCCACTGTTGCCGGCTGGTATGATACGTGGCGTTTTTAAACGCGACATCATAATCCGTTCTGCCGGCATTCCACCGAACGGCTCCGCCAGCATGGTCAAAATGGAGGTGAGTCAGGATCACATCCGTGATGTCATCCATGGTAAATCCGTGAGAGGCAAGCGATTTTTCAAGTGTATCATCTCCGTTGAGATAATAATTTGAGAAGAATTTTTCTGATTGCTTATCACCAATCCCGCAATCGATCAGGATTTTACGATCGCCATCAACAATAAGCAGACAACGCATCGACCAGTTGCAAAGATTATTTTCATCACCGGGATAGGATTTCCCCCAGATCACCTTGGGTACAACACCAAACATGGCGCCTCCATCGAGCTTTAAATTACCTGTGGGTATGGGAAATAGTTTCATGTACTTTTATGATTAAAATCAAAATGCAAATAGCAGATAGCAAATATTAAAATTTGGAAAAATTACCGGATACCAGGTTTTACAATATGACTTTGCATTTTGCATTTTGCATTTTTTAAATGTATTCCTGAACAATCATCTCCCCTTTCAATACACGCAGTGCATTCCCGGCCATGGCCTGAAGTTCGTTGTCGCCGGGATAGAGGAATATCGGGGCAAATTTTTCAACGTGATCAATGATGTTGCGCACGACAAACTGGCTATGGGCAATGTCGCCGGTGATGAGAATGGCATCCACTTCGCCTTTCAGCACGGCAAACATTTCGCCGATGCATTTGGAAACCTGGTACGACATGGCCTCCATGATCAGTTTGGCATGTGTATCGCCATTGTTGATGCGATTTTCAATGTCATTGATATCTCTCGATCCCAGGTGAGCATTCACACCTCCGCAATGGGTGAGCAGGCATAACATTTCATCCAGGTTTTTCGTACCGCTGAAGCACATTTTCACGACATCGCCGGTGGGAAGGGAGCCGCTGCGAACCATGGAAAAAGGGCCATCGCCTTCAAACCCCTGGTTTACATCGATCACACGACCCTGCCGGTGGGCGCCCACGGTGGTGCCGTTTCCGATGTGTGCCACGATGAGGTTCATCTCCTCATACTTCCGTTTGTGCGTTTCCGCATGCATTTTTGCAACAGCCTTCTGGTTGAGGGCATGGAAAATGGATTTGCGCATGATGTCCGGAGAACCGGTGATCCGGGCAAGGTCATGAAATTCGTCAACGACTGTCGGGTCGGCGATCATGGCTTTTGCACCAGGAAAATCAGCCGCAATGGCGTCGGCAAGCAAACCGGCAATGTTGATCACATCTTCACCAACCGGGCTGTGCAGGAGATCCTTTTTCAAGAGGTCATTCACTTCAAAAACGCCCGACTGCACCGGTTTGATCAACCCTCCGCGCGAAATGACGATTTTCAGTTCATCGGGGTTGAATTCATTGTTTGTAATCTCCCTGAGAACGCTCTCCTTGCGGAACTGCACCTGGTCGTAAATCGTTTTAAATGGCGAAAGTTCCTCCGCCGAATGTCTCCTGCTGATCATATAGAGGAGCTTATGATTCTGGTAAACAGCAATCTGTGTGAGGTAGTCCTTGGGATTGACAACCAAAATATTAAACAGGGTCATACGTCTGATTTTTAATGTTTTACATGCTACGGCGATACTGTCCACCCACTTCGAACAGGGCATCGGTGATTTGTCCGATCGAGCAGTATTTTGTTGCTTCCATCAGGCTTTCAAAGATATTACTATTTTTTGTTGCTGCCCTCTTCAGATTTTCAATCATGGCTGATGAAGTTTCAGCATTGGTTTTGTGAAGATGATCCAGCATGATGATCTGGTACTGCTTTTCCTCTTCCGTGGCCCGGATCACTTCGCCCGGCAATACGGTAGGTGAGCCTTTGCTTGAAAGAAAAGTATTTACACCAATGATCGGGAGTTTTCCGGTGTGTTTGAGGGTTTCGTAATAGAGGCTCTCCTCCTGGATCCTGCTGCGCTGGTACATGGTCTCCATGGCGCCCAGCACGCCTCCACGCTCAGAGATCCGTTCGAACTCCAGCATGACGGCTTCTTCTACGAGGTCGGTCAACTCTTCAATGATGAAGGCACCCTGCAATGGATTCTGGTTTTTGGCCAGCCCGAGTTCATTGTTGATGATCATCTGGATGGCTATGGCACGGCGAACCGAATTT
>JAPLDG010000201.1 GCA_026391845.1 Bacteroidota bacterium | reverse complement strand
AAGCTGCATTGCAGCCGGGAGCATTGACCCAGTGAATGGAATGGGCGTCACAATAGGCTGTATTGATGTGATCGTACCCGATGGTTGCAGTTGCAATAAATTTCACGCAGGAACCTTTCAGCAGGGATTCATCGCACATGGTTCGCGTTCTGATGAGCAGGGCATCGGCATGTTCCACGGCAGAATGGTCGATCTCCCTCGCGTCTATGTATCTGACGGACGCAAACTGCTCCAGTGCGCCTTTCAGAAATGGAATTTTATTGTCGGCAATAATTGAGATCATGACATTGAATTATAATTGAATCAACCTGCTTGAATGTGCCCAGAGTCCAAGGGCCGGATTTGATATAAAGAATATGCGCTCATCACCAACCTGGTTATACCCCTCTTTCAGTTTTGCAGGATCATACTTCCTGGTCATTGGTTCAAGATCAGCATAACGGAAATTCACTTCTTCGATTTCCATGCGTGATAAATAGCCCGGGCAGTAGGTGATAGTAAAGCGGTTTTCAGACGATCCATGGATCAGGTGTGCGGCAGCGCTTAGATTTCCCGACAGATCTATGTTTTCAGCAACCAATTTTAATATCTCAGGTGTACTGCGGTATCCGTATTTCCTGATCAGATGGTCGATCTCCCGGTCTTCGCCAAAGGTGTGAATCCCGGGGCCAAGCACAATGAGCTCCCCGCCATCTGCAATGGCCATCCTGGTCCGGTAAATGCTTTTATTACCCAGCCATGTGCTCTTAAACTCTTCAGGATCAAGGTAAACGACTACTTTGGTCAGAGGTTCCTCCACCCGTTCAAAATTGACCTCCATCGAAAGTGACGCGGCGTTGGTAAAACATGCATGGTCATTTCCGATGAACAACCCGTTCACACCGAGGATGCCATCGGCTGACCTGGATACGACCGTATGGACATACACGATGGGGAGATGCGATGCAAAATGTTCTGCAGCATAATTGAGTACCTGTCTTACAGGGTTATCGGCTTTTCCCATGATCCGTTCCATTCCGTACGCCGCACCCAGGAAATGGCTCTTGTTGATTCCATCGCGTCCGCCTGTTCCGACAAAAATATTCTTGTTATAATTTGCCATCCCGATTACTTCATGCGGAACCACCTGGCCGATCGAGAGGATCAGGTCAAAATCGCCACTTGCAACAAGCTTATTGACTTGTGCAGGCCAGGTAAAATTGACCTTGTTTTCTGAAACCTGGCGTACAAATTCCGCAGGAACCTGGCCCAGGGTGACAATGTCATTTCTCCAGTTATGTTCTCTGAAAAGTGAATGAGGGACTTTTCCGAACATGGCATTGAGTTCCCGCCCGGTCATGGCCACATGTGTTCCGAGTGCCGGAAGTATGTCAGTAACTGATTCGCCGTAATACTCCCATGCCATTTCTGTGAGAATCCCCGCCTGCGAATGGTAGCGTGTGAAATCAGGAGGTATGATCAAAACTTTATGCTTCGGACCGAGTTTATCCAGCGCCTGAAAAAGCGCTGTTTTCAACTCATCCTTCGATAATACCAAATTGGCCGCCCCCCCCTGATAATAGATCATGGTTGTTTTTTAGTTATATTTCAGCGTGTTACCCTGGCATTCCCTTTCCAGATGCTCCAGACCATCTCTTCATCGGCGGGCAGGGCGTAATCGGTTAATACGGTCGTTGCAAGAGCCCCGCTGGCCCAGCCGAATTGCATCCATTGTTCCGGTTCCCATTCCCTGAGTATCCCGTAGAGCAATCCGCCAACAAAACCATCTCCCCCGCCAATGCGGTCGAGAACTGTTATTTCGCGTGGTTGCACTTCATGCCAGGTATTTCCTGCCAGCATCAGTGCGCCCCATAGATGGCGATTGGCATTGATCACCTGGCGTAAGGTAGTGGCAAATACAGATGCATGAGGGAAGGCCTCTTTTGCATGGGAAATCATGTTTTTAAAACCCTCCAGTTCTGCTTCAAGACTTTTTCCACCGGTTTCAGGGCCTTCGATTCCAAGGCAAAGCTGAAAATCTTCTTCATTGCCAATAAGAATATCAGAAACAGAAGCAATCTGGGTGAAAATATCGCGTAATTCCTGTTCACGGCCTTTCCAGAATGAGGCACGGTAATTCAGGTCAAAGGAAATAAGAGTACCGGTTCGTTTGGCAGTCCGTGCAAGTTCAAGGCAGAAAACAGCTGTTTCGGGGGATAAGGCGCAGATCAATCCTGAAAGGTGTACAATCCTTACGCCCTCTTTATCAAAGATCCGGGTCAGGTCGAAGTCATTCACATTCAGGGTGCGGCCGACTTCACCTGCACGGTCGTTGTGAACCCTGGGACCGCGGGAACCAAAACCGCTGTCGGCAATGTTAAATTGATGCCGGTAACCCCATGGTCCTCCCTGTTCAATCTCACGACCTTCGTAATCCATTTGGCGGCTGGCCAGGCTGCTTTTAATCAACCGGGCGATGGGGCTGCCTTTGACGAATGTAGTCAGAACTTTTACAGGAAGCCCCAGGGATGCAGGAATACTTGCCACATTTGTCTCGGCACTTGTGGCCTGCATCTTAAAGTTGTCGCTGCTGTGGACAGGTTGTGCATCCATAGGTGTAAGACGGACACCCATGCTGGTGGGAACCAGCAATGACCAGGTAAAATCTTTCTTTAATTGCATGTTCGTATCTTCTGTGTTTTTATCGTTAAACTCCGCTGTAAGCATTATACCCCCCGTCAATCAGCATCACGGTCCCGGTAATATAACGGGCCATGTCAGAAAGCAGAAAAGCAACCGGGCCGGCAAGTTCATCCGGTGTTCCGAACCGTCCCATCGGCGTTCCTGCCATGATCTTTTCGCCACGGGGAAGCAGGTTCCCGGTTTGTTCGTCAATCAGGAGGAACCTGTTCTGGTTGGTCAGAAAAAATCCCGGTGCAATTGCATTGACACGTACACCGGTTTTAGCCATATGCACGGCCAGCCATTCCGTGAAATTATTGATGGCTGCTTTGGCGGAGGAATAGACCGGGATTTTGGTCAGCGGGTGAAAGGCGCTGAGGGAGGATATATTCAGGATCGCGCCTTTGCCTGCTTCAACCATGTCAGTGGCAAAGATCATGGTCGGGAGCAGGGTCCCGAAATAGTTCAGGTCGAAAATACGCTCCATTCCTTCTATCTCCAACCCAAAGAATGAGCCGCTCAGGTCATGGATATGGTCGGGTTTGATCTCTTCCACTTTCGTAGTTCCCCGGGGGGCATTTCCGCCGGCTCCATTGACCAGAAAATTGATCTTCCCGGCCTTCTCATGTATGATGTCTCTGGCGCTCAGCAATGATTGTTTGTCAAGCACATCGGCCTTGACTCCCAGGGAAAACGTGCCAGTTATTTGCCGGATTTCATCTGCAACAGTCTGGGCTGCAGTCAGATCAATGTCCAGGATGACGTAAAATCAATTGAATCCATGGGTTAAATTTACTCATTTATAAATTGAATCACATTTTTCATTTTTCTTAAGCAATTTTATGGTCTCGGTTGCATACCGTTCACCTAATAACCGCATCGAACGGGTGTCAAAATGGGTTGAATCATAAGTGGTCAGTCCTGTTACCCTGACAACTGCCGTATTCGGGATCCTGGCCAGGGTCTCTTTTAATAAAACGTTGAACTCCGCCCTTTTCGGTTTTTCCTCTGCCACTTCTCCTGCTATAAAAGGCAGGCTTGGGCTTTGCAGCTCGTTTCGCAGGGCATTGATCAGGACTGTAATCTTTTCCGGATATTCTTTCTGGTTGTACTTCACATCCGATTCACCCTGGTGCCAGAGAATTGCTTTGAGAGAGCCGAAAGGCATAGCTTGTCGTGTTCGGGTTATAGCGTCGTTGAAATAGGTAGTCCCCGGGCCCCAAAGGTCAATGGATGTGCCGCCCCGTGCATTGACTACCAACCCGATCCGTTTGCCGTGATCACCGGACATCAATGACTTTGCAAAATAGTACCCGGGGCTTAGCTGCTGAATCGACAACTCTCTCCTGATCGTTGAATATTTGTTCAATGGATTCACAGCCGGTTCCCAGGGGCTGGCGCTATCCCCGGTAAACAAAAAAGCGCCCCAAAGCGTGTCGAAGTCAGGAGCGAGGATTTGTGCCCGGCCAGCCATGTTGGATTGTCCGATGAGCAAATATATGTCGAGACCGCTGGTTTGAGGAGCCTGCTTGCAGGTTAATTTTCCGGAAGATTTGTTATTGCCTGCTGCACAGCCGGTTATGACTGCTGTGATGATGCAAATGGACATCGACTTTTGCCATAAAGCTTCCATCGGTCCCATCAATACTTTTTACTTACAGATTCATAGAATTCTTTAAGCGTGTAAAATGCTTTTTTCTTATTGCCGGTTTCAGAGATAAGTCCCTTGCGGTTCCAACCATCCTGGATTCCGGGTAACACCCTGCGTGGAGACCGGAAATCAACCAGTATCCAGGGAGAGCAGCCTCGCAGGTTGGGTATTTTCCCGATCATTTTCAGCGTCTCCCGATACATATACTGCTGGTACTCCTCCGACCATCGGGTAAGGCTGTCACCATGCAAGCCGCCAAGCGCATCTGCACCAAATTCAGAGATGAAGACCGGTTTGTCATAATCAATTTTCCATTCAATGCCGGCACATTTTGAGGGCAACCCGTCGTACCATCCGATGTACTCGTTAAAACTAACCAGATCCACATATTGTGCAAACGGGTCTTCAATGGTTCGCACCAATTCATTTCCTGGTGTGCTTTTTTGTTCGAGCGCAGCGCTGACAAGGCGTACGTTGTCAATACTCCTGGTGGTGTCGGCCAGGTTCTTCAGGAAGATGATCCGCTCCGGGGTAACCGGTGTTTCATTAGCCATAGACCAGACAATAACCGAAGCGCGGTTCTTATCCCGGGAGATGAGTTCCTTCAGTTGATTTGCGGCAGTTTTGAATGTTTCGGGATTTGTCCACTGGATTGTCCAGTAAACAGGGTTTTCCTCCCATACCATGATCCCCATTTCATCGGCAAGCCTGGCCATATTTTCATTGTGAGGGTAATGTGCCAGCCGCACAAAATTGCAACCAAGCTCTTTTACCCAGTTCAGGAGCATTTGTGCATCCTCCCTCGAATATGCCCTTCCTCCGCGGATGGCGTTTTCTTCATGGATGCTGATTCCACGTAAAAACACCGGTTTCCCATTCACCAGGATATCGGAACCGCGGGTCGCCAGGGTTCTGAACCCGATCCTGTCGGAGATAGAATCGCGATCCGAAATGATTTTAACGTCATATAAATGAGGATCCTGAGGAGACCAAAGGCGCAGACCCTGAACGGCCACTTCAACAGAGGCCTTACCGGAGTTGTCTGTTACAATCTTTTTATTGAATCCGATACCGGGAATAGCAACCTCAATCTCTCTTCCTGACACTGCTGATCCGTTAAGACGCACATACCCCGACAGGATTTCGTCTGTTCCTTTCTTCAGTTGGAGGAAATAATCACTGATGAATGCAGCCGGGGTTTCTGCTATTGTAACATCGCGGGTAATTCCTCCGTAATTCCACCAGTCTGTATTGAGAGTCGGCACTTCTTCGGCACTTCGCGTATTGGTGACCTTTACAATGACAAAGTTATCCTTTTCCCTGACCAGGTCGGTAATCTCAAAGTTGAAAGGGGTAAACCCTCCCTTATGAAAGCCAAGTTTTTTGCCGTTCAGATAAACATCGGCACGATAATTTACAGCGCCAAAATGGATAAAAACCCTGTTTCCCGGTCCGGATTTTTGGTAATCGAATGACTTCTTGTACCAGATCGTACCTTCATAATAGAGCAATTTTTCCTCCTGTGAATTCCAGTCCCTTGGAACGAGAAGCGTAGGCGATTTGTCAAAATCGTATTCAATGCGTTCCGTTTTATCTTTGGGTTTTGTGTTGGTATAAAATGCCCTGTCCTGAGGTTTTGGATTCTCATCGTAGGGTTTGGTGCGGTAATCGTAATAGCCCATCTCATATGGATCGATGATATAGTTCCACTTTCCATTGAGAGACAAAATTGCCCGCTTGGAGATATTCTGGATTAAAAGAGGCTGTCCGAAAGTTCTGATACAAGGGTACCCGATAAGGATTATCAGACTAGTGACAATCCCTAAAGTCCTGATTTTTATCATTTTTGAAACAGCCTCTTTCATTATTGGCGGAATTGTTAGTTTTTAATGAACTTTCCGGTACTGATGAGATTGTTGCTCCGGCAGGTCACAAAGTATATTCCTTGTGGGTAATTGCGCAGGTCCATGGTGATTCCGTGACCATTAACCCCGGCTGAGAATATCTTTTTTCCTGTGATATCACAAATTTCAACAGTGTGGTATGCCGGGTCGTTCAGGTTGATGGTCAGATAATCGGTGGCCGGGTTCGGATAGAATGAAATCGCCAGCTTTGATGGAGTGTTCCCGATCCCCTGTATGACTGGTTTACCTGTCATGTACAGATCATCCATGTATATCCTGGTTACAAGGCTTTCTGCTGTAATGGTAGGAGTGAAAATGATCTCGGTGCTGTCGGCCTCCTTGATGGCATACTTGAATTCTTTCCATTCAGCGCTCATGTCGGTGGCAGTGATGTTTGCAATGGTTTGTTTAACACCTCCCAGAATCCTCTTCTCGATGAGCAGTTGTTCGACTCCATCGCCCTGGTCAACGGCAAGCCAGAAGCCCAGTGTGTCTGATTTTACATATTTGGCGGTGTTGAGAAATCCTATCTTATCCGGTTGACCCCTGATAAATCTGAAGGCAGCAGGGCCGGGAAAAGTGCCGTGATCTCCCATCGGAATGGTCGTAGTCACATAGGTAAATGCAGTTGTCCAGCCATCAAACGGAACAACAGAGGCGCCTACGGTAACAAAACCCGTATTGTAAATGTATTTCGAGACTGTGAATACAACCTTATAATTTTTTGTTGTTACGCCATCCGGTGCTTTTACAAGAACACTACCCGTTCGTTCTGCTTCTGTCCCGCGCAAATTGGTCGGGTTCGTAATAGTCATGGTGGCAGAAGGGTTGTTTGGCGTTCCGCCCATTGCGATATTGTCGGTAAAGTAAGGGACCACGGCGGTGTATTCTAAGGTGGTGGCAGCAAATCCATCGACGGTCGTGCTATTGAAGGTGAAATCGGTCAGCGTGGCATCATTTGCAACAGGCTCCAGTTTTGTCACACTCACATCGTCGATGTAACAAAGACCCCTGGCAGCCGTTCCTCCCAGGGAGGTTACATAAAACCTGAGATAGAGTACAGGAGAATTGTCCTTTACATTTACATTGATCACCTGCCAGCCGGTATCCGCCTTATTAAACGGGTCTTTACTAATCTCTGTCCAAAGGAGTTTGTCTGTCGATTTCTCGATCGACAGGTGGAAATCACTCGCGGCAGTCGTATCCCTTAACTTGCAATAAAATTGAAGCATATCGGCAGTATTGATCTGTTTGGTTATCAGCCAGGACAGATTGGGCTTCATTTTGGCAGAATATGTTCCGGCATAAAGCCCGTTGTTGAAATTTACCGAGAAAATGATATTTGTCGACATCCACTGCACCGGAGTGGCTGGTGTGGCAAATCCTTCCTGGAATTGATATACCTGTGCATTCAATGAACAGGAAACGGACAATAACAGGAATAGTGAGAAAATAGTTGTTAGTAGATTTCTTTTCATATAAATATGTTTTTTAAATTGTTACAATTCTCCTTTGATAATTCTCCGGATAAAAACACCGTTCCCTGTTATGATACGCACCAGGTAAATGCCCTTGCTATATAACGAAACAGGGATGATTGCTGTGTTTTCACCAACTTTAATCTGCCATATCAGTTTCCCTCCCAAATCGATCATCTGAACCTCTTCGATGCGCTCCTGGCTTTTCACATGTACGATATCTTTTGCGAGGGTTGGATAGACCTCCACGCCTGTCGGGTTTTTTTCATCCATACCAACGCCAATCGGGCGAAAATTGGCAATGATTGAATGATTTGACTGTATATTGGTGATTGTCAGGGAGGTTGAAGTTCCCAGGATAACACTGTTTTCAGTCCAGTTCAAAAATACATAACCCCAGTTCGGGATTTCGTCGAGGGTGATACTGCCCCCGGCTGTTACATTACCCGAACCGGTAATTGTTCCTGCTTCGGGAGGATTTGGTGTGCCGGTCACGGTAAAGGTGTTTGTGCTCGGAATAAAATGAGCCTCCATAATTCGGTTTCCGGAGAGATTGGTGATGACAAAGTTTGGATCTGTTCCAACGATGGTTCCATTTTCCTGCCAATTTTCAAAGATGAATCCATCCAGGGGAGATGCAGAAAGGGTTATGTTAGATCCGGAAGGGAATGTCCCCGTTCCGCTTACAACGCCACCGTCGGCCGGAACAGGCGTTGCCGCGACGACATACATGATCTGTAGGAAATTGGCAACCAAATCACGGTTGTTCTGGACGGTGAAAGTATAAACAGGTTCCCCGCTTACATTAACGCCTCCCTCCGTCCAGTTATTAAAGATATAGCCGGAAGCAGGTGCAGCAGCGACAGTGGCCAGAAACCCCTGCCCGTAAACTCCCCCTCCTGTGGCAGTACCTGAACCACCGGGAGTGCCGGAAACACCAATCATAAAGTAGGCATAAGCATGGGTGACGGTGTAGGTGCTGGTTGATGTTCCGTTTTCTGCAACTATATGAACGGTGCTGTATCCCGGGATCGAAGTGGCGGCAGTCGTACTTGAAGTTGCAGCCATGCAGGTGTTTGAGGAAGCGATTGCAACAGTAGTCTGTCCGGCCGGAACCGTATCATTGTATGCAAAAAGGGTCGGAGAAAATCCGGTAACGGTAATTCCATCTACCTTCAGGTCGCTCAGGGTGGAAATATTGCTAACCGTCAGTGCAGTTGCCCATGTTTTAGAGACCCTGACTCCGTCAACGATTACGGAAGGAGAAGTGCCAGTAAGTCCTTGTCTTAGCAACACGGAGCCAACCCCAAGATCGGTACCTGTCATGACATCCGGACAAATTACCGCAGGAGCCGGTTCAGGACTTCCGATAACGGGATTAATGAACAGCATGGCGCTGTCGTTTGGCGTGCCCTCTACAATGGTGAATTTCAGCACCAGCAGATAGGTTGTATTCAAACTGTAAAGAAACTCGGTATAGTTGGGAACCATGGGTGCGGTCATGGCTCCTTTGGTCACGCCAAAGGCCAGGTTGCCGGAACCATCGGTCTTCGCCCAAACCCGACCACGATAATTGGCATTGGTTGGCGAAGTGGCCGATTCCTTCAATGAAATGAAGAAATCTCCGGAGGGTGTCGCAGCGGTTACCTTTGCCAGAAAAGACATATATACCGTTCCCGGAAGTGTTTGTTTCACAAATCCACGGAAAACATCCTGTCCTTCAACTCCGAGCGCGGTGGCATTCCCGATGCCTGAACCGATATAACCTGTGTGAGTAAGGCCTCCATTGGTAGCAACAATCGGGAATGTTGAAGTCGTTTGCTGCTGGAGCCAGTTGTGATCGGTTAACAGATCACCAGCCGGGTAATCAAAATTATCAAGCATCAGTATCTGACCAAAAACCGGTTGCTTTGAGCACAGAAAAAAGATCAGAACTATCCCTAAAATAAATTGTAAATACTGTTTCATAATCATTGAATTTAATTGTTGTTAAATTTTTTAATCAGTTCCGTTAAATGATGGATATGATGAAAACTACCATAATTACCAACAATATGACCAGGAGTGACTGCCAGAAAATGAGTTGCTTTTGTTTCATCGGAACAGGTAATTGTAATTAATAAACAAAGGTATGTTCTATGTCTGCCGGTATTGGTTTCTTTTCTATTCAATTGGGTTTCTATGTCAATCAAAACGATTAAGCATTGCTGGTTCTTCACTGTTTTTCCGGGCTGGTTCCCCATCAATAACCATCACATTGTTCATGATGAGAGTTCCGGCAGGAGCGATGGTCAGCAAGGCGCCTGCCTTGATCTTCAGATCCTGGAGAATGATTGTTGAGGAGATCACCGGTGTATTGACTGCCGGGGAAATTGTGACATAGACAGCAGTGCCAGGAGCCACGCCTGCAGACCAGTTGGCATCGTTAGTCCAAACTGAACCCGAAGTGCCAACCCATCGGTCGGTTGCCAGGGCTTCGTTTGAATATCCTGAGTTTCCGGCGGGGTTGAATGCACAAACCCGGTAAACATAGGCCGTGTCAAGAGATAGTCCAGTATCGCTGAAAGTGACGACTCCGGTTCCCACCTGGCCAACCACTGAAAATGAACCGTTATCATCCTTGCGCTGGATGCTGAAGCCTGTTTCATTGGTGGAATTATCTGTCCAGTTCAGGTTGATCTGGTCGGGTGGTGAAACAGTGGGAGCAAGGTTGGTGGGGGAGGCAGGCGGCAAGGTGTATTCGTGCGCACCGATATCAGGTAATCCATTGTAAAGAGGATTTCCCCAGTAATCTCTCCCTCCGTTAGTTGTAATTACTTTTCCTTTGTTGATGCAGGAAGATGCAGCTAAAAGTTTATATCCATCAACGGTATTGAGGCCGATACCTCCGCTGCCAGGATTGGTCAGTTTTGGATCTGTCGTTACCTTATGAGCATCGGCCGGCTCATTTGAAGGGTGAACGCCCCAGAAGCAATTATAATCGATCGTCCTTGTGTAGGATGAAGTGAAGTCATAACTCGCAGTGGCACTGAGGTTGTAAATAAGATTGTTGTTGAAAGTATAAATCCTGGAACCGCTTCCTCCATTGTTCCTTTCCGAAATGATTACAGGAGAAAGGTTTGCGGGACAGTAAACCGTATTATTATAAACTTTTACCGAGGTAACCGGGTAGTTGATGCAGAAGATAATTCCCTGGTCATTCTGACTGATATTGTACCGGCAAACAACATTCACATCTGCCTGGACGGTACATGTCCAGAAAAGTCCGTGTGCATTGTCGTGGCTGTAGCTGTATTGCCAGGTAGTGTTTGGAGACCGCAGATCAGCATCGTAAAGGCTCCCGTCGGCATCGGGAGAATGATTTCCGTAGCCCTCATTAAACTGAAAAACAGTACCCGAACAGGAGGCGGAGAAGATGGTGTTTCCGCTGATGCCGTTGGCAGTATTGTAGCAGAGATTGTTCTCAACCACTCCGCCTTCAAACAACCGGATGATCATGGCATTCTTGGAAATGTCGGAGATGGTGTTGTTGCGTATAATGGCGTTGGTGATCTTCATGGAGTTCCAATCGGCAGAATACGGATCAAATCCGTCACCGGAAACACATTCGGTGATAATTCCCTGATTATCACAACTCGTGATCACACAATTCTCGACCAGGATATCATTGAAATGGGTTTCCTGGGTATTAACATCCACTATGCCATAACCAATTGCACTCGTCCTTTTTTCTGTACGTCCCTGTCCGACAAGCCCTTTGATGTTGTGAATGTTGAGGTTTTGCAGATAAATATGGTTTGCAGTACCGAAATTTTTAGCTTCTATGCGCACCCCCCTGCGGTCGGCTCCGGTTGCTCCATCGTTGGTGATCTCCAGGTTTTTGATCTCCCAATATTGTTGGTTGTACAGGTAAACAACTCCCGTACCGGTCATTCCGTTTCCATCGATGAGCGGTTTGTTCCCGGTGCCATACATATCGATGATGATAGGATTCCCTGATGCACCGGAGCCCTTTGGATAGAGCCTCCCTGTCCACACTCCCCCCGCGATGAAGAGGATACTGGTCCCCGGTGTGAAAGTGGTTGCATTAACCTTGGTCAGGGTTTTCCATGCTTTTAAAGGAGATAACCCGTCATTTGCATCGTTGCCGCCTGTGGCGTCGATGTAATAGGTGGTAATCCCGGGACTGGCCGTTCCTTCCGAATCCGGATTTCCGGTAATAAAGCCTTTCCCGGAAGCGGATGCCAGCGATTGGAAAGTAATACCTGCAAGGAGGAATATGGAAATCACGGATACAACAGGGTTCATTATAACAGACAGTCCAGACCTTTGGATCATCAACATAGCATTAGTACTGAATATTTTCATAGGTAGCCTTGTTTATCTTACATTCCGCATTCATGACCAGCCCTTGGATATAATCCTCATACATCCTGTCAATTAACAGCATCCTGATTGCAGTTGAACAACTTTCAAAACTTCGGAAGCCCAAAGTTACCTTTTCCTTCAATAGGACAATATAAAAGGCACCCTGGAAACTGATTACCGGGCTGAACTGTCCAACGGCCATTTTCCCGGATGTCTCCTTGACCATTGCCCTTACCGCATCCTCTTCTTCAGGGGAATAAACAGAATCGTTGAATACCTGATCAGTAATCCTGATCGACAATCCTTTTTCTGTCTGATAGGCTGCAAGCACTGCATCAATGCCCGAAGTGTCTTTTTTGATTTTTTCGCAAATATCCCGCAACGCAGTATTCGCTTCATCTGTTATCTGGTCCTCCTCTTCACTGCCGGATTTCCGTCCGGGGTCATAGCATATCAGCCGTGTTTTTGTACAGAAACCCTGGCGATAAAGGCTGTCTTTCTCATTTTCATAAATTTTCATCAGGGTTTCTCCGGTAATCCTGAACACTGATGATGCAAGATATTCCTTCAACCTGGTGATCATGTTGCTGAAGAGGTAATTGTAATAAACCTCCTCGGTGTATTGAACAGGACCATAGATTACCGCTCCCGCCTGCCTGGCCAGGACCCGGCGTTTATTTTCCGAAGTAAATGCCTGTAGAAATCCCTGGTAACTGATGTCGTTGACTATTCCTGAGTTTTTTGCACAAATCTGTTGTATTTTAATCTTAATCAGCAAGTAAAGTGTTTTTTTCTTCAACACATCAGATGGTGATTCCCCGTCATATTTCCTTGACCAGAAATCACTGCCGTAAATAGCTCCGTATTTGAGTTGAAAATCGTTGATCACCCTGGTTCTGAGTGGCCTGGAATTCAACATGAATTCTCTCACGGTGATCCCTTCCCCGTTCACTGTTGCGACTTCTGAAGTGTCAGTCACAGGATTGCGCGAAAAGGATGCCTCCCGTGTCAGGGGGGATGCCTTGGAATGAGCAGCCCCAAGAAAAAAAAGCAACAACCCGATGGTGACTGGTCTTCTTATCATTGCTTGATGACCTTGATTGTTTCCGACTTGCTTCCGGCAGTAACACGAATAAAATAGATCCCCGCAGGAGAATTTGCCAAAGAAAAGGTATGCTCCTGCTTGCCCGTTACATCGGATGAAAATGACCTCTCTCCATAAATTCCGAAACAGTCCGCTTTCACAATGCAATCCGACGGGAAACCAGGAAATTCAAGGGTGAATTTTCCGCTTGTCGGGTTTGGGAAGGCCCTTAAAAGGGAAGATTTCTGACCGGCAATCGCCACTTCGTCATTCCCAATGCCTGCAGGTGGCAGCGGATACTCATAAGCGCCAATATCTGGAGCACCGTTGTATAAAGGATTTCCCCAAAAATCTTTGTTGCCGTTTCCCGGAATTACCTTACCTGCATTGATACAGGAGGATGTTGCCAGGATTTTGTAACCGTCCACCGTACCGATCCCAAGCCCTCCGCTGCCCGGATCGACCAGTTGCGGGTCCGCTGTGATTTTATGCGGGTCTGAAGGTTCTGTCGACGGATGAATTCCCCAGAAGCAGTTGTAATCAATCGTCCGGTTATAATCAGTTACAAAATCATATTTTGCTGTGGAACTCAGGTTATAGATGAGGTTATTATTGAAAGTGTAACTCCTCGAACCGCTTCCGCCATTATTACGTTCTGAAATTATAACAGGTGAAAGATTTGACGGACAATAGACCGTGTTGTTGTAAACAAATACAGAGGTGACCGGGTAGTTGATGCAGAAGATAATTCCCTGGTCATTCTGGCTGATGTTATAGCGGCAAACAACATTTGCATCTGCCTGAACAGTGCATGTCCAGAAAAGACCGTGTGCATTGTCGTGGCTATAGCTATATTGCCAATAGGTGTTTGGCGACCGCAGGTCAGCATCATACAGGCTGCCGTCCGCATCCGGAGAGTGGTTCCCGAAGCCTTCATTGTACTGGAAAACGGTTCCGCAGCAGGCGGCGGAGAAGATTGTGTTTCCACTGATCTCGTTGGCTGTATTGTAACAGAGGTTGTTTTCAATTACACCGCCTTCAAACAGCCTGATGATCATGGCGTTCTTTGAAATATCAGAGATGGTGTTATTGCGGATGACGGCATTGGTGATTTTCATTGAATTCCATTCATCGGAATAGGGATCATAGCCATCGCCGGAAACACATTCCGTTATGATTCCCTGGTTCTTGCAGGCGGTGATCACACAATTCTCCACCAGGATATCATTGAAATGGGTCTCCTGTGAATTCACATCCACGATCGCAAATCCAATTGCACTTGTCCTTTTCTCCGGACGGCCTTGTCCAACCTTGCCCTGGATATTGTGAATATTCAGGTTTTTTAAATAGATATGGTTGGCGGTCCCATAATTTTTAGCTTCGATCCGGACACCGCGCCGGTCATCTTCGGTTGCTGCATTGTTGGTGATCTCAAGGTTGCTGATCTCCCAGTATTGCTGATTATAGAGATAAACCACCCCGGTGCCGGTCATCCCGTTCCCGTCGATCAGCGGTTTGGTTCCTGATCCATACATGTCAATGATGATAGGGCTTCCTGCAATTCCTGAGCCTTTTGGATAGAGTCTACCTGTCCACACTTCTCCAGCCTTGAAGAGGATCCTGTTGCCTCCTGCGAAGGTGGTGGCATTGACTTTTGTCAGGCTTTTCCAAGCCGTTGAAGCAGATAACCCGTCGTTGTTGTCGCTGCCGCCCGAAGCATCTATATAATATGCTGTATTTGCCGGGCCGGGAGATGTCGGTGCACCTGCTTCACTGAAACCGGGACCGGCATGCGGACAAAAAGTTTGTGCCTGCATGCCGGTCCTGAGGATAAGGAAAACTGAAAAAACCAGTAAGAATTTTATATCCTGCATATAAAGTTCATTTTACTCGATAATTACTTTCTGGATTCCGGTTGAACTATTGCTCTTCACCTGGAGGAAATAGATTCCCTTCGCAAGATGGGAAATCTCAACAGGGTATATTGATTTGCCCGTGCAGGTGACCGTTGAATGAATCACAACCCTGCCGGTATTATCGAACAAGGTCAGTTCCAGACTGGTCTGATCCTTGCCATGTACTGAAACCATCATGATTTCATGCGCCGGGTTCGGAAATACTAAAAACCCTGACCCCTTCCCAAAATCAATTATTTGAGTAGCCGGATCCAACTCAATTTTTACAACATCTGAAATGTTTGATGTACAGGGAGATATGGCATTCGCGGTCAGGGTAAGATTGAATGTCTTTATGATCTTGTCATTGGTTCCGGGGAAGTATGTTGCATTCAGGATCCCGTTATTGTTGAAGGTTCCGTCACCTGAAGTGGCCCAGGAAACCGATGAATAATTGGTGGCAAAACCGTTAAGCTGTATCCCCGGTGCATAGAGATTCCAGGTTGTGTCGTTGCCTGCAAATGCGGTTGCATTCTCTTTAACCGTCACAACAACAGATTCGTTTCTGGTGCTGGTTCCATCGAAAACAGTTATAAAATAAGTGGTTGATTGCAGGGGAGAAACCACCGGGTTGGAAATTGCCGATGTAAACCCGGGAGGGTTCGAGGTCCAGGCATAGCTGTACGATCCGCTTCCTCCGGATACAATGGTGTTAAGTTGCGATGTCTGGTTTATGCAAATGGTTCCCGGAGTAGCTGTAGCAAAGACAGTTAACGGCATCATGACAGAGACGGTTGCACTTGCAGAAGCCATTGATGATCCGTCGTTGACCTGCACGGTGTAAATGGTGGTTATCGTGGGGTTTACAGTAGGGTTCTGCGTTGTCGATGTAAATCCCGAAGGAGAGGAAGTCCATGAGTAAGTGTAGGTTCCTGATCCACCCGCTGCTGTGGCATTGAGTTGGGAAGACTGGCCAGAAATGATACTTGTCGGATTGGCTGTTGCAGTGACGCTAAGCGTTGAAAGGACTGTCACGGTTGCATTTGCCGAAACGGATGTGAACCCGTCATTGACCTGTACCGAATAGGTGGTGGTTGTCGTTGGGTTTACCGTCGGGTTTTGCAGGGTTGATATAAATCCCGAGGGATTGGATGTCCATAGGTAGGTGTAACTTCCTGAACCGCCACCGGGAGTCGCACTGAGCTGGGATGACTGTCCGGAATTGATACTTGTCGGATTTGCTGTTGCAATGACCGACAATGGGGTTGGAATTACAACGGTAACTGTGGTACTGGCCGAAGCGTTTGATGTTCCGTCGTTCACCTGGACTGAATAGGTTGTTGTTTCTGTGGGGGTTACGTTCGGGTTTTGCTGGGTCGAAGTAAATCCGGCTGGATTTGAGGTCCATGAGTAGGTATAGGTTCCTGAACCACCTGCAGGTGTGGCATGTAATTGTGAACTTTGCCCCTGGTTGATGGTTGAGGGTGTTGCAGAGGCAGTCACCGTCAGAGGGGCTGCTGCTTCATTGACGACCAGAGTCGAAAGTTTGGTAACAGGCTTAGAAACAGTGAAGGCTCCATAGAAAGTCACTACGCCGGTACCTGCGGCGGGAGCAATCCATTGAAATGTCCATATCTTAGGATTGGTTGAACTTGTACTGCTCTGGGTGATATATTTACCACTTCCGGTTAATTTCGAGCCTGTTCCGGCGATCAGCGTTCCGAGTAAGGTACCCGCAACATTTTGAGGAGAGACCTGAAATCCCTTATTTCCTGACCCTGTAACTGTTACGGTGATGCTGTATGTGCTTCCCGGGGTGTAGCCTGAAGCAGGAATTGTAGAAGTGATCCAGCCGGTAACAGCCGATGCGGAACCACCGTGACAACTGGTACAGTTTTGCCCGTCACCCGGAGATCCTGTGTTTCCTGAAGGCGAACCCGAAGGACTTCGGGTATTTTCACTTCCGCCAAAGGAGGATAGAAGAATGGTAATGGCTGCTAAAAGAATTACGGAGGCGATTGTTTTGATCTTCATGGGTCTCTGTTTTAAATTAATAACTCTGTGTGGTTGGCTATTGTTTGATGATTTTGATCGTTTCCACATTCTCTCCCGCAATCACACGGATAAAGTAAATTCCTGCGGGATGTTCGGAAAGCGAAAAGTTGTGTTTTCGTTCACCGGTAAGGTCCTCAGAGAAAGTCTTCTCTCCATGCATCCCATAACCTTCTGCACGAATCCTGCAATTTTCGGGAATATTGTTCATTTCGAGGATAAAACTCCCGGAGGACGGATTCGGGTAAACTCTGAACAGAGATTGTTCATGAGTGGGGAGCTCCACGGGAGCGTTTTCTGAATTCATGGCCATTGCCGGGGCCTTTGTGCCGCAATAGGTATGGCTGGTTGTTATATAAGCGCTCAGATGTCCTCCATGCATCACTTTGGTTCCCGGGAGGAAAAGGATGTTTAACCCTGCGATCATGGTGGCTTCTCCTCCGTTTTCAACAATGAATTCATTGGGAGTACCGGCGATGGTAATCGTATTGGTCGCGTTGTAACAAACAGCCTGATTAACGGTTGCAGCCACTGAAATATTTGCTGGTACAGCTGGTGCGGAGGTGGTTATTGTCACCCTGGTTGGTGCGGGTTGCAGTTTTAGCGCTGCATTTTCGGCCACGACGTAAACGTCATAGAGTGCAGAACCTGACAAACCAGATATTGCGGCAGAATATTCAGTTTTAGCGGCTACGCAGGCAATTGAACCTTTCAGGTTGCTTTCCAGCGTAGTTCCGGATGCATTTTTTCCTTCCTTTACCTGGGCAGATGTTGGAGCCGGATCTCCTCCTGGAAGTACCACATACCAGGAAGTTCCCGGTACGTTGAGATCAACCGTCAAAGTAAAACCTTCGGCAGTAGGGTTATCAGCTTTTGGCCATCCGGTGGTATTTGAATACCCTGAACTGCCTGATGTATTCATTGTACTGACGCGGTAAGTATAGGATGCAGCCAGGGCATTGACTTTATTCCACTCCTGTGCGAAAAATGCTGCGACCCATGCCGATATTTCGGTTTCATGACCCAGGCAGCTGTGAGTTGCTCCCGGAACGATGTGAAGTTCGCTGGTAATTCCGGCAGCGGTGAGTGCATTGTCAAGGTCGATGCTGTATTGCGGAAGAATGGTCACATCGGCGCTGCCATGAACCAGAATCGTGGGGATATCCGTGGGCTGCAGATAGGGGTAAACCCAACCCCGCATTTCAGGTTCCAATCCTCCCCAGAGTGTCGCATTTGCGATCAGGCTTGTTTTGTTCCAGGGTGTTGTCAGGT
Source organism: Bacteroidota bacterium (assembly GCA_026391845.1). Classification (GTDB taxonomy): domain Bacteria; phylum Bacteroidota; class Bacteroidia; order Bacteroidales; family FEN-979; genus CAIVAT01. The sequence continues at coordinate 11,292 of JAPLDG010000201.1, read as the reverse complement.
ACTGATTTTCAGGAGGATAAAGCGCTGTCGGGTCTGGACCGTCGAACTGGCAAACGGTTTGCGCTGTTCTGCCTCCGGCCGACCCTCCGGCGATGAAGATCAGATTGGGATCGATATGATATAACGCTGCATTGGCCTTCACCCAGCTTATTGCTGCGTTTGCATCCCTCGCAGCATCCTGCAATGCGGGAAATTCCGAAGCCTGTGTGGGCATATCGGTTCCACTGCGCAGGCGATAGTCGATGGACATGCAAACATATCCCCGTTTTGCGAATCGGGTGCAGTAATCAACAATATATCCCTGTGTCCGGTAGGAGTCGGTCCTGAAGCCCCCGCCATGGATCCAGATGATCATCGGTCTTGCGGTTGTTGTATCCCCGGTTGGCTCATATACATCCAGGTAGAGTGTTGTGGGAACACCCTGGTAGTTAGTCACATCGGCAAACCTGACAGCTGAAGTGACGGTGACAGTTGAAAACCGGTCTGCCGGAATGAAGTTGTTGGGATTGAGGCCGGGAACATTGTTGGTCCTGCTTGTAGCATTCACTCCGGCATTGGCCACGGTGGCAAATAATCCCCCGGTCGGTTTGCGTTCGATCCTGAACCCGGTTTCATTGGAGTTATTATCAGACCAGTTCAGGGTAACATGGGCCCCCGGAACCTGTGTGGCAGTTAAATTTAATGGAGCTGAAAGGGAGTCAGACAGATTTACAGTATAGGTGAGCGTGTTTATTCCGTTTGGAGCTGTAACCAGCACCGTTGAAGTTCCTGGCAGGGCTGCGGCATTGGTCACGATGGCAGAGGCACCCGGTTGAGAGGTAGTGGCAGAGAGAGCGGGCACCTGGGTTGTTCCCGGGGGCAATATTACATCGTAACTGTATATGCCAGATGAAAACCCGGGAATGGTCGTCCCTCCGAGCTTCAGATTGCTCAAGCTGGCATCGGCTGCGGAATTCATGGTCAGGCTAACATCATCAAGGTAAAAAAGCCCGGTGGCTGTTGTTCCTGTGATGGCTGTTCCGCGGAAACGGATGATCACTGACGAACTGTTGTCATTGACAGGGATCGTTACCTGGTGCCAGATTGCCGTACTGCCGGTCATCGGCATGGGATCGGTGCTGAGCGTGGTCCAGCTGGAACCTCCATTGGTCGATTTTTCTACATAAAAATGCAGTTGACTGGCAGGATTGTTATCCAGTACCCTGATGTAAAACACAAGAGTTCCGGCGGTATTGCAGACAGGTGTGTTGAGTATCCCTCCGTCAGTGGGCGCCGTCCATTTGAATTTCGGGCACGACAGGCCAGCGGAATAGAGCCCTACTCCGTTTGCGGTCGAATTGCTGATGTTTCCCGTTAAGGTCCAGTTTTCAGGTGGAAAAGTGGCAAAACCCTCTTTAAAGTGATAGGTCTGACCGGTTGAATAGTTAAAAAGGATCGAATATGTCTTTGTCGAAACTCCGTCCGGGGCAGTAACCATCACTGTGCCTGTACGTTGAGATACTGTTCCTGAGAGATTTACGGGAGGTGTGATCACTGTTGGCACCCCGGTTTGCGTCGGAGAAGCGACGAGGTTTACGGCAGTGACCTCGGTTGGAATCTCAACAGCATAGTCAAGAGTTCCAGGACTGAAACTGTTCACCATGACACTCTGACTTCCGCTCGAGGTCATCCACCTTAGATTGCTCAGGGTGGCATCATTGCTGGGAGCCAACAGGGAGAAGGAAACCGTATAAGTCAGTTGCGTGGTACCATCCTGGGCCGTAACCTGTACACTGGTTGTTCCGGGAATGGATGCTGCAGGCGTGATTAAAACAGTTGCAAGGGCAAACGCCGGAGTTGCTGTTACAGCAGGAACCGTTGTTGTCCCGAATGGAAGTTCCATATTATAGGCTTGGGTAGCAGCGCTAAAACCTGCAACCGTGGTACCGTCAACTTTCAGGTCGTTCAATGTTGCATCGTTGCTCAAAGTACTGCCCATTGTTGTAAACGTTGCACTCTGTGTTCCGGATTCATTGCCGGCTTCATCTTCGATGGGTGCCACTGCCAGATAATATGGCTGGGAATAGTCCAGGTTGGAAACCGGTGTCACGGTAATAACGGTTTTTGAACCGTTGATTACGGCATTAAAAGGCACATCTGTACCCGACGCATTGGTGGTTTTGAAAACAACCAGAGAAACGAGGTCGGAATCGGTGAGGGGAGTCCCGTCGGTTTTCCTCACCGGCTCGTTCAATGTGATCGTTGGGATTACATTTAATGCAACAAGGGTTGATCCGTTAGCCGGCACAAAAGTGGCTGCCGGAGGAGCAGTTTCTGGAGCAACGGTTACTTTGAAATTGTCAACATAGGCGTTGAAAGCAAGAGTACTTGTCGAATGGTTTAAAAAATATCCGAATACACTCATGTTGGTCCCAACGTATGTGTTATCCATTGTAGAAGAACCAACCTGGTTTGCGGCAGTGAGAGTTGAGGGATCAGCCCATGCCGGAGTAGCACTTGGGCCATCAGTTCTTTCGTATAAAGTCCAGGAATTTGAAGACGGATCAAACGTGACTTTAACACTCATATAATCTTTACTTGATGCAAGCGTAGGCGCTGAGATAATGGTTGTTGTTGATCCGCTGGTTCCCAAACCAGCCCCAAATCTGACGAGTTGATAACCACTCGTGGTTGACGTCCCCTGTGATACCATATAACCAACGCATGTCGGACTCAGGAGATTGGCCTCACTGGCGACCAGCACAACACCAAAAAAGCGTTGATTGCTGGCCAGTCCGCTCATGGTTCCATGATTCTCCCGCATGTTGAATGACCATGTAACAACACTCTGAATCGAAGAAAGTGTTGTTTTATAAGGACTTGAAAAGGTTGTCAACGGACCTGTCATATAACTCTCTCCCGCTGTGGGGCCGGAACTAAGATACCCGATAATTTTGAGATACGGGACTGTCCCGGTGCCTAGTCCGCTGTCAATAATGGGAGACCCTGTGTTGCTGGTATTTGTAGCCGTGTAATTCATCTCAGGCGTTCCGCCGGGTGAGATGGCACTCCGGTTGAAGTCATCAACAAAGACTGTCGTTTGACCAAATCCCTGTAAGATGATCATAAACATCATTATGCCTGAGATCATTGGTTTACGCAAAAAAATGCAGGCTTGCCTAAGGAGGTCATGCGATGTTAAGCGTGCGGATGTTTGAAATTTCGTCATGGTGTGCTTTAATTTAAACCGTTATAGAATCGAAGGCTAAATTAAAGAGTAATGCCTGCCTGTAAGTTTCAGAATTGTTCAAATCCGTTTCTCAATTGTTCAAAATATTTGTACCGGGAAATATAAGGTTTCCCACCCGCAGCAATAGAGATGGACATAGGTTGAACGGCGTGGGATAGAACCGGTGTTACGTGTGTTGCCTGTATTCCGAGGGTGTTTTCCCAAACTGCTTTTTAAATGAAGTGCTGAAATGTTTGGTATTGGAGAAGCCGGATTGATAAGCAATCTCAGAAATCGTAAAGGTGGTTTCCAGCAGCATCCTGGAAGCCTTGCGCAACTTCACCATCCGGATAAAATCCTGGATCGAATTACCGGTAAGCGCCTTCAGTTTGCGGTATAACGCTGACCTGCTCATGGCTATTTCACGACACAGATTGGTGATATCGATGGATTCCTCTTCCGATGATTCTTCAATCATCCCGATCAGTTTATTCAGCAACTTTTCGTCCATTTTATTGCTGACCACTTCCGACGGGATAAACTGCTCCTTCCCATAGAACTTGTTGCGCAGAACCTTTCTCGAATTGACCAGGTTTAAAAGTGTTGCCTGTAAAATATCGGGGTTGTATGGTTTGGAGATATAGGCATCGGCGCCCGTCGTTATTCCCTGGAGGTGGCTGTCGTCATCACTTTTGGCAGTGAGCATGATGACCGGAATGTGACAGGTGAGCAAATCATCTTTGATATTGCGGCAAAATTCTATGCCATCCATTCCTGGCATCAGGACATCAGATATAATTACATCAGGAACATATTTTCGTGCTTTTTCCAATCCTTCAATGCCGTTTCTGGCAGTAATGACCTGGTAATCCTGCTGAAATTTTTCGGCAATGACATTGCAAATCATCGGGTTATCATCAACCACCAGAAGGATCGGCATATTTTCATTCACCACAGGAGCCTTTTCCGTTTCCGGAACTGCATCCTGAATAACTCCTGCAAGACCAGGGTAATCCAGTTTAAGCTGAAAATTTACCTCTTCCTTTATCTCATCGTCTGCAAGATGGTCTTTTCCGGCAGGCAGTCTGACTATAAAGGAGGAGCCCTCTCCCTTTTCGCTTTGCACCGTTATTTCGCCATGATGCAATTCCACCAGTTTCTTGCTGTAGGCCAAACCAATTCCTGACCCTTCGGTATTCTGAGTTTTGTTGAGATCTTTTGATTCATGGTAAAACCTGTTGAAAATGTTTTTCAGGTCTTCCTGCGACATCCCCTGTCCGGTGTCCTTGACTTCTATTTCAATGTAACCCCGCTGACTATGGATTTCCCTGGACGGTTCCAACTCTCTGAATGTCACGTTGATCTCAATCTTCCCCCCCGGATACACAAACTTAAAGGCGTTTGATAGCAGGTTATACATGATTTTTTCGACCTTTTCAGCATCAAACCATATCTCCGGGATATTCCCGGTAATATTGAGTTCGAATTGAACCTCTTTCATCCTGGCAAATTCCGCGAAATGATCTTTAATGCCACTGAGGAAATGGATGATGTTGCCTTTTGTGGTTTTCAATTTCATCAATCCGTTTTCCGCCTTACGGAATTCAAGGAGCTGGTTGATGAGGATTAGCAGCCGTTGTGCGTTTTTTTCAACATTTAAAAGGGTTCCCGATTGGTTAAGATGCCCGCTGGTTTTCAGGTTATGAAGGGATCCAAGTATCAGGGTAAGAGGTGTTTTAAATTCATGCGAGATGTTTGTAAAAAAGCCCAGTTTCATCTGGTTAAGTTCCTCGATTTGCTCTTTTTCTTTGCGTTCAAGGATCAATTGGTTTTTTACGCGGATCCACGAAGAATTATATCGCATCAATAATAGCAGTAATCCGATGAAAATGATTGCATAGAGCGTAAAAGACCACCAGGTTTTCCACATGGGAGGCATGATCCGCAATTCAATCGTTGCAGGAGTTTCGTTCAGGATCCCGTCGTTGTTTCTGGCTCTGACCATAAAGGTATATAGTCCGGGTGGAAGATTGGAATAATTTGCAGAACGTATTTCACGAAATTCCGTCCAGGTGGTTGACAGCCCTTTCAGGTAATAGGAGTACTGGTACTTCCCTTTGTTGATAAATCCTACGGCGGCAAAATCGATTTCGAAATTTGTCTCATAACTCAGTGTTAACCGTTTTTCCAGAAAGAGTTGTTTTTTCAGCGGGCTGTTTTCATCTCCCGGCTGAACAAGTTTGTTGGAAATATAGAGTTCTGTCAGAATGACCTTGTGCGGGGAAAAGTCAGCGATCAGATTTCCCGGGGAAAGAATGTTATATCCGTTGATTCCCCCGAAAAAGAGGTTGCCGTCCCAACCCCTTAATCCGGCATTCTGATTGAATTCATTGGCCTGTAAACCATCAGCGCTGGTATAAATTCTCATTTTCCCGGTAGCAGATTCGTACCGCACGAGTCCTTTGTTTGTTGCCAGCCAGAACATCCCGAGATCGTCCTGTAAAACGGAATTTACCACATTATCCGGAAGTCCCTCAGCGGAAGTTATCGCATGGAATCGCTCTGATTTCGGGTCAAATACTGAAACTCCGCCTCCTTCCGTCCCAATCCATAACAAACCATCCTTTGCCTCGATTATAGACAATATCCTGTTGTTTGACAGAGAGTTGGAATTATTGTTCGAATGAAGATAAACCTTTACCTCCCCGGTTTCATTGTTTAATTTATTGATGCCCTGGTTTGTCCCGGCCCAGATATTCCCTGATTTATCCCTGCACAGCACTTTGACAGTATTGTTCGATAGCTGCGAATTTGAAGACATAAAACGCTTCATCCGGTCTGTATTCCGGTCAAGAAGGTAAATTCCGCCAAGACTGCCAATATAAAGTTTGTTTCCGGATGATTCCAGGATGCTGTAGATATTGGCTTTATCGAGGGAACCTGTTGGATCGTCCCGATGCCTGAACTTTCTGAAAGTACGGCTGCGCTTATCCAGGATACTGATGCCTCCGCCGAAAGTCCCCACCCACAGTTTGCCGTCATGATCTTCGTAAATTGACAGAACCGAATTGGATCCCAATGAGTTGACGTCCTTTCGGTCGGCTGTGTAAATTCTGAACCTGCCTGTTGAGGGATCATACTCATTCAGCCCCCCCAGCGTTCCGATCCACAGGGTTCCCTGCCGGTCCTGGTAAAAACATCTGACATGATTGTCAGACAAACTCTGCGGATCATTCAATTCATGTTTGACGGGTTGGAACTTCCAGTCGTATTCACTGTAGTAGTTTATACCTCCGATGTAGTTGCCGACCCATAATCCTTTGAAACTGTCGATAAAAATAGCATAAACAGAATTGTTGCTGATGCTGTTGGCGGCGTTCGGATTATTCATATAAACAGAATACTTCCCCGAAACCGGATCATAAATATTCAATCCGCCTCCATCCGTTGCGATGAGGATCCGTCCATCGGAATTTCTTTTGATGTCCACCACCAGATCACTTGAAAGTCCTGTTTTACCTGATGTTACATATTCGGCAACATGCGCTCTCTTGTCAATTTTAATAATCCCGGACTGGGTGCCAAGCCAGATTTTATTCGGATATTCATTGAATAAGGCAAGTATCCGTGCATTGACCGGACTGTTGTTTATCAGGAAAGGAGCAATGGATTTTTTTACAGGGTTGTAGGTGAAAAGACCATTGAGCGTACCGATCCAGATAAGTGTGTCGCTCTCCATAAGCATGGTGTTGATCCGTTCGATACGATACCCTGCAGGTAAAATCTTACTCAATGGAATCCTGGTGATGACGTTCGTAGCCACATCAAGCATGTTGAGGCCTCCTTCATGGGTTCCTATCCAGAGGTTTCCCTGAGGGTCCTCGACAATGGCCTGAACATCATCATGGCTGATCGAATTCGGCTGCAGCGGATCGTTGACATACGAGGTAAAACTGCCGGTTTCATATTCATATCTCGACAGGCCGCCACCTTGTGTCCCGACCCATATCCGTCCCTTTGAATCCCTGAAAATGGTGTTGATGAATACATTTCTCAGCCCGTTGGAGTTATCATAAACCTTGAAAGAGTGTCCGTCAAACCTGTTCAGCCCGCTCCGGGTGCCTACCCAGATAAAACCAAGCGTATCCTCATTGATGGCATATACCGTGTTGTTGGAGAGCCCGTCGTTGGTGGTGAGATGCCTGAAGAAAAGGTTTCCTCCCTGCCCGGCAGCCAATTCAGACAAACTGATCAGAATGATGAAAGAGAGGCTTCGGAGGATGTTCATGGGGAAATTGGAGATAATACCAAAGTGCTAAGGTAGGCTAATTAGGCGAATTATGGCAAATGGTCGAAGTACCGGATCACTTTATACCTGTTCATGTTCAGCTTCTTCATATGGTGTGCCAGTGGCTGATAATACTCATAATAATTATCGACGATTCCTTTGTTTGAGTCATTGTTTGATTCATCAGCGGTGGAATCTGTCGGATCATTGTCCATATACCTGAACCAATGCCACCCGACGCAATTCTTCATCTGCAATCGTAGAAAATGCCCCTTTCCTCCTGGGTTTTTACACGCCAGCCGGCCCCGGACATGTTCGGCAACCCCGAATCATCACCTTTTGCATAAAACTCTGTGATGATAACAGGTTTATCAGCCCATTTGCCCCAATCAGCGAAATGCTTCAACGATGGTTCCCATTGTCCGTAATAATTGATTGAAATGATGTCACAGTATTTTCCGGCTGAACGTACAATGTATTCATTATGTTTCGGTTTGCCATGAAGTCTGCTGCCAAGGTACATGTGGTTCGGGTCGGCCTTTCTGATCGCTTCCTTTACAACCTTGAAGTAACGCTCTGCCACAACACCCAAAAACATCTCCCTTTGATGGCTGGTTAGCGTTGCACCCGAAATCCCCATCTCATCCATCCATCTTATGGCTGCTTTGTAATTGGGGTTTTCCTGATCCCCGATGGCGAGATACTCATCCAGGATCGCGGGATTGAAAGATAATTCGTTGTCGGAGAAATATCCCAGCAGATCATGATCCTCTTTTGTTTCATTCAGTTTCTGAAGCTGCCTGTTAACATATGATTCAAATGCGGTATCAAACACAGAAAAGGAGGATTGGGGTTTTTTCTCTTTTCTGGCCTGCTTCTGATATCCTGACCAGAGGCTGAGGATGATTGTATAGCAGAGCGGCGTGCTGCACTGCTCATTGCTGTACTTGACCAATCGAACCTCAGACCAGCATGCCGTACCGTTAAAACCAATGGCTTCGATATCTTTATGTGTTTTTTTAATCCAGCTTTCCTCCGAGCCAAATTTCCTTTGCGAAGGGCCTGGCCTCACACCATTAACCGCCACATTCCAGCTCGCTTTGCCTTCCGGGTCAACGATCCACCAACGATCATCCTCTTTTATGGTATAAAAGAACCCGGTTGCTTTGAATTGTCTGTCCGGATCACTGCCATAGATGGATTGCGGCTCCTGAGTAACCGCTTTGAACCCGTTGAGATCATCCAGGGTGATGGCAGGAAATGGTTTCCAATCGGAATAATGAACCACACCATCGACCTTGCTCCATTGCCTTGCTTCAACCCTTACACTGGCAGAAGTCGGAATTTTATGTGTTGAAACGCAGGAGAAAATAAGCAGAAAAAAAATGAAAACCAGGTTGATGGTTCTTCGGGCAATGATCATATGACATTTGTTATTTATCAATCAGTAGCAGCGATTCATATGCACAGGTATCACTGGTATACAATTTCAGGATATAGCAGCCGCTTTTCAGATCAGGTTTTTTCAGGGAAATAGTATGGGTTGAAGCATTATCCGGGAAAAAAAGGTTTTGCTCAAACAGCTGAACCCCGCCGAGGGAATACAGGTGAACCGTGAACGGCCCCTGAACAATTTTCTTCATCCCGATGGTAATGTGGTCTGAAGCAGGATTCGGGTAAATATGAAAGGAGGAGTTATCTGTTAACGGGGTGATACCATAGGGTCCGTTGTATTCATAGGCCCCCCGGTCGGGAATTTCGTACATCGGAACAACACTGCCCTCAATGTCTTTATCAGGATGGCCTGTTACAACCATGCCGGAGTTGATGGCCGGGGAAGCTGCCAGCAACCTGTATCCGGAAATGGTGTCGGCGCCATATCCGGCAGAGTCCGGCCTGAAGATCATGGGATTTGATTTAATCTTATGAGCATCGGCAGGTTCATTGGTGATTTTCGCTCCATAAAACACATTATAATCAAATACATTGCCTCCGCTGCCTCCCAGGTCGATGCTTGCTCCTGAACCCATGATCTGGAAGATATTATTGTAGTAATAGGTGTTCAGCGAATACCCGCTCCACGATTTGTGGTAAACCGCGATGATCCCGGTCATGGTAGGCCTGTTATAGATCGTATTGTTGTAAACGAGGGTATTGGTCGCCTGCCCCGAAGTTTTAATCTCATGATGCTTGTTGTTTACAAACAAGTTATACCGGATGGTTGTGCGGTCATTGAAGCCGCCTGTCGGCCCGCCGGTAACCAGCACCGCCCCCCAGTCATTATCGTGGCTGTAATTGTATTGGAAGATCGTGCTGTTCGACTTAAAATCACTGTCAAATCCACCGGCATCTTCATCGCCCGTGTTAAACTTGGTATAACAGGCTTCATTATATTGCCAGAGCGCGCCATCCGTATTGAAATTGAAACTGGCGTTTCCGGAAACCTTGGTTGCGCAATGGGTGAACAGGTTATGCTCTATCAGAGGTTTGTCGGCAACCCTGACGATGAGTGCATTCGCTCCTGTGTTTTCAAATAAATTTCCCCTGATAATGATATTCCTGCTGGGAACCCAGTTTGTGTTTTCTTCCAGGGTACGGTTTTCCCAGGTTGACAAATTGGCGATCCCTGATCGGTCAACATCGTGGATGTAACAATCTTCGATGATGAGTGTATCAAACCAGGTCTGCCTGGCAGTCCCGGAAATTTCAAAAATGATCCCGCCATTATTCTTTGAAGCATCTGTGTTGTCAATGCTGCCGTTCACATCAGAAACCTCAACCCGTCTGAGAATGATATGCCCGATCGGGCCCATATCTTCTGCCTGAAAATATATCGCACGGCGAAAATCGACTGTGCTGCCCAGGTTGGTCACATGCAGATCCTGTAACTCAATGTGATGCTGGCCATTGAACTGAACAGTATTGGTAACCAGCCCCGATCCGTTGATCACCGGTTTGTTGCCGCTTTCGTAACTTCCGATCACAATCGGTTTCCCTGGCATGCCGCTGCCTTTGATAGCAAGCTGGCCATTCCATACCCCTTCGCAAATAAACAGGATGGAATCGCCTGCAACAAAGTACTCGGCGTTGACCCGGTTCAGCGATTTCCATGCGGTGGATGGCTTCTCAGCCGAATTGCTGTCATTTCCGATCATAGGATCGACATAGTAAGTGCCATTCCTGTGATAAGGCAAGGGTCCGGGAACCAGCTCGATCAGAGGAGCTTTCCCTGAAGGGTTCTCTTTTGAATGCCATGGCGTATCCTTCGTTGAAATGGCACCTGCAATATCTTTGAAGATAAATGAAACCCTTTGCCGGCCTTCACTCACTGCCTGGTTTACATAGTTTGTCACATCCCAGGAATAGTAACCTGTGCCTGGTTCCAGGGTTATGTCACTGATGTACAGTCCTGAAGGGCGATTGTTCCCGGTAAGTGTCTCTTCCAGCCAGGATGTATCGGTAGAAAATATCTGAGTCCTTTTTGTCTCAGCGACGGTTCCGTAGAGTTTAACCTTTACCGAAGAGAAAGTCGTGTCAAACGGTCCGATATTGAAAAGAACGTATGTTTCCCTTGTAAACTCTTCTGACGAAACACTCTTTCTTGTTTTGAGCGTGTCAGGATTGATCATCCCGTATGGATCGTTGGCCTTTAAACCGGCTGCATAAATATAACTGTCGTCCGTCGGGGTCAGGACAGTTTGTCCTTCCATACCGGACCAGAGAATGCCGAGCAACAGCAGCAAAATCAGTTGTTTTTTTGTTTTCATCATCAGGCGTTGAAATAATTCGATTTATC
>JAPLDG010000137.1 GCA_026391845.1 Bacteroidota bacterium | reverse complement strand
CGTGAAGTTTTTGGTTGGTAAAGGCGTTAATATCAATGCGGTAAATTCATTAAAAAGAACTCCATTGATGGATGCACTGGTTGTGATTCCCACCATTGTACAGCCCGAGGTGATCCTGGCTTTTATAAACAACGGAAGCGAGGTGAAAATTGAATCGGTACTTAATGGCAAACCCCTGCTCATCGCTGCCGGCAATGGACAAGTGGATGTGATGGATGCCTTGCTTTCAAAAGGCGCCAACATCAATGATGAATTTTATGTTGAGGACATGACTACCGGACAAAGTTTAAAAGGCATAACACTTTTAATGTGGGCTGCCGTGAATGACCATCTCGATGCCGTGAAATTTCTTATTGAAAAAGGTGTCAATCTGAAAGAAGATGCATACGGAAGGTCTCTGAACAAGAAAACAAACTGTATTACCAAAGTTGAAGGAAAAAATGCTATGTATTATGCCATTGAAAGCGGCAATATAGAAATCGTCAAAGCTCTGCTCGATACCGGGCATTACTGGGGTAAGGCATTCGTTGTCAAACAAATGAAGAAGGAAGAGAATTTTGGCGCAATTAGCACCGTTACCTGTTTTGAGTTAGGGGGCTACATCCCATCGAAATATGCAAAAACATTGGGTTTTCCTGAGATACAGGCCTTGCTGAAATCAAAACTTATCTGATATGAAAAATATACTTAGACTTTTAGCCCTCGTGGTATTTCTCCTGTCAATCCCGGGGGCAAATACCTTTTGCCAGGTAGGTATCAACACCGATGGCAGCCCGGCCGATCCTTCGGCAATGCTTGATGTGAAATCGACCATCAAAGGATTATTGCCTCCCAGGATGACGACCGTTCAACGCGATGCCATCATTGACCCGGTTGACGGGTTACAGATTTTTAATACCACGACCAATTGCCTGGAGTTTTATGTAAATAGTTTATGGCAAAAGATTGGCTGTGGCTGTACTGCCGGTCCTGCTGCACCACCTGATGCGGCTGCCGCAATTGCATCAGGCAGTCAAATCAAGTGGAATTGGAATGTCGCTCCGGATGCCACAGGCTATAAATATAATACGATAAACAATTATGCAACTGCAACTGACAACCTTACTTCTACAACCTATACCGAAACTGGTCTTACTTGCACAAATATGGCACAAACACTTTATGTATGGGCCTATAATGCATGCGGGCACTCTTCACCAGCTACTTTGACAGCCAGCCTGATTTTTCCATTAATTATAACCAAAGCCGGAAATGGAACAGGCACCGTTTCCCGTTCGGTTGTGTGTATCAACTGTGGGGAAAATTGTTGTGAGGAGTATTACTGCGGCACAGAAGTTACGCTTACGGCCACAGCAGATCCCGGTTCCCCCTTTACCGGATGGAGCGGGGCATGCTCAGGAGTGGGCTCCTGCATAGTAACCATGGATGCAGCAAAAAGTGTGACTGCCACATTTACACGCGATGCATTCCCGCTGACTGTTACAAAAACAGGCACTGGTTCAGGTTTGGTAACCAGTTCTCCATTGGCAATTTATTGTGGTGCAACATGTAGTGCAACT
>JAPLDG010000186.1:2652-13068 GCA_026391845.1 Bacteroidota bacterium | reverse complement strand
ATATTGTATGTTCCTGATCGTGTTGTTTTCAACAATAGTGGCCGTGGGATTCCCACCTTCGATGAAAATTCCACAGAAGTAATGGGGGAAATTGGAGTTTACAGTCCAGGCAGCGCCGCCGCAAAGCGCTGCGGTTCCTCCGATAAAATTACCACTGATCATGTGATTGGTAGATGTAGTAACATGAATCACATGATAGGTATTCCCGGCCAACGGTGTAAACGGGGAAGTTTCAAAAAAACTGTTCCCTGAGATGGTCCAATCGTTTGAGGCGTATTGAATGAATATCCCGTATGAATTGCTGCTTGTTCTCAGAAAATTATAGATATCGTTGTTTGAGATGATGTTATTGGTATTCTCCCTTCCGGTTGTTCCTGCAGAATAAATTGCATTAAACGGTCGGTCGGTCACATTGCCTGTAATGATGTTATTGGTTAATGTGTTGCCATCATTCCCATTGCCGGTGCTGGCTGATGAGAAAAAAACGACTCCTTTACCCGTACTTGTCTCAGAGCCCTGAATAAGGCAATACTTCACCGTGTTATTTTCGGCCGAGGCGATGAGCCGGATGGTTGATGCATAGGTGCCCGTATTGGTGTTTGAGATAACCAGCGATTTTGCAGTGCCTGAAGCATTCACCCTGCCGTCGATGGTTACGTTATCGGCTCCGTTGAGATCAATGAGCGGGGCAGCTAAATTTCCTGTAATTCTGATACCTGTTGCCGTGGGGAAGATAATGATCGAACTATAGCTGGCGCTTCCTGTTCCGCTGGCATTTAAAACTGCCGATGCTGTTTCAGATGTGCCGGCCTTGATCCTGACTTCGATCATGCCGCTATGAGTCCCATCGTTTATTTTGTCGAAGGCTTCCTTCAGATGAAGGTAGGAAGATTGAAAAACACCGGATACATAAACATCTATTTTCAGGTTGAGGGATCCCTCCAATGCACCCATGGTGGGTGGGTTGCCTCTGATTGTGCCCGCGTAATCAGTTGGAATGGAGGCTATTGTCGTGAAGATGGTATGTAATCCTGGGCAAGAATTCCTCCGGTGTTTGCAAAACCAGGATCAATGGCCAGACTGTTGATATCCTGCCCGGTAAAACTTTTCCATTCGGACAGTGTTGTTTTATTTACCCGGTAATAAACATTGCCCTCGCCGCCCAGGGTGCCACCGACCCCGGAAATGTAATAATTGTTGTAGTTGATGGTCAGATTATTTGTTTTCGCCAGGCAGATCGCATAATGTGTTCCGGCAGATCCGCCTGAGCGTGTATTGCAGCATATATTATTTCTGTAATTCCTGGTATTTGTGTTGGCGCTGATCATTGAGAAAGTAGGCGATGATACAGATGGGGCGTTGCCGCCAATGTAAATGGTATTATCATAAACATCGCATGCGTCGGACCCATCATCGGAGATGCCAAAAATATAGCATCCACTGGGGACATTATTGCCCAAATTGATAATGTTGTTGAACCAGGTTGCCGCGCCGTCAAAATTTTGAATGCCATATATCCTGGCATTGGCAGAACCCGATGAACCCGATAAATTGAATATGTAATTATTTGATATGTTGTTTATCCCCGAAACTGCACCGTTGTAAAACAATCCAATCACGCCTCCCTCAAACGTTGAAAGTGTTGTTGTGTTTGATAAATTACAGATTGTGTTGCCTGCAATGGTTTGTCCGGAAATGGTGTTTGTGAATGAAATTCCGACAACCGATGCAGTTTCTTTATAATTGGATTGTGGACTAGCATTGGATAGATTTGAGATGAAATTGTTGCTGATCGTGTTTGTACCTGATATGCTTACAATTCCTGCTGTTTGCGATACGGTAGATGTACCGGTGAATGCATTACCAAGGTTGGCTATCGTGTTTCCGTACATGCTGATAACGCCCGACGCCGAATTATAAATACCATAAACGCTCTGAGAATTTCCATTGCTTGCCGTATTTGCGTCAATACTGCTACCAGTGGTTAAACTTCCGATCAAATTATAATCAATGGTTGCTGATCCTGTGCCTTTTCTGAATATGGCATAAAAATCGTGGGATTTTGAGATTTCATTTTTAAGGGTAAATGACCCGATGAAATTGTTGGCAATGTTGACTAAACCGCTTCCATCAACAAACATCCCATATGAAATGGCATTGGCATTTTCATTTTCAATGGTTACAGAACCGTTTCCGGTACTTGCACCGATGATGTTGCCATTCACTGTTCCGATATTCACTTTACCGGAGGCAATATAAATCCCATACCATGGTGTGGTTCCACGGCTTTTCCATTGAAAATTCCGGATAGTGTTCTGCTGAACGGAACTTGCTGTTGCTGAGCCGACATTTAGATAAATCCCGTAAAACACGGAGTTGGTTGTCAGGTAAACCGACCAGGAGTTGCCACTGCACAAAGCCTCCATTCCTCCGATGAAGTTATTTTCAATTAAAAAATTATTTCCCGTCGAATTGTTTATCCTGATGCCTCCATAAAAAGAGGCTGTCCATGAAACCGGAGAAAAGAGAGTTGTTTCGTAGAAGCTGTTGCCAGTGATACTCCATTGTGTAGAATATGATTCGATATTGACCCCAAAGGAATTACTTCCTGCTTTGATGTAATCGTAAATATTGTTGTTGATTATCGAGTTTCCGCTGTTTTCTTTGGAGACTGTTCCCGATGAATATATGGCATTGCGCAGTCTGTTCGCATCAGCAGAATTTGTAATATTATTATTCTCGATGGTATTGTTGTCATTCCCACTCACGGTGGCTGTAGAGAAGAAGATGATCCCACTGGCGGCATTTGTCTGGGACCCTTTCAGGTAGCAATATCTTACAGCATTAAAGGATGCATCATTGATGAAGCGAATGGTGGAAGTTGCACCGGCGCCGGTGTTGGTATTGGTAATGGTCAGATCTGTGGAAGATCCCGTGGCATTGACTCTTCCATCGATGGTAACATTATCTGCTCCGTTCAGATTGATGAGAACAGTAGCTAAATTTCCGCTGATGGTTTTGCCTGATACGGTGGGGTAGATGGTAACCGCAGTATAGATGGCACTTCCCGTTCCACTGGCATTCAGCGCAGCTGTAGCAGTTTCTGTCGTGCTGCCTGTTATTTGCAGGGTGACCGCCCCGGTGATGGTTCCTGCATTGATGGCATCGAAAGCCATTTTCAGGGTTGAATAGGAGGCTCCTGTTCCTCCCACAGTCCTGATTGTTTGCGCATTTGCATTTTGCACAAACAACAGGAATCCCAATGCTGCTGAGATCAACAATGCATTGATTTTCGCATCTATTCCCTTTCGTCCATTCGCCCACATTTGATGAAACCCAGAATTGTTCGATTCATTTTCAACAAAGTTAGCTCATTTTCCAAAATTCCGGGTGATTTTCCTATAAATTGACAACAATGGGGCATGAATTCCCTCCGCTATGACATACATGGCTGTATGAATTTATGTATAGAATTGATATACAGGGAAATAGAAGCGTGTTAATTCTTTGTTAAAATCACTTTACAAAACAGTACTCAACACGGGGAATTTTCTTAATTTTAGCCTCTCAATTCAAATCTGTTTGGTCATCAAAACACGATGGCTGCTTTAATAAAGGCGGAATATGAAAATTCTTAGAACCGTTTTCCGAATACTTGTCGGACTAGTCTTTGTTTACTCCGGATTCGTAAAAGGAGTAGATCCGTTGGGAACCGTTTACCGGATGGAGGATTACTTCATCGTATTTAACATTCCCATCTTCATCCCGTTCAGTCTTTACCTGACCATTTTCATGTGTACGCTCGAATTTTTACTCGGCATCAGCCTGTTGTTCAATCTATGGATTCGGAAAACGGTATGGCTTTTATTACCCATGATGATTTTTTTTACGATCCTGACTTTTTTTGATGCGGTTTACTATCTGGTTCCAGATTGCGGATGTTTTGGTGATGCACTGACAATGACGAATTTGCAAACATTTCTGAAAAACATTCTTCTCATGGGATTCGTCCTGCCTATATTTGCCTGGCGTAATAAATTTAAAAATCCGCTGCCTCCCAGAGGCGAATTTGCCATGCTGCTGGTCGTTGCTCTTGCTTTTTCATCTATGTCCGTTCAATGCTACCGCCATTTGCCTCTGATCGATTTCATGGACTGGAAGGTTGGAAATCAGGTCAATAAAACCGAAGTGTTGCCGGTAACTTTTTATGTAACTTATAAAAATAAAAAAACCGGTGAGGAAAAGGAATATATATCGCCCAATTACCCGTGGAATGATTCAATCTGGCTTGCCGACTGGATATTTAAAAGTCAGCGCGTTGTTGATCCGAATAAGAACCAGGGAGTGGCGCTGCGTGTGGAGGATTCACACGGAACAGATTATACAGCAAGCGTGCTTGATAATGCCGACTATCAGTTTATCCTGGTTTCATATAATCTGGATCAGGCTAACCTGAAGGGTTTCCTTAACGTTTTGCCTTTATATAAGCATGCAACACTTGACGGGTATTCATTTATCTGCCTGACAAATTCACTGCCTGCTGTGATTAAAAAATTCAGAATGGACAATGGAACCGCTTTCGAGTATTATAATTCTGATGATGTTGTACTGAAAACCATGGTTCGTTCAAACCCAGGCCTGATCCTGATGAAAAACGGTATAGTATTGGCCAAGTGGGGGTTCCGGGATTTTCCGACCTATGACGAGGTGAAGGAAAAGTACTTTGCCAAATAGGAACCGTTTGAAATTTATCTGATGACCCACTTCATTTTAAAACGCTTTTGGTATGGAATTCTGGTCCTGCTCGGGGTGGTTGTAGTGGTTTTTTTCCTGTTCAATGTGCTTCCGGGTGATCCGGCCCGCATGATGCTGGGACAGCGCGCTGACAGTGCCTCGGTAGTGGCCATCAACAAAGATCTTGGCAGAGATAAACCTTTGGTTGTGCAGTTTTTCAGCTATCTCAACGACCTTTCGCCGGTTTCCGTTCACAACACAACAGCCAGTGAGAGTTTTTGGTTTCTTGACCCTGTGAAATATGGAAAAACATTGAAAGTGATTTCATTTGGAAGTTCATCCCTGGTCGTAAAAAAGCCCTATTTACGCAGGTCCTACCAGTCAAAGCGGAACGTCTCCGAT
Organism: Bacteroidota bacterium; assembly: GCA_026391845.1. Taxonomy (GTDB): domain Bacteria; phylum Bacteroidota; class Bacteroidia; order Bacteroidales; family FEN-979; genus CAIVAT01. The sequence continues at coordinate 7,932 of JAPLDG010000186.1, read as the reverse complement.
ATTCTGTCCGAAGGGTTTGTAAACACCATCATTTTGGCGCTTGTTGCCATGATGTTTGCGATATTGATCGGAATTACCGTCGGGATTGTTTGTGCCATCTATAAGAACACTTTCATAGACCGGATCTCCCTTGTTTTTTCCGTCCTTGGCATGTCGTTACCATCCTTCTTTGTTGCCATTCTGAATGCCTGGATTTTTGCCTTTGTTCTTGTCAGATTTACCGGATTGAACATGACCGGAAGCCTTTACGGGGTTGATGATCTGGGACGCGGAACTTTTCTGGATCTGAAAAACCTCATCCTTCCCGCTGTCACCCTGGGGATTCGTCCACTCGCCATCATTGTTGAACTGACCAGGAATTCGCTGCTGGAAGTAATGGCCCAGGATTACATCCGCACTGCAAGGGCCAAAGGATTGAGCAAAACACGGGTAATTCTGAAACATGCACTGAAAAATGCTCTAAATCCGGTTGTGACTGCTATTTCAGGCTGGCTTGCATCTTTACTGGCCGGCGCTGTGTTTGTGGAGTTCGTCTTCGACTGGAAAGGAATCGGGGTAGTGATCGTAAACGCACTGGATAAATATGATTTTCCGGTGGTGATGGGAGCTGTTTTGTTCATCTCCATCATTTTGATCATCATCAATTTTTTCGTGGATATTATCTATGGGATGCTCGATCCGAGGATTCGGTTGCAGTAGGAGGCGGGCCATGAGGAATGAGCAATGAACAATGATAAGTCAGAATGAGCGTTTAGATTGGCAAGTAAAGGCAGGATGTCCATTTGAATGAGAGTGGGCTCATTGCTTGTTTAAATAAGTAAATGACATTTCACCAAAAGCAATAAAACATGAGAAAACAAATCGTTGCCGGAAACTGGAAAATGAACAAAACATTCTCCGAAGCCGAGAATTTAATCACAGAAATAGCCGATGTCCTGGATGAGGTTGATCTGAAAGATGCAGAGGTTATCCTTTGTCCGCCGGCGCTATATCTCGAAATGACCACAGATGTCGCTTTCGAATCGAATTTCAAAGTTGGCGCCCAAAACATCTATCCGGAGGATTCCGGGGCATTTACGGGCGAAATAAGTCCTTTGATGCTTAAGGAGTTGAATGTGACCTACTGCATCATCGGCCATTCTGAACGACGTAAGTATTTTAATGAGACCAATGAATTTCTGCAACGGAAGGTAGATTCCCTGTTGAAACATGGAATCCGCCCGATTTTCTGCTGCGGCGAAGTGTTGCCCGAAAGAGAAGCCAATCAGCACTTTGCGGTTGTGAAGAAGCAAGTCGGGGAGTCGTTGTTTCACCTTCCAGTAGATTCTTTTTTGAATGTTGTCATTGCCTATGAACCGGTGTGGGCGATTGGCACAGGGGTTACTGCAACCAACGAGCAGGCGCAGGAGATGCATGCTTATATCAGGAGCCTGATTGCAGCGCAGTACGATGGCACAACTGCCAGTGAAACCACCATTCTATATGGAGGGAGCTGCAATGGGAAAAATGCCCGCGAACTATTTGCACAGCCCGATGTGGATGGCGGATTGATCGGAGGCGCTTCTCTGAAAGCCGAAGAGTTTGTACAAATCGCAACATCTTTTTAACCATGGATTATCTGCAGGTCAGCATCTCCGGCTTTACCGGTTTTGAACCTGAAATTGTCATTGCCCAATTGGCCGAACTGGGCTTTGAGAGTTTCACAGAAACGGAATCCGGTATCCAGGGTTTTATCCGCGAGGATATGTATCAGGAAATTCCGGTCAGCATCTATTTGCAGGAGATTTTTGAAGCACACGGCCTCAGCCATTCCATTCAAAAAATCGCTGCTCAAAACTGGAATGCCCTCTGGGAGAGCGCCTATGAACCGGTTGTAATAGCGGGTAAATGCAGGGTAAGAGCCCCGTTTCATGCTGCTGACACCGGCATTCAGTATGAAATCATCATTGAACCGAGGATGTCGTTCGGAACTGCCCATCATGAAACAACTTCGCTGATGCTTGAATTGCTGATGCAAGAGGATGTAAAAGGGAAGAGGGTGCTCGACATGGGATGCGGTACCGGTGTATTGGCTATCCTGGCAAATAAAATGCAGGCTGCGCAAGTGGTTGCCATCGACAACGATGAGTGGGCCTATTCCAATGCAGTTGATAACATGGAAAAGAATGGTTCTCCTGATGTCATTGTTATTCAGGGTGAAGCCGGAGCTATACCCGGACCTGATTACGACCTCATCATTGCCAATATCAACCGGAATGTTCTCCTTCGTGATATTCCGGTTTACGCAGCATATCTGAAGGAGCATGGGGTATTGCTGATGAGTGGCTTCTATGAGCAGGATCTTGATCAGATCACGGTAGCTTCAGAGCAGCCGGGACTTCATTATGTGAGCCATCAATCAGATAATAAATGGGTTGGCGCTAAATTTGTAAAATGACCAGACCCGGATTCCGGAATATTTTTTCCTTTCTGATAGTCAGTTTATATGTCTGCCTCTCCATGGTTTCATATGGACAAAAGCAGATTTGGTTCTCAGGTGACTCAACCAAATTTGTTGGTGAGTTGAACGGCATTTTCTTTAACCTGCCCGACAATGAGAAAAAGATCATTGTTCCATATATGCAGGACTTTGTGCAGAAGTGGAACCAGGAGAAGTTCGATGCGGATCAGAAGAAGATCATCTATGCGATGCTCAACGAGATGGTGAAAAAGAAGATCCGGCCCTATCCTGATTTTTTCAACTACATCAACGCCCTTAACATTTTTGTCAACAGCAGTCAGCCGCAAGGATATTTTATTCCCTGGTCAGATATTTTGAAAAAGCTGATCATGGATAAGAACAGCCGGAAATTTGCAACATTTATCGAAGCAACAACAAATCTGTTTTCCGGAAACCTTGTTTACAAGTCATCTTCCACCCGATGGAAAATCAGACAGGCTGCCTGCAGGTTCTCTTTTGACACCGTGCCGGTGATCGAATTTCAGAAATCAGATCTGGTATGCTATGCCAATGACGACAGCTTGAATATCTATGACACCAAGGGGGTTTATTATCCGCTCACCAATATCTGGAAAGGGCAGAATGGTCTGGTAAACTGGAAACGTGCGGGGGAAGAGCCTGATAAAATTTATGCCACACTCAGCCGGTATGAAATCCAGATGCGGTTTTCGAAATTCACGGCTGATTCTGTCAGCTTTACCCATAAAAAATTTTTCCCTTCGGCCATTAGCGGGCGATACATGGATAAGGTCCTGGCAGATGTGACCGAAGAAAAGGCTTCCTATCCAAGGTTCTATTCGTACGATAAAACGATCGGCATCAGCCGGCTGTTCAATAATATTGATTATCTCGGCGGTTTTGCCATGGAGGGAAGCCGCATCATCGGTTCCGGCGGTAAATCAACAGATGCCACGCTGTTTTTTAAAAAAAATGGAAAGGATTTTGTTGTGGCACGATCAAAAACCTTTATCATTCGCCCCGACCGCATCAATTCGGGAATGGCATCCATTACCATCTATTATGAGAATGATTCTGTTTTTCACCCCGGTTTGCAACTGAAATACATGGATGATAAAAAGGAACTCTCCTTCACCAAGGATGAGCGGGTTACCAACATCAGCCCATGGTTCGACTCTTATCATAATATCGAGATATATTGCGAGGCTTTGCACTGGAAAGTCGGAGACTCAAAGATCAGTTTCGAGATGATGAAGGGGCCATCCAAGGAAAGCAGAGCGGTTTTCGAATCAAGCAGCTATTACTCTCTGCACCGGTATGAGAAACTCAAAGGGATTGATGAACAGAACCCGCTGAATCTGATCAATAATTACATTGAAAAGCGCAAATCAAATGATTTCAGTCTTGAAGGAATTACCGCATACCTGAATAAACCGATTGAACAAGTAGAAGTACAGTTGCTTACACTTGCCAACAGGGGATTTTTGGTATATAATTTCGATACCAAAATCGCCCATGCCAACAAAAAACTGACGGATTACGTCAAAGCACAAGCCGGTAAAGCTGACTATGATGTGATATTTTTCAATTCTTTTGTTACGAATGCTGCAAACGGGCTGTTAAACCTTGATTCCTTTGATCTGAAGCTCCAGGGAGTACCCATGATATTGCTCAGTGATTCGCAGCAGGTTCATATCTACCCGAAAAACGGCGAAGTTTTGTTAAAGAAGAATCTCGATTTCGTATTCAGCGGTAAAATTGAGGCCGGCCTTTTTGATTTCTATGCCCATGACTGTTCATTTGAGTACGATAAGTTCAAGATTAACATGCCCTTTGTTGACTCCATGCTGTTTTATGTAAAAAGCAAAACCTTTGATCCTAAAAAGGGCATCTTCCCATTGGTCAAGGTCAAAACAGCGATTACCAATCTCAGCGGCTACCTGCTGATCGATGATCCGTTGAATAAATCGGGCATGAAAATGCTGCCGCAATACCCCGTCTTCACAAACCGGAACAACGCATTTGTACATTGGAGCAAAGGATCTATTCAGAAAGGGGTTTATTCCCAGGACAAATTTTTCTATGAAGTTCAGCCCTTTACCATCACCAGTATGGACTATCTGGTCACCGATAGTCTGAAGTTTAAAGGAACGCTTACAACGGCAGGCATCTTTCCTGACATAGCCGAACCCCTTAAAGTGAGGCCAGACAACTCGCTTGGGCTTGAAAAAACCACCGACAGCAGCGGATTTCCTGTATATGGCGGAAGGGGGACTTTTAAGGCCAAAATTGACCTGAGCGACCGGGGGCTTCGTGGAGAGGGAACTTTGCGTTATCTGAATTCGACCTCTTTTTCCACAGATTATCTTTTCCTGCCGGATTCGATGAAGACCATGGCTAAAAATTTTAAAATGGCGGAAGTTGCTGGAGCAGTTGAGTTTCCTGAGGTCCATGGCGATTCGGTTCATGAATTCTGGATCCCGTATAAAGATTCGCTTGTGATTGCAACCACCACACGCGATTTGGCGATGTACAATGATCAATCCACTTTTAGCGGTAAATTGGCGTTGACACCCCAACTGCTGAGTGGGAACGGTACGGTGAGGATCAAGGATGCGGAGATGGATTCGCGGGGATTTAAATTCAGCAGCCGGTCATACGATGCGCTTATCGCCAATTTTCGTATCAAGTCATACGACCTTGCCGATCTTACCATCTCGACAAAGAATTATCAGACCCATTTCGATTTTAACACCCGCAGAGGAGAATTTAAGTCGAATGTTGGCATTTCAAAGGTTGAATTCCCGCTCAACAAATATGTA
>JAPLDG010000186.1:0-2586 GCA_026391845.1 Bacteroidota bacterium | reverse complement strand
GATCGACAGTGATGAAATTCTTCTGTCGAATGAACAAAGCAAAAAGCAGATGCCTGATTCGCTGAGCCTGGCGCAATACATCGACCTGGCTTATACCGGTTCCGAATTTATTTCTGTGCATCCCCTGCAGGACTCTCTGAAATTCTTTGCTGCAAAAGCAAGGTACAACCTGCGCACCAATGTAATCAACGCCCAGGATGTCAAGGTTATCAAGGTGGCGGATGCGGCAATTTACCCTGATTCGGGAAAGGTGACGATTCTCAAGGATGCTGTCATGCAAAGCCTCGTCCATGCCATTGTGATTGCCGACACAAAATCGCGCTATCACCAGTTTTACAATGCAGAAGTTTCCATCGCCTCCCGGAAGAATTATACCGGTTCGGGGGAGTATGATTACAGGGAGAAAACAGGAGAGCGTGAACAAATCCGTTTTGACCGGATAAGGGTGGATTCAACGTTGCAAACAGTGGCAGAAGGTCGTGTCGGCGATTCGGCCGAATTCTTTCTGAGCCATGAATTTGCCTTCAGGGGAGCATTTTCCCTGCATGCCGGCCAGAAAATGCTCCTTTTCGACGGAGGCTTTCATCCGGTAACGGACTGTTTTCAGGAAAAACCTGAATGGGTTAAATTCGCAAGTCTGATCGATCCGGAACGGGTACAGATCCCAATCGCTTTCCCTTTAAAAAACACTGACAATGAACCGATTAACCTGGGACTGATGTTTTTCAACACGGAAGATAGAATAAGCCCATCTTTTTTCAGACGCAAGATCAGTTTCAGCGATACCACCATGATCACGGCTGAAGGGTTGCTGGAATATAACGGCCCTGCCACCGAGTTTCGCATTGCAACGGCTGAAAAGCTCAAGGATCTTTCGTTAAACAGGAATTATCTGGCATTGAATACCGGGAACTGTATGGTGCGCGGAGAAGGAAAGATAAATCTCAGCCTAAGGTCAGAAGCTTTGAAAATTGAGAATTATGGTGTGCTTGACTATTTCATATTTTCAGATTCCATCCGCCTGAAATGTGCCATGACGTTGAATTTCCCATTCTCAGAGCGGGGATTGCAGCGATTCAGCAGCCAACTCGAATCGGTGAATATGCCCGGGGTCAAACTGATGAGCACGCCTTATGCCATGGCCATTGAAAAGATGCTTGAAAAAACCGACTTTGACCGGTTGAAATCTGAACAGGCGCTGCTTGGGAAATACAAGAAATTCCCTGATGCGCTGGACCGGTCTGTTTTTCTGGCTGATGTTTCGATGAAATGGGATTCAACAACACACTCCTACCTTTCCTATGGAGATATCGGGATCGCCAGCGTCGGGAAAAATCAGATTAACCGTTATGCGAAAGGAGTGATTGAGTTTACGAAAAAGCGCAACGGGGATGAATTTACAATCTATCTGGAGTTATCTCCCAGGGACTGGTTCTTTTTCAACTACCGAAACAATATGATGATGGCGCTTTCGTCCGATCTTACCTTCAACGACCTGATCCGCGAGGATGCACAATCCCGTGCCGAGGAAAAGCGGGTGGGGGATATTTCTAAAGGATTTCACTATACCGTTGCCACCGAGCGAAAAAAACGTGACTTCCTACGGAAATTTCAACTGGAAGAATCCCAATAGTTAGCCGGATTTTTTATTACTTTGCATGCTGAAATAAGTTTCGACTAATTATTCCTGCTATGACCATCATCTATATCGTGCTTGAAATCCTGCTGGCCTATCTGCTGGGTTCTGTTCCTTCCGCGGTATGGATAGGCAAACTGGTATATGGAATTGATGTCAGGCAGCATGGAAGCGGCAATGCGGGAGCGACCAATGTGATCAGGGTGCTGGGGTATAAAGCGGGCATCCCGGTAATGCTGCTTGACGTGTTCAAAGGATGGCTGGCAGTGCAAATGGCCGTCTGGATTCCGGTTCCGGGGTTGGGTGCGGAGACCATGATCTATATCCGAATAGGAATGGCGCTTGCAGCGGTGCTGGGTCATGTATTCCCGGTTTATGCCGGTTTTAAAGGAGGAAAAGGGGTTGGTACCATCGCAGGCGCCGGAATCTCCCTGTTTCCTTTGGCCATATTGCTTGTTCTTGTGGTTTTCATCCTGGTTCTTGTTGCAACCCATTATGTATCGCTATCATCTATACTGGCGTCGCTTGCATTTCCCCTGGTGGTTTTTTTTATTATCGGGATAAGGCATCCCGGACTGATCGGCTTATCGTTGTTGGTTTCTGTCTTTATCCCTGTCACCCACCGAAAAAACATCAGACGGCTGATAAATGGGGAGGAGCGGAAATTTGATTTCCGAAGGAAAAAGGAGAGGCATGACGCTCCGTTGTGAAATTATTCAGTGCGCTTTCGAAGTATAAAAAATATTGAACCACAATTTTTTATCGTATATTTGGAACAATTTTAACAAAATAAAACGACCATGAAATTTATCATCTCCAGCACATTATTACTTAAAAACCTGCAGGCGATCCTGGGTGTGATCAACACGAATAATACCTTGCCCATCCTGGATGATTTTCTTTTTGAACTCAAGGACGAATCGATCACCATTACATCCTCCGACCTGGAG
>JAPLDG010000097.1 GCA_026391845.1 Bacteroidota bacterium | reverse complement strand
GGCTTCATCGATGCAATCGGGGCGGGTGCCAAGAACAAGTCCGACCACATCCGGGTAGTCCAGCGCTTCTTCGTATAACTCTTTTAACTTTGACAACGGTGCATAGGTGTTGCTGTAGGGCTGGAAATAAACAAGATATTTAGAAGCTCTCCGGTAGTGCACATGGTGAAACATGATCCCTTTGGCGATCTGGCTATGCAATGGTTCCACCGGGTTGCAATAGGATGGGTTGAATGCATCATTGTTGCAATAAGTGCAACCGCCAACGCCTTTAGTCCCATCCCGGTTCGGACAGGTAAACCCGGCATTCACCACCACCTTCTGCATCCGCCCGCCGAAGGTCTTCCGGATGTGTTCGGTGTAAGAGTTAAAACGCCGGGCGTGCCCCCAGGGAAACCGTTCGACATTCAACATTCGTTGTTCAATATTCGATATTCTAACTGGTTGTTGCCCGTTCCAGCCGTTTAAGGATCGAAAAGATGAAGATGGCAGATAACACCGTTAAACCAACCAGGAGCATAAAGAACTGCCAGAGCTGCCATTTATCCCAGAAAGGCCCGATAAAACCGGCCATCATATTTCCGATGGCAGTTGCACCGAACCAACCTCCCTGAGCGAGTCCCTTGAAGCGGAGTAACTTTGGAAACGAAGGCGATCCCGCTCGGGCTCAGGAACAATTCGGCAATGGTCAGGGTGAAATAGGTGCCGATCAGCCAATATGGTGAACGCAGTGTGTCGGAAACGCCTCCCTTGATGGCCAGTTCAGCCGGGCTCATCAGTCCCTGAGAAGCGAGCACCATGATCAGGAATCCAATGGCGGTGATGAGCATGCCGATCCCGATTTTTTTCGGGGAGGACGGTTCTTTGCCATTTTTATTAAGATAAGCGAAAAACCCGATCACGATGGGAGTTATAAACACGATGAAAATCGGGTTGAATTGCTGGAAAATCTCCGGGGATATTGGGTTCCCTTCAGGCTGAAGTTGGCGGATGGTAAAAAAGGCCACGAGGATGGATCCCAATGCCACCAATGCACCGATCATTTTTGTCCGGACGGTATAGGCTTTTCCAAACAGCAGTACCAAACCTAAAATGGCGATCAACAGAGGTAAAAATGTCGCCAGGTTGAAAATAATTGCCGATCCGCGTGAAACAGATGATACAGTATAATCCCTGGCAAAAATGGTAAGGGTGAACCCATTCTGGTGGAAGGCCATCCAAAAAAACATGACAACAAAGAAAACCAGCCCAAGAGCAACAAGACGGTCTTTGGTCTGACTTGCAGTAAGTTCGACCAGGTTTGCTGATTTTGCCGCCTTTTGTTGCTTGTGCGTAACATCAGCTGCTTTGTAGTATTTCCTGAATCCGATGAAAATCGCCAGGGACGCGATCATGCTCAAAGCGGCCACCGCAAAACCGGCATTATAGGCCTGGCTGATACTATCAATGTACTGTGAACAAAATGTATGCAGATCGGTAAAACGGGCTCCGGTTTGCTGATGTGCCAGCTGTAAAAGCTGGGTGGTGTCTGTACTCGGGTCTTTTAAAAATTTATGGGCCAGGCTGGGAATGGCAGAATCATAGGTGAATCCGTTGCGGGCAAGGATCCAGTTCCGCATCCCGCCTGCTGCACTCGGGGCAAAAAATGCACCGATGTTGATGCCCATGTAAAACAGGTTGAACGCGGAATCCCTCAGTTTGCTGTATTTCGCATCATCATACATGTTCCCGACC
>JAPLDG010000065.1:2854-8831 GCA_026391845.1 Bacteroidota bacterium | reverse complement strand
AACATCGCTGGAAGTCATGGATATACTTCAGGAGGTGAACACTGCCGGTATTACGGTGATCATTGTCACACATGAACATGATATTGCCATGCGGACAAAAAAAACCATCCGGATCACAGATGGAAACATTACAGAGGTGGTTGAAAATTAAAAATTCAAAATGCAACATCAAAATGCAAAACATTAAAAGCTCACTTGTTGCGCATCGCCAGCCACTCGTCACGCGTCACGTGTCACGTTTTAAATTAAGACCACACAACTGATCCAACCGAATGTTCGAGCTCGACAAATGGCAGGAGATTTACAGTACGATCCGTAAAAACAAATTGCGGACGTTTCTGACCGGATTTAGTGTTGCCTGGGGCATATTCATGCTGATTATTTTGCTTGGTTCAGGATCAGGCCTTGAAAACGGGGTGAAGGAACAGTTTAAAGGTGGCGCTACCAATGGCGTATGGATTAGCAGTGGTCAGACCAGCCTGAAATACAGGGGGTTAAAAACCGGCAGGCAGATCAGATTTACCAATGAAGACTATAAATCGATCAAATCATCCGTTGATGGTTATGACCGTATCTCAGCGCGGTTATTTCTTGGGAACAGAATTGTCTCCTATAAAAACGAGTATGGCTCCTTCTTTTTATCTCCTTGTCATCCCGATTACGGATTTATCAAAGAGGTTGAGATTATCAATGGGAGATTCCTCAATACCATCGATATCAATGAATTCAGAAAGGTAGCTGTGATAGGCGAAAAAGTAAAATCAACGCTATTCAAAGGCGCAGACACCTTAGCAATGGGCAAATACATCAAAATCAGCGGGGTTCTTTTTCAGGTAGTCGGTGTTTTCAGGGATTACAGCAGAAACGATGATGAACAGAAGCGGGTATATATTCCCATTTCAACTGCTCAACGGGTGTTTCAGGGGGAGAATGTGATCAACCAGATCTCTTTTACCACAGGTAGCGCATCCGCACCAGAGGCCGATCTGATGATCAAAAAATCAAAAGCAGTGCTTGCAAAAATGCACACTTTCGACATAGAGGACAACCGGGCGATCAATGTTTGGAATAAAAACGAAGAAGTCCGAAAATTCAAAGCCTTGTTTGCAGGCATCCGGCTATTTATCTGGATCATCGGCATCGGAACCATTATTGCAGGTATCGTCGGCGTCAGCAACATCATGATGATCGTGGTGAAGGAACGCACCAAAGAGATTGGAATCCGGAAATCGCTGGGGGCGACACCATGGTCTATTGTAGCCCTGATCATGCAGGAAGCAATTGTTATAACTTCATTTGCGGGATATATCGGTTTGGTTCTCGGAGTTGGCCTCCTTGAACTGCTGGCTAAGAATCTGCCACCTTCAGAATTTTTCAGAAATCCTGAAGCCGACTTTTCAATTGCGGTGATGGCCACAATTTTGCTGATTTTTTCCGGAGCTGTTGCAGGCCTTTTCCCGGCTATGAAAGCAGCCAATGTTAACCCGGTGGAAGCCCTCCGGGATGAATGATGATTTTTGAAACAGAAATTTTGATCTACAAGCGATAATATGTTTGACCTCGACCGTTGGCAGGAAATTTATCATGTTCTGAGTAAAAACAAGCTCAGAACTTTTCTGACGGCTTTTGGCGTTTTCTGGGGTATTTTCATGCTGGTGATCATGCTTGGTTCCGGCAATGGCCTGCAGCGTGGAGTAACACAGAATTTCGGTGACATGGCCACAAACAGTGTGTTTATCTGGACACAACAAACCACAATTCCATACAAAGGTTTTCCCAGGGGAAGAAGATATAATTTTGACAATGATGACGTTAAGGCGATTCAGAACGCAATCCCTGAAATCAAATATCTTGCTCCGCGTTTGCAGGCCGGAGGGTATATGCAAACCAATAATGTGATCAGGGGGATGAAATCCGGTATCTTTAACATCATGGGAGACTACCCGGCCTTCAACAAAATCGATCCTTTGAATTTTATCAAAGGTCGATTTATCAACGATCTGGATATCAAAGATAAACGAAAGGTTGCAGTCATCGGAACCCGGGTTGTCGATCTCCTTTTTACCAAAGAGGAAAATCCAATTTCGCAATATATACAGATACAGGGAGTATATTTTCAGGTAGTGGGAATTTTCGCATCCAAACGAAACGGGGAACAGGCGAACGAGGAACTTTTTTTCGATCACTTCACAGGATGATATTCCGGTTTCTGTTGTCGAGGAAAAAACGATCAGGCTCCTGAAAACACGACATTCAATCGCTCCTGCCGATGATCCTGCAGTCGGTCATTTCAATTTAAAAAAAGAATATGATCAGATGCAAGGATTATTTTTTGGAATCCGCCTGCTGGTTTGGATTGTCGGAACCGGCACTTTGCTGGCCGGGGTAATCGGCGTTAGCAACATCATGCTTGTGGTGGTCAGGGAAAGAACCAGGGAGATCGGGATTCAACGCGCGTTGGGCGCTACACCCTGGAAAGTAATCAGCCAGATCATGATGGAATCGGTGGTTCTCACGACTTTTGCAGGTTATTTCGGACTGGTGGTGGGCGTGGGTTTGCTTGAACTCATCAATTTTATGCTTGGCTCCTCAGGGGCCAATACAGAGATGTTTTTGCATCCGGGGATTGATTTTTCCGTGGCTGTCACCGCCTTGACAATTCTGGTGCTCTGTGGAGCGCTGGCAGGGATGATCCCTGCGCGCCGGGCGGTGTCGATCAAACCGATTGATGCCTTGAGATACGAGTAACTGATTATGTATCCATAAAATAAATTGATCAAAACAACATATAAAACAAATATATTCAGACAATCCTATAACTTTTGTCCATGAAAAAATTCCTTAAAATTTCCATTCTTGTCCTGATTCTTGCAGTATTTGTGATAACCATCGTTTATCTCTACCGGAAATCCCAGGAAAAACCGATCGTTTATCAAACTGAAAAGCCTTTCATGATGAACATTGTCAAGAAAACAGTGGCGACAGGCTCAGTTATTCCACGAAAGGAGATCGAAATAAAACCACAGGTTTCGGGTATTGTCGAAGAGATTTTTGTCCAGGCGGGCAAGCAGGTCAGGCAAGGCGATGTGATTGCAAGAGTGCGCATTATTCCCGACCTGATCAATCTGAACAATGCAGAAGCCCGCCTTGAAAGGGCGAAGATTGCCCTTGATGATGCAAAACAGAATGCCGAAAGACAGGAAAAATTATACAACCAGGGCGTAATATCAGCCGTAGAGAACCAACAGACCCAGGTTAGTTATAAGAATGCACGTCAGGAGGTTGATGCAGCAGAATCGAATCTTGAACTGATCCGTGAAGGGGTGAATAAAAAATCGGGTAAAGCAACCAACACCCTGATCCGGTCGACCATCGAAGGAATGCTCCTTGATATACCTATAAAAGTCGGTAACAGTGTAATTGAAACAAACAATTTTAACGCCGGAACCACGATTGCAACCGTTGCCGACGTTGGCGATATGATCTTTCAGGGCAAGGTGGATGAAACCGAGGTTGGAAAAATCAAGCCGGGGATGGACCTGCAGCTGACCATCGGCGCAATTGAAAACGATACCTTCCAGGCTACATTGAAGTACATTTCACCTAAGGGAATCCTTGATAACGGCGCTGTTCAGTTTGAAATAAAAGCGGATGTGAAATTAAAGGAAGATCAGTTTATCCGCGCCGGATACAGCGCAAATGCAGACATTGTACTTGACCACAAGGACAATGTGCTGGCCGTGAAAGAAGCATCATTGTTATTTCAAGGGGATTCTGCCTATGTAGAGGTGGAGACTTCTTCTCAGAAGTTTGAAAAAAGATTCATCAAAACCGGGCTGTCTGACGGTATAAATATCCAGATTTTATCCGGGCTGACAAAAAATGATAAAATAAAGGTTCAGCAATTAAACAGCAGCGGACCGCAAAAATAGCACCATCTGATTTGACCGTGCAATAAACCTGGTTTACCGATTATTTCACCTTATATTTTTCCTTACTTCAGGTTAAACCCTCCACGATCCATTCTTATCGAAAATCTCCCGTTAAATACAGATACTATTTGTTTTCAATAGGTTATTGAACATATATTTGTTCATTGATGTAAAAGTTAAACATATGTTAAAAATCAAAATAAATTGTAACGATTTGATTTTTTTTACGTCAAAAAGGTAATAATTCAACATTTTAAAAAACCTAAAAATCTCAGCCATGAAAACAGCGAATTTAACCCGGGTCATTATGATCATCCTGATGTTCATTTTCATTTCAGGAACTTCTATTTTTGCCAGTGAACCAGCAATTCCTCCTGCAGTTCACCTTCAAAAGGCGATTAAGGACGGAGTAAAATATCCAGAACGGGCCGTTAAGAGCTGCTGCACAGGAACTGTTAATGTGGTATTTGCCATTGATGAAAGTGGGAAAATCGACATAAAAAGAATGTCAACAGATAATAAGGAGATTTCTGACGATGTAAAAGCACAATTATCAAAGATCAATTGTAAAGAGGCAAAAGCTCCGTTCTATCAATTGTACAAAATCACGATCTCTTTCAAGCTTGTCGGATAGCGTTTATAAGAAGGACATTCATTCAATATTAAGCAAACCCTGTGAACAACTTTCACAGGGTTTGTTCATAAGTACCGATTTCATAACAAATGTTAAAATTATTCTCATTGATAATCAATACAATAAGTTAAATGTTAAAAAATGGTAAAAAAAAGTGGTCAAAATATTTGGATGGTAGTAATGCATTGGCGTATCTTTGCATCTCAATTCTAAAAAATCAATAGACAATGAAAAAACTTGCAACAGTATTAGTTATCGCAGCAGTAGCTTTCATGTACTCCTGTGGCCCAAGCGCAAAACAAATCGAAGAAACAAGAATTGCTGACTCTATCCGCGTTGCTGATTCATTAGCAATGGTTCAGGCTGAACAGCAGAGAATCGCCGATTCAATTGCGAAAGTTCAACAAGAGAAAATGATTGCTGATTCTATTGCTCATGCTGATTCCGTGAAGAAATTCCCGAAATTATTCAAAGGCAAAAAATAGTAAGCGTTTTGCTGAAAATAAAAAAGCCCCGCATTCCGGGGCTTTTTTATTGCAATCAGGTGAATATTATTCTGTTACAGATTCTTGATTTCAGCCACAAGTTTTTGCAGTGTTGCCTTGGCATCGCCAAAGAGCATCCTTGATTTTGGCAGAAAGAAAAGATTGTTTTCGATTGCGGCATATCCTTTTGCCATACTGCGCTTCATAATAATCGTATTTTTAGCATCCCACACCCTGATCACCGGCATGCCATATATCGGGCTTGAAGGATCATCCTCTGCGGCAGGGTTTACAACATCATTCGCCCCAACAACAATCACCACATCCGTATTGCTCATTTCATTGTTTGCATCTTCCATCTCCTGGAGTTTTTCATAAGCGACATCAGCCTCTGCAAGCAACACATTCATATGTCCCGGCATACGTCCGGCAACAGGATGAATGCCATATTTCAGTTCAACTCCCTTCGAAACCAGCAAGGTTTCAAGTTCATGACAGAGGTGTTGAGCCTGTGCAACGGCCAGGCCGTAACCTGGAACTACCAATACTTTTTGGGAGTAGCTAAGCAGAACGGATGCATCACTCAGGGATATCTCTTTCACCGTTTTATCTCCCGTATCTGGTCCGGCTGCCGAACTTCCGCCGAACGCACCAATGATGACATTCAACAGTGACCTGTTCATGGCTTTGCACATCAGGATGGTGAGGATGGTTCCGGATGACCCTACAAGAATACCGCCTGTAAGCATCGCCTGATTGCTGTATAGAAACCCGCCCATGGCGGCTGCAACACCGGTAAACGAGTTCAGCAGGGAGATAACCACCGGCATGTCAGCGCCCCCGATCGGCATGACGAAGGTAACCCCATACACAAGTGCAAGTGCAGCAAGCGTATAAATCATCCAGTTTTCACCGGCAACCGGTGT
>JAPLDG010000065.1:0-2821 GCA_026391845.1 Bacteroidota bacterium | reverse complement strand
TTTTAAACATGATAAAAGCAACAAAAGCGAATAAACTAAACAAAAATGAAAGGTTTATATACCGGAGAACCGGGCTCTTAAAATCACCGATCCGCTCATCAAGTTTACCGAAAGCAATCATGCTGCCGGCAAAGGAAACGCCTCCGATCATTAACCCAAGAAGAATAGCCAACGCTTCACCATTCATCATTGTTGTGACCTGAGCGCCTGCCAATTCGCTCTGCATTCGGGGAAATTCCATCATGGAAATCAGTGCAGCGCAGGCGCCGCCCATTCCATTAAACAAGGAGACCATCTGAGGCATGGCAGTCATTTTAACCTTTTTAGCCGCCATCCATCCAACTACTGACCCGATGATGAGTGCACCGACAATCCAGCCGATGTTGTGGATCCCCTGGAAGGAACCATCTTCCATCCTGGTTTTGTGGAAGAGAATCGTGAACAGGATGGCGAGCCCCATTCCTGCTGCAGCCCAAAGATTTCCACTGCGTGCTGTATCAGGATGTCCAAGTTTTTTCAATCCCAGGATAAACAGAACAGAAGCCAGGATATAGGACAATTCAAGAATCGAGATATATTCGGAAAATTCGAAAGTCTTCGTAATAGTTTGAATGGTTTCCATAGTTCTCGTTATAGCTGTTTTTTCTTTTTCTTAAACATCTCCAGCATGCGGTCGGTTACGACAAATCCGCCGACTACATTCAGCGTTCCAAGAATCACGGCGATAAAACCCAGGATCATGGACAGAACATTGCCGGCATGGCCCATCACAATGATGGCACCGATAATCACGACGCCGTGAATGGCATTGGCTCCCGACATCAATGGGGTATGTAAAACGGAAGGGACGTGTGAAATCACTTCAATTCCAAGGAAGACAGATAAAATAATAATGAAAATCGCTTCCCTGTACTCCAGAAAAAATCTTAAAATATCATTCATAGTTCTGTAATTTAGGCAGTTATTGATGCTTTTACGCGTTCATGCACGATTTCTTTGTTGTGGGTCACACAGGTGCCCTTCACAATATCATCCTCCCATTTGAGGTTAAATTCGCCTTTTGCGCTGATCATCAATTTAAGAAAGTTGATCACATTCTTACCAAACATTTTACTTGCATCCGTTGGCATTTCCACCGGGAATGATGAATTACCAATAACTTTCACACCCTGATAAATAACAGTTGCGTCGTTTTTGGTTACTTCGCAATTCCCTCCGGTGGAGGCTGCCAGATCAATGATCACCGCGCCGGGTTTCATTAATTCAACTGTTGCTTTGGTTAACAACAATGGCGCTTTCTTACCGGGGATTTGTGCGGTGCAGATAACCACATCTGACTTAATGGCATGCTCGTGAACAGCAGCAGCCTGTTTTTTCTTATAATCTTCCGTTTGTTCAACGGCATATCCGCCGGCTGATTTGTCATCGACGGCACCCTCCACTTCAACAAATTTGCCTCCCAGCCCAACAACCTCTTCTTTTACTGCAGCACGCACATCGAACACTTCAACCACAGCGCCCAATTTCCGGGAAGTTGCGAGGGCCTGCAATCCAGCTACTCCTGCCCCCAGAATCAATACCTTGGCCGGGGTGATGGTTCCTGCGGCAGTCATAAACATGGGGAAAAACTTTGGAAGTGAACTGGCAGCCGCCAAAACAGCCTTATATCCTGCAACGGTAGCCATCGATGATAGTATATCCATCGATTGGGCACGACTGGTGCGGGGTATCACATCCAGACTGAAACTGGTAATATTCTTCTCAGCAAGTCTTCTAACGAGAGGACCGTTGAAAAACGGGTTGAGAACTGCAAGAAAGACCACCCTCTCTTTCATTTGCAACAATTCGGCCTCCGACGGGGGATTAATTTTAATCAGCAAGTCAGATTGAGCAATGACTTCATCCTTTGCCAGGATTTTTGCCCCGGCTGTCTCATAATCTGCATCAGAAGCAAAGGCTCTCAAGCCCGCCTCTTTTTCAACAAACACAGTGACCATCATTTTCGTGAGTGTAGCAACAGATTCCGGAAGGAGGGAAACACGATTTTCAGCTCCTTCTTCTTTTAAAATACCAATGGTCATAGAATGAAAAGTTATAAAGTGGCCCTAATCCGTAAATCCGACTGCCTGATGGCTGCCATCACAGAATGGCTTTTTCTTGCTGGCGCCGCAACGGCAAATTGCAGCTACTTCGTTTTCAATCTGAATCTTCTTTTTCTTTGCATCACGAAGAATAAAATTGCCGGTGATCAAAGCAGGGCCATTTTTCAGGATATGAACCCTGGCGAATTTTGATTTCATTTTCGCAGTTGCCCGTGGTTTAGACGTAACAAATTTGGTACTCTTCAGATAAGTAAGCGCCCGGGACGGACATGTGTCAATCACTTTCATGATCTCTTTGCTACTTGAAGCATGCACATTGATCCATGGTTTCTTTTTCGAATTAAAGACCCCAGGTAGTCCAATCAGGCAGTTAGCTGAATGAATGCACAAATCAGCCTTCCAGTAAACCGTTACCTCTCCGTTGGAGAATTCCCTGACATTGTCTTTATTTGTTTTGAACTCGGTAAGTTCTGCTTTTGTAACTTTGCTTGACATAAAATTCAGTATTTAAATTTTCGTAAAGGTAAAAATTAATTTACTTTTATTCGACCTTTTATCCAGAAAATAGTTTGTACCGTGACCAAACAGTTACATGACCTTCGAAAAGAGTATCATTTTTCATCCCTGGATGAAAAAGTTGCTGATGCCAATCCCTTAAGACAATTTTCCAGTTGGTTTGAGGAAGCCATGCAGGCTGAAATTGAAGAGCCAAATGCCAT
>JAPLDG010000168.1 GCA_026391845.1 Bacteroidota bacterium | reverse complement strand
CACTGGCAGGTTTCAGCGGGAAGAAAGGAGAAGGTCTTGCATTTTACGGCTATACCTCCTTCACTTTCCCGATGACCATTTATAAGTATGATGTAGCGCAAAACAGATCCGAAATTTTCAACCGGCCGGAGCTGGATTTCGACCCGGCCCGCTATGTGGTAAAGCAAATTTTTTATTCAGGGAAGGACAAGACTCCTGTTTCCATGTTTATCGTGCACAGGAAGGGAATGGCGCTGAATGGCGCCAATCCGGCATTGTTATATGGATATGGCGGGTTCAACGTGAGTCTTACCCCGGGTTTCAGCCTGAGCAGGCTGCTTTTTCTTGAAAATGGAGGGGTGTATGCGGTGCCCAACCTTCGTGGCGGAGGCGAATATGGCGAAGATTGGCACAAAGCCGGTACCAAGAATAGAAAGCAGAATGTTTTCGACGATTTTATTGCTGCAGCCGAATTTCTGATTGCTGAAAAATACACTTCACCAGAACATCTGGCAATCATGGGCGGGTCGAATGGCGGGTTGCTCGTAGGGGCATGCATGACCCAACGACCTGAACTATTCAAGGTTGCTATTCCCCAGGTGGGTGTAATGGATATTTACCATTGGATGGGCGTGGGCCAGCGACTATGGAACAAGTGAAACAAAGGAGGGTTTCGATTACCTGATTAAATATTCCCCGTTACACAATCTGAAAGACAGTGTGGTGTATCCGGCAACCCTGGCGTTTACTGCAGATCATGATGACCGTGTGGTTCCGGCTCATACTTTTAAATTTATGGCGACGCTGCAGGCCAAACACAAAGGCGACCATCCGGCGCTGGTCAGAATTGAGACAAAAGCTGGGCATGGCGCCGGAAAGCCAACCACAAAACAGATTGATGAAGCCACTGATCTGTGGACGTTTGTGTTTTATAACCTCGGAATGAAATTTAAGTAGAAATAACTGCATTTTTGATGAAAAGGCCGGATTATTCCGGTCTTTTTTTTTTGACCCACGCAACCATTTGCCTGCTTGTCTTGTCATTGTCATAAATAGCCATGAAGTAAAAGTTATTAACAATCGGTTCACCTTTTGAAAAAAAACCGATTAAACCAAAGAAAACAGGCACATGATACACCACTACACAGACAAAGAATTGATAGAAGGGTTGCGACACAGGAATCGCAGTTGCATCAATTATCTTTACCAGGAGTATATTCCGGTGATCCGGCATCATTTGACGAATAATTCCGGCAATCAGCAGGATGTTGAAGACCTCTTCCAGGATGCCATTGTTGTATTGTACACAAGAAGTATATCACAGTCGTTCGTTTTACAATGCAGCCTGAAAACCTTTTTCATTTCGATTTGCAAAAATTTATGGCTGCAAAGACTTGAAAGTAAATGTCGGTTGTTATACCAGGCAGATTATGAAGTACATGAATCAAAAAGTGAATATTTGTTGGATGATCAGTGGCTTGACTATGACAGCCTGGAACAGCAAAGATTGTTTTATAAAAATCTCATGCTGCTGCCCAATGTTTGCAGGCGGCTACTTCAGCTTTATTGCTTGAAAATATCCTGTAAAGAGATCGCCAGGATGCTGAAATTCAAATCTGAGGACTATGTAAAGACTCGAAAATACTATTGCAAAAATTTGTTGCGAAAAAAAATAATGAACGATCCTGAATGTCAACAATACTTATACTATGATGGAAACTGAAATCACCTGCGATTGGATTGATCGCTATAATGAGGATGAACTGGATGAATTTGAAAAGGCTGTATTTCAGAAACAGATGCTTGTCAATCCGTTGCTCCGTTCTGAAGTCTACATAGATGCAAGCCTGAACCGCTTTCTCCTGGATGGGGAAATCATAGACCTGATAGGGAAAGTGCATTCTGTTTCCCATAGAAATGCAGGCGACCGCGGACGGATGACCTATTTGTTAATCGCGGCTTCTGTGCTCTGTCTTGTCATGATTGGCGGATTGTTTTATCTGCTGACCTCCGGCTCATATGAAAGAAACCCTCCGGCCATTCAAATTGAAAGTCACCTCAGCAGGAGGAAAGCGGATGGACCTGATAAATCAACCGGGCTCGAAAAATTCCGAAAACCAGAGACGTATACAGCCATGTCCCGACAAAAACCCAGGCATTTAAGTCTGGCAGCGAAAAACTTTCAGCCGATGGAAGAGTTTGAACTATTGGTTGGTTCTGTAACCCGTTCAAATCCTTTTAAATTGATCTCACCCAAAGTGAATATCTCCATTACTGCTGGCGCCGAGGTGCTTTTTTCATGGCAGTGTTGCACCGTCGCCGAACCAATTTATCTTACCATCCTGAACAACCGTGGAATTCCTGTCCTCGAAACACCGTTTGTGTATAGTTGTTATTATAGGTTGAATACCAAATGGTTCAGCGAAGGAGTGTACTATTGGAAAATCATGTCGGATGAGGAAATGTTATTGATGGGGAAGCTGACAATTTTACCATGTATTAAAAACTGACCGGATGCTGATATTTCATTCATGGTTTCGGTTTTTTTTGTCCGGGATGCTGATCCTCGTCTTTCCGTTTTTCATGGCGGCTCAGATTCAGCAATCGCCGTCTGATATTGAAAGCGTTCAGCACCATCTGAAAGCTGATGAAGTTTTGCTGGAGTATTGGCTTTCCGATTCATTGCTGCAACTGAATGCAATTTCAAAGGAATCGACTTTTTACACCATTCAGTCACTTGATCAGCTGTTCTGGTATAGTTTAAGGTCTTTTCGGTTGAAACTTAAAGCTGCCGAACCCAGGAATTTCTTAATTCCCGGAGAGATCCTCTATTTGTTCCTGATCAGACCAGTTCAGCATTTTCTGAATGGGAAACAGCGTTTGATCATCATACCAGATGAGAGGCTGTCGGGGATCCCGTTTGAAGCGTTTATCTGCAATGACAGTCTGTCTCAAGGAAACAACATTTGTAATCTGCATTACCTGATCCAGGATTTTGAAGTGGTTTATCACCGTTCCCGGGAAGGATGGGATGAGAAATCTACTTACAATCTTACTGATCGTAGCATGATTATGGATGAGCACAAGTATGCATTTTTGGGTTTTTCTCCTGAATTTACATTGAATAAGTATTTGCCTGCCCTTCCTGGCTCGCAGAGCGAAATTACAGAAATTGGTGCATTATTTCAACAGAAGGGTTTGTCATCCTCGCTGATTTCTGCCGGACGCTCCCAAAAAGACTTTTTTAAAGCCATTGTTTGCCGGGGGAAAATTGTTCATCTAGCGACCCATTATATCAGGGAAACGAAGGACCATGAAACCGGCGGCTTTCTTTTCGACAGCTATCATCCGGCAGGGAAAACCAGGCAATTCTCAGGAAGTATTCTGACCATGAGTGAAATTAAAGATTTACGGCTGGAGGCTGATTTGGTTGTACTTAATGCATGTGCCTCAGGTGTTGACAGGATGCCCGATGGAAATGGATCACATTCGTTACCCCAACTCTTTTTAATGGCTGGGGCGCGGAATATCCTTTCAACCCTATGGAATGTAACCGATACCCTGGCAGAACACTTTATGGTTGATTTTTACAGTTTATGGCTGTCTGGCAAATCTTACAGCGCAGCGCTGCGGGAGGTGAAACTGCAATGGATCAGTTGCAGGTCAACAGCGATGCCAACCATCTGGGCCCCTTATGTGCTTACCGGAGAGTGATACGTGTCACGTGTCACGTCACGCGTCACGTGTCACGACCCATAAAAAAGATCACGGCTTTGGTGCTATGACTGTTCACTTCGCTGCAATCGTCTCAATTTCGACCAAAGCACCCATTGGCAGTTTAACAACAGCATATGCCGCCCGGGCCGGTGGATTTTCGGCATAGTATTTTCCGTAAACTGCATTCATGGCGGCAAAATGATCCATATCGCTCAGCAGGCAGTTAGATTTGACAACATCGCAGAAATCGTAGCCCGCTGCCTTCAAAATGGCGCCAATGTTTTTCATAACCTGTTCGGTTTGTTCCGTGATCCCGCCTTCAACAAATTTTCCTGTTGCCGGATCAATGGGAATCTGTCCGGAAATAAACAGCATGCCATTGGCTTCTGTCGCCTGACTGTAAGGACCAATGGCTTTTGGTGCATCGGTAGTTGAAATGATTCTTTTCATGTGTCCGAGATGTATTTTTCGATTTATAATTTAATAGGCATAATCCCTGAAGTCTTTCTTTTTATTCAGTTTCATATCCTGAAGGATGGATGCCTTGACATTGATGGAGAAATTCCAGCTTTGCTGAGCTCCTTTCGGAATCCATCCGAATCGCATTTCCCAGCAATGCAGGTCGCGATATACATCAATAGAGGTATAGGAGAGTTCGTTATGTACGAAATCCCACCCTGAAGTCAGAGAAATCTTCCATTTAGGGGTGATGTTCAGTTGTCCGTTAAAATTAAAGGTCTGGGTCAATTGATCCACCCTTTTTTTGGAGCTGTTATTCCATGCTTTGCCATAATGAAAATTATAGTTTATTGAAAAGCTCCATGGGATGTCGAAGTCAACATAGTAGTCATAATAGTCTATCACATCCTTTCGCTCCTCTGGTGTTCCTTTATCGCTGGTTTTCTTACCCTTGACTTTATCTGAGGAGAGAGAATAAGAAAACCCCACATCCCAGGTGGTATTGTCGAGACGGACCAGCCGGTGATTTGCTTCCCATTCAAAGGTGTTGGTTGATCTTCCGAGCGAATCACGGGTGTAAAGGTTCCAGATGCTGGTATACGAAATTGACAATCCTTTGATGACGGTGCTGCGGCCATTGATGGTGAGGGGCGACCAGTTCACTGAGTCTCTGGCAACATCGTATGAGCACCGGATGCTGAGATCGTCGATGAGGGGGATTTTTTTCACCCCGGTGATGGTATCTTTTCGGTTTCTGACTTTAAGTTCAAGGTTGTTGCTGATGGCAAATGTGACCATCCCCGATTTTTGTCCCGGCGGCGACCCGTATATCGCACCCTGATATATCGAGTAAACGCCTGGATTTGTATGGTTGGTGTCGTTGTCGATGTACCGGTAATAGCCAATACCGGGTGCGCCCCAATCAGGTGTATAGTAAAATGTGACCGAGGGGGTTACCATGTGACGCAGCGCCTTGATAAGTCCTTTGCTATTGAATTGGTACATGCCATAGAGGCGGGTATTGACAGATGTTGAAAGACTAAAATCGAGGGCGTTGGAAAACCCGGAGACATCCCTGGTCTTGTATCCGGGAAGCAGGGTGTCAGAACCGTCGAAGATGGTATCGTTCTGATAGTACTTCCGGATCGTTTTCAGGTACATTCGATCCGTAAAGTTGATTGAATTCGACCAGTTGATGAATTTCAGGATCCGAAATGTACCGTTGATGGGAAACGAGTGACGCATGCCATTTTGCATGGAATCGGCCCAGCTTCCTTTTGCAAAGGTTGAATCCGGTGAGTTGTACTGATTTTGCGCATCCATATTATATTTCATGCTGATTTGTTCATACCAGCGCATTTTGCCCAAAGGATTCTTCCTGCGTAGCGGATAAAACTGATTTACTGAAAATGAAACCACAGGAAAGGTGATGTTGATGGTTTTATTCAACGTATTCTGGCTGTGGGTAAAGTTGAGGTTCAGGTAATATTTGCTGGCAAAGTTTGTCGAATAGTTGATGCTGGACTGAAATGTGTTGGATAGGTAAGATTGTGCACTGGAGGAGAGGTTGTATTTGTTAAATGTGTTGCTGACAATGTTCACATTGGCCGAGAAATTGCTGTGCGGGCGTGCTTTCTGATCCTGACTGTGGACCCACCTCAACTGAAAATCCTTGCTTTTTTGATAATCGGGAGAGTCCGCATCACCGATAACATTGATTGCATAACTGAAATTGAAGGCTCCATTGTAATGATACCTGTTGTTGTAGCGGATCGTAGGTTTGATTCCCCAACTACCGTGGGTATAAATATCTGCCAGTACGGTTACATCCAGGTATTGGCTGGCAGCCCAGTAATAGCCAAAGTTCTCAAAATAAAAGCCCCGGTCCTGGGATTCTCCATAAGTGGGGATGATGATTCCTGAACGCTGCCCCGTCTTGTTTGGGAAAAATCCAAAAGGAATGAGCAGCGGAGTTGCCACATTTGCAATTTCCATATAGGCCGGACCTGTGATAACCTGCTTCCCGGGAATTACTTTTCCTTTATTGAACCTAAAGGCAAAATGGGGATTCTCTTCAAGTTCGCAGGTGCTGTATGATCCTGATTTTATATAGGTTACATTGTTTTCCATCTTTTTTACCACAGTCCCGTGCAGGTATCCTTCATCCTGCTTGGAGAATACGGTGTTGATATAACCGCGCTTGGTGGTATAATTATAGTTGATGGTTTTGGATTTGAAGTTCTGGGTGCCATCAAAAAATTCAGGCGTTCCGATCTGTTTCCCTGTGGAGTCTTTCACCCCGGTGGCATACACAACGTTTTTAGTAAAATCTATCTCTACGTAGTCGGACTTGAGGGTAATATCCTGATATTTGATGGTGGCCTCTTTATACAGGAATACTTTTTGTCCTTTGATTTCGAACCGGAGCGAATCCCTGGAAGCATAGTCAACAGCAGCGGCAAGTTGTG